>JAAXZE010000112.1 GCA_012720075.1 Clostridia bacterium
GCCAAGGCGAGGGTCGCGAGTTCGAATCTCGTCTTCCGCTCCATTTAAAAATGACTGGCTAAGCCGGTCATTTTTTTTTACCTGACCGTAAGAAAAATTTTATTAGGTGATCTTGATGAGACAATTAGAAATTTTAATAAAAATATGTGATGAAGTAAGCAGGTTTATCCAGGATAATTATTACAGTGCCCGGGCTAAATTTCTAAAGCAGTATGATTATATTAATGTCTCCGGTGACCTGCAAAAAGGCATTGATGATATTGTTAATGCCAAGATAATTGATTTATTGAAAATGGAAGGGCTGCCGGCGGTAATAATCAGTGAAGAAACGGGCATTCTAAGTTTAAATGAAAATCCAACCTATTTTTTGCTTTTAGACCCCATTGACGGATCCAACAATGTGCGGCCATGGTTTACTCCCTGTCCGAACCTGGTTATTTCCATGGGCATAGGCACTGTCCAAGAACTGGCCGACAAGGGTTTGGATGCTGTTGAGACTGCAGTGGTAAGAGAAATTTTTTCAAACAATTGCTATTATTCAGTCCGGGGTAAGGGCGCTTTCTATAAAAATAATCATTTGGAGTATAAACTCTCTGCTTCGACCTTAAAAACTTTGGATTCACCGGTTATAGGTCTGGATTTGGATAAAACCGCTGCAGTAGGCGAAAAATCATTGATTTAATTTCCAGGAAGATTTTGGTCCGCAGGCTGGGGTCCAGCATCCTGGATTTGTGCCAGCTGGCAGCGGGTCAATATGATGCTTATATCAGTCCGGGCAACAGGTTAAAGATTACCGACGTTTGCCAGCCCTATGCTTTGGTAAAAGAAGCAGGGGGAATAATGGAGGTTATTCCCAGTTTCAAAAACGAAGTTTTTTACGGGAATTTTTTATATGAATGTCTACGGGACCCGGGTCTTTTGAATGATATCCGCTTTAAGGTGATAGCTGCGGGAAATAAAGAGCTTTTGGAAGAGATAAAGAAATATATTTAAATTCTCTTAATTGAAACTAATTTACCTTAGAACTGTATTATCTGTAGCACTATATACTTAGGAAAAGTTTCTGCTTCAAGAGTAGTCTTAAGAGAGCAACTTTTCCTAAAGTGTTTCATATATATGGTTATTGACGAAGGCAGAGATACATGGTATAATGAGTTTTGTCGCAGCGGGGAAAATATCTAAATTAATAAGGCGACATAGCCAAGCGGTAAGGCAGAGGACTGCAAATCCTTTATTCCCCGGTTCAAATCCGGGTGTCGCCTCCACTGAGTGCCGGGGTGGCGGAACTGGCAGACGCACAGGACTTAAAATCCTGCGGGCCCTCAAAGCCCGTACCGGTTCGATTCCGGTTCCCGGCACCAAGAATAACCCAGTACTTTTTGTACTGGGTTATTTTGTTGTATAACGAAAACCACCTGCTATGCAGGTGGTTCCAAAAAGCTTTAGCTATGAGTAGAAAAATCTACCTCCAATTGATAAAATAGTGCAGGTTTCGCCAGCCGCACTATATTTAGAAGGAGGTAGATGTCCAAA
>JAAXZE010000113.1 GCA_012720075.1 Clostridia bacterium
CAACAGGATAACTTGTGTATGGATGTCAAGGGTAAATACACGAGCAAAAAGCACTCGCCCTTGACATCCAGGAACTACATATCGCTTGATCAGGGAATTTACAAAATATGGTGGGCATTTAAACTTGCAATTTATAATGCCGCCCCGGATACAATAAAAAGATTGACTTTCAGTACAATTCATGATAAAATTTTCTCTGTTCTCCATAAATGTTATGGTTTTATGGCTATTTGGAAATGATTTATTCTAGCCAAGGACAAGATTTTGTGTTACTATTAAATATGTGTTTAAAACAAAATATATGATTTTAAAGAGTAAGCCTAACGCGGAGAGATGACCGAGAGGCCGAAGGTGCACGACTGGAAATCGTGTGTACGGGTAAGACCTGTACCGAGGGTTCAAATCCCTCTCTCTCAGCCATTTTAATTAGTTTGGCGTTAGGAGATTAAAGTCAGGGCAGGATGCGGGGTTTAACCTCGAAAAACTGTCTTTTTTATTCTATACCCATATTTGTTAGTCTTGGTCGTGCTAGATGGGGAGGTAGCGGTGCCTTGTAACCCGCAATCCGCTATAGCGGGATCGAAGCCTAACCGAGGGCTAGCTTTGTGGGGTCTGCCTAAGGCAAGTGGCGAGGAGGATTGGGTCCTGCGCAACATAAACTTATGAACCCCGTCAGGTCCGGAAGGAAGCAGCGGTAAGTAAGCCCTTATGTGTGCCGCAGGTCAGCCTGGTCTGAGCAAACTACCTTAGTAACGCTCGGAAGGTTTAGTTCGAAGTTAGGTGCACGGCCTTTAATATTTTAAATAGCTAGAGTCTAAAAAAGCCTGGGAGATAATTATATATCTACTTTGGCTTTTTTTTATTTTGCTCAATAAATATAAGGCGATCTCATTACCTAACTAAGAAAGGGGCGACTCCCCTTGCTTAATTTGTATTGGATTAATAACAGCTGTAATTATTGAATTAAGATCAGTCTCATCAAAATAATTTTTTTTAGCTTCTTCAAGCTCGCGGTTAAACAGACTATAGGTTCGGGAGCTTTTCCCCTTTAATATCCCCTTTTTTTATGGTATTGTAGTAAAAGAGCAAAAGTTAGCAGCGAATGGAGAAAGGAAAACATGTCTTATACCGCGTTGTATCGTGCTTTTCGGCCTCAACGGTTTTCTGAGGTTGTTGGTCAGGAACATATCAGCAAGACATTGAAAAACGCCGTTATTCAAAACAGGGTAGCCCATGCTTACCTTTTTTGCGGTCCACGGGGGACAGGCAAAACCAGTTCGGCCAAAATTCTGGCAAAAGCCGTCAACTGTTTGGATTTAAAAGACGGAGAACCCTGTAATGAATGTGCAAATTGCCGGGCTATCAATGCGGGAAATTTTCTGGATGTTTTAGAAATAGACGCAGCATCCAACAGAGGTATTGATGAAATCCGGGATATACGGGATAAAGTAAAGTTTGCTCCCTCCCAGGGCAAAGCTAAAGTCTATATTATCGATGAAGTACATATGCTTACTTCGGAAGCCTTTAACGCTTTATTAAAGACTTTGGAGGAGCCGCCGGGCCATGTCTTGTTTATTCTGGCCACTACCGAAGTCCAAAAAATTCCTTTGACTATTCTTTCCCGTTGTCAGCGTTTTGATTTTCGTAAAATCAGCACCGCCGAGATAAAGGAACACCTGTTGGCCATCGTCCGGCAGGAAGGAATAAATATTGAGGACAGTGCCTTAAACACTATTGCTCGTAAAGCCGCCGGAGGCATGCGGGACGCCATCAGCGTTTTGGACCAGTGTATTGCCTTTGCCGGCAATAATATCGAAAGCCAGCATGTGGAAAAGGTTTTGGGGACATTAGGGGAAGAACAGATTTTAAAAATCAGTGAAAGCATTAACCAAGGCGATGCCGGCAAGGTAATTTCGTTATTAAATGAATATTTGCAGTCAGGCAAGGACGTTAAACAGGTCATCAGGGATTTAATCGAATTTTATAGGCAGGTTATGCTTTTAAAACTCCTCCCCGACGGGGAAATGATTACTTTAAGCCGGGAGACCCTGGCCTTAGTGAAAGAACAGGCCCGAAAACTCAGTATTTCCTTTTTAAACGGACTGGTTATGAAATTAAGCCAGATTGAAAGGGAGATGCGCTGGACCGGCCAACCCCAGATTTTGTTGGAAGCCGGATTGGTGGAGGCTATTTTTCAAGGAGCCGGTCTTGAGGAACAAAACATTCCAAAGCCTGCTGAGCCAAGGCAGGCAGACAAAACCGTAAAAGAAGAAAAACGATCTAAAACAACAAAAGTAATAAAAGAAGAGGCCCCTACCCAAACTACCGTTGAAGCCGACATTAGTCTTGACATAGCAGAGATAAAAAGGCTTTGGGGCGATATTCTGGAGCGGGTTAAGCAAAACAAAATCACCACCCATGCCTTTTTAATAGAAGGAAAACCAAAGGTCATAAATGGGAATTCCTTAGTGATTAGTTTTAATCAGGAGCATAAATTTCACTATGACCAGGTTAATAAACCCGTGAACCTTAGTATAGTGGAAAAAGCCCTTTCTGAGGTTATTGGCAAAAAAGTTCCCGTATCCTGTGTATTGGAAACACAAAATAATGTTGATACAAATACCCAAGAAAGCTCTGCAATTAACAAGGCTTTGGAAATTTTTGGGGGAAATATAGTTGAAATAAATGAATAAATAGGAGGTATGGATAAATGGGTTTTGGTGGACCAAATATGAGTAAGATGATGAAACAGGTGCAGCAGATGCAGGCCAAAATGGCTAAACTCCAGGAAGAATTAGAACAAAAAACGGTAGAAGCTACCGCCGGCGGCGGAGTAGTCAGGGTTGTAGCCAACGGTAAAAATGAACTGGTTGAAATAGAGATTAAGCCGGAAGTTTTGGATCCTGAAGATCCCGATATGGTCCAGGATTTGGTGCTGGCTGCTTGTAACGAAGCCTTAAGAAAGGCCCAGGAAATGGTGGCTGAGGAAATGGGTAAAATTACAGGGGGATTAAAGCTTCCGGGAATGCCGGGATTGTTCTAAATGTTTTACTATGCCGATGCCGTAGCAAAATTAATCGAAGAACTGGCAAAACTCCCCGGTATTGGACCCAAAACAGCCCAACGCCTTGCTTTTCATATCCTGCGGGGAAGTAAGGAAAACGCTTTCTCCCTGGCTAAAGCCATAGTAAATGCTAAGGAAAAGGTAGGTTATTGCTCCGTTTGCTGCAATTTGACCGATGTAAACCCCTGTCGGATTTGCAGCAATCCCGGCCGCGACCCTTCCTTGATCTGTGTTGTGGAGGACCCCCGGGATGTGGCCGCTTTTGAACGAACCAAAGAATTTAAAGGCTATTATCATGTTCTTCATGGCGCTATTTCCCCAATGGAGGGCATCGGGCCGGATCAGCTGAGAATAAAGGAGCTTCTGGACCGATTGCACAAAGAAGAGCTGAAAGAGGTAATAATAGCCACCAACTCCAGCATTGAGGGGGAAGCAACGGCTATGTATCTGGCTAAGCTTATTAAACCCCTTGGTATCAAAGTAACCCGGCTGGCTCAAGGAATACCGGTGGGCGGGGATATTGAGTATGCCGACGAAGTAACCCTTTCCCGGGCTTTTTTGGGAAGAAGGGAAATGTGATTGAAAGGATACTGTGTCTGCTAAAATAAATTCCTATCATTTGCAGATTGTTTAAATTAAAGCGAATAAAATTTTGCAGGAAACATGGCTTATAAATGGGTAAGAATACCCTGGAGGCCATGTTTTTGTTTAGAAGGGTAATAGCGGTTGACTTTGCAGAAAAGATGATGGAAAAAGCAAAAATTATACATACCAATAAAAACAAAGAAAATTTTTCAAGAACATTCTCGACATGGAATTTGAAAATAATAGTCTTGATGTTATTGTAACAATAGCTTTGAGGATATCAATAGGGGGTGCTGAAGTGCTTATCGTTGGCTTAATTTCCGCTTTAATAGTTGCATGGTTTTTTGCGCTCTTTGGCGGGGACACCTTAATTATTCAGGGCATTTTGGAATTGACGGGCAAAGAAATCGGTGCTGCAGGGTACTATACTATTTTTGCTCTTCTGGGTTTAATCGGTGGCGCGATGGGAGGCCTGGGGCCAAAGAACAAGGATTAGGCTAAAAACCCATGCGATTTGACTAAAATTTTCTAGTCCAGGAAACACTATGAAAAGAATATTATATAATATTAAGATTCCTGGAAGGAAAGGGATAAGCTATGCATGGGTTTTTGGAAAAGGTGCGAAAGTTTAAGGAAATTTACTTGCCTTCGGAGATATTAGATGAGAATATTGGCCAGGTTCCTTCCTTAATTGAATTAATCAATAAAGCCAAGGAAGAATGGGAGGACGCCAAAAATCTGTTCAATGAAGTAACAGACCCCGACTTAATCGATCATGCCATTTACCGTATTGAATCCGCCGAAAAAAAATACATGTATTTATTGAAACTGGCCAACAGTGAAAAGGTTACCAACAGTAAGATAGAGTTGAGTTAACGGCCAAAAACTTTAAGGCTTGTGTAATATTTTGCGGGAAACCTCATATAGATTACTAGATAAACTTGTCTAGGAGAGTGAGGTTTTATGGGTTATGGAATAATTTTTGCCGCATTGTTTTTACTATTTTTAATTTATATTGTCGTTAAAGTAATGATAGTGCCTATTCAATGGATAGTTAAAATATTAGTAAATTCCGTAATTGCCTTGGTTGGCCTGATTATTCTCAACTTTATCGGTAGTTTTGTAGGTTTTCACCTGCCGGTTAATTTCGTTACCGTCATAGGTGTGGGGGTATTGGGCGTACCCGGCTTGATTCTTCTGGTAATCATGCATTTTTTGTTTATTTAGTTGGAAAAGGAGGTTAAAGGTTTCGCCAACTTCGTTGGCTCAGCTTGTTGACAAACCATATTTATTATCAACGAAAAGCTAGCTCAAACAATTATAAGGAATGAACTCGGTGGCTTCGGGAATTATCAAAACTCCCCGGCACTTAATTGAAAATATAGTTGCGTTCTTAATTATTCTTTTATTTATATTTATTATTTTTTATTTAAAAGATACAAAATTAA
>JAAXZE010000114.1 GCA_012720075.1 Clostridia bacterium
AGAATTAAGGAATAAATGTTATTAAATGGAATGAAAATATGGAATTTTTGAACCGACTTTATTATATGGAAAGAATTAGGGAAATGGGCATAAGGCGAGAAGGGATAAGGGTTTGAGGGAAAGTCGTTTGGAGCGGAGTTTATTTTAAAAATACAATCATGGCTCCAATAAGGCAAAACCTTATTGAAGCCATGATTGTATTTTTATGACGAAACTTTTCTACTCTTGACACGTCCATATTTAATATGGAAATAATTAGTTGAATTGGGTTAATATCGATAGTATTGTGGTTCCACTTGGAGGAGCAGGAATGGTAAAAAGAGCAAGAGTATTACAGGTAGTAATGGGTTGTATTTCCATCGGCTTAATCGGAAGTGCTATATATTTTTTCTGGCCCTTTCTTTCTGTTTTCCGTTATCCTGAAGAAGTGCGGAGGATTATAACTGGGGCAGGGGCAATGGGCCCGTTAATCTTTATCCTGATGCAAGTTTTACAAGTCCTGATCGCCCCCATACCCGGGCAGGTAATGGGTCTTATCGGCGGATATCTCTTTGGACCGGTATTAGGAGTTATTTATACAATCACAGGGGCTACAATAGGTTTTACGATGATTATTATTTTGACACGGAAATTGGGGCGGCCTTTTGTTGAACGGTTTGTCAATAAAAAACTCCTGGACAAGTTCGACCGATTAACCAGGGAAAAAGGGAAATTAGTATTCTTTTTGATTTTTCTCTTACCTACTTTTCCCGATGATGTAATTTCTTTTATTGCGGGACTTACGATCATTAGGATTCGCGACCTTATAATCATTTCGTTTTTGGGGCGATTGCCGGGCTATATCGTGTTAAATTTAACAGGCAACGGGTTTACTTATGAAAATCTGAGTCCGGTTATAGTTTTTGTTATTCTTTTATTAATCATTTTGGCTATTGCCTTTTGGAAACGGGGCTGGATCCATGAGTTTGTATTTCATGAAAACCGCATTTTATTCTTGAAAAACCAATGGAAAGCTTCCTGGAAATCTATGATACTGTGGATCACTGCACTTACGGTTTTAACAATAGTATTGTACCGCCTTGCCGCTGTTTTCCCTATTCTAAAATAACTTGTGAGAATGGCATAATACGGGTATAAATGAAAGGGTGAGAGCTTGGCCAAGCATGAGTTTGGAATAATTGATTCTTTTGAAGAAAATAAATGGTATAGTGAATATGAGCCGGAAAAATTTAATTGTATTTCTGTCAGTGACCATTTAATTGAAGATTTAATTGAAAAGTATAATGAAGAATTAAGGGGCATAAAAACATATTTTCAGGTTTCAACTCAGCCCGGCACCGGACTAGACTATTGCGGGGTAACCCTTATCCCTCCAAAGTCCCTTATGCAATTCAGGGATATAATTATTAAGGCGGATACTCAATTTCAATCACAGGAACTTCAAGCCCTCATAGAAATCCTTAACGATGCCATAAAAAGGGGCAAGTATTTGATCCACTATGGAATATAGTATTTAATCTTTTGTAAATAATTTGGGTTTGAGGTGAAATATGGGTAAATATACAAAAGAAGAACTGGATCAAGCACTGCGAGTGGTATGTTCAACTATCAGCAAATGTGAAAAAATGCAGCCCAAATTTGCAGAGGGTACATCCCAGCATACCCTTCTAAAAAACAGAATAAAAGCCCTGTATATTTCCAAATTACTGATAGCAGGCGAAAATGTTAGGGATAAATATACAACTAAAGAATTAATAGAAGCATTAAATCCTTTATCCTCAATTATCAGCAAATGTGAGAAAGCCCGGTTGAAGTTTAGAGAGGGCTCTACTCATCACATTCGTTTTGAGAATATAATAAAAGCCATGCATATTTCAAAAGTATTAATTACCGATGAAATTAATAAAAGAAGTTGACTTGCGGGTTGGCTGAGACCGTTAGTGAGTGTAAGGAAGTGTTTGATATGGACAGATACGAAAGGATACTGGGAGGGCTTTTCGGCGTTGCCTGCGGCGATGCTCTGGGCGGCACCCTTGAGTTTATGTCAAGGGATGAGATTAAAAGGAAATATGGATATTTAAAAGATTTTATCGGCGGGGGCTGCTGGGACCTATTACCCGGAGAAGTGACCGATGATACAATGATGACCATTGCGGTGGCGGAAGGCATCCTGGATAACCCGGACAATCCCATGGATGATATCGGTAAACACTTTATCAAATGGTATGACGGGAAACCCAAGGACATAGGCAACATTATTAGGCTTGCCCTGGCTGAGTATAAACGGAGCAAGGACTGGACGAACGCGGCCTATTATGCTCATCAGGCAACCGGCGGCATGAGCGCCGGCAATGGTTCTCTGATGCGCTGTCTGCCCGTTCCCTTATATTACAATGATTTGGAAAAAATGCGGGAGGTAACCGCTTTACAAAGTGAGCTTACCCATTACGACCGGAAAGCAACGGAGGCTTGCCGGTTATATAATCTAATAATTTATGATTATCTGAATGAAAAACCTAAAATAGCGGTAATAAGGGAACATATTGAAATATTTCCGGAGTGTCAGAAAGTATTTCAAATGACCAAGGATGAACTGAAGCCTTCGGGGTATGTAGTCGATACCCTGATGTGTGTTGTGGTGTTTCATAAACACCTCCTCCTTTGAGGATGCCGTGTGTGAAGCTGCCAATCTCGGAGGAGATGCGGACACCATAGCTGCCATCACGGGGGGAATGGCCGGCGTGTATTATGGCTATAACTCCATCCCCGACCGGTGGAAAGAAAGGATAATGGTAAAAGACAAGTTGATTGCCATTGCCGAGAGGATAATAGAAGGTAACAGGAAAGTAGGGGAGTAGCGGTTAAAAGAGAAATCATGGTACTATAAAATTAAAGACAGATTTAATAACTGACAGGAAAGGTGCAGCTATGATTGAGATTAAAGGCAAGTATAATACAGCTATAGTATTTACCGATAATGTGGAAGGGGAAGCAATAGCTCAGATTACCGAACTATGCAACCAGGAGTTTGTCCAAGACAGTGTCATCAGAATTATGCCCGACACCCATGCCGGCGCGGGGTGCACCATTGGCACGACGATGACCGTAACCGATAAAATTGTGCCCAATTTGGTTGGGGTGGATATCGGCTGTGGTATGGAAACCTTAAAACTAAAGCAAAAAGATATTGACCTCAAAAAACTTGATAAGGTTATATATGATTATATCCCTGCGGGGTTTGATATTAGAAAAAAACAGCATAAATATGCTGAAAACATTGACTTTAATAAATTAATCTGTAAAAAGCATGTTAACCTGGAAAGGGCAAGGTTGAGTATTGGGACCCTGGGTGGCGGAAATCACTTTATAGAAGTTAATAAAGACAGCCAAGGGGCCTTATATCTTGTTGTTCACTCCGGCAGCAGGCATTTGGGAAAACAGGTTGCCGAATACTACCAGCAGCTGGCTTATAAGGAACTTACGGACATAAACAGGCTCAAGGCCCAAATAGTTAAAAAGCTGAAAGCCGAAGAACGGGAAAATGAAATCCAGAATGAGATTGAGAAAATCAGCCCGGTTAAAATCAGCAAACAATTGGCCTATCTCCAAGGGGATAGTTTTAATGACTACCTCCATGATATGAAACTGGTCCAGCAGTACGCCGTATTTAACCGCAAGGCTATTGTCAATGAGATTGTAAGCAGAATGGGCCTGGAAGTAGAAGAACAGTTTACTACCATCCATAACTATATCGATTTGGAAAGCATGATTTTGAGAAAAGGGGCTATTTCCGCCCGCAAGGGAGAAAGGGTGTTGATCCCGATTAATATGCGGGACGGCAGTCTTATTTGTCTTGGAAAAGGCAATAAAGACTGGAACTACTCCGCCCCCCACGGAGCAGGAAGGATAATGAGCAGGAGAAAGGCTAAAGAGACCATCCGGCTGGAAGAATATAGGAAAACCATGGAAGGAATATATACAACAACCGTTAACAGGACAACTCTGGATGATTGCCCTCTAGCCTATAAGCCCATGGATGAAATTATCGAAAATATTCAGGATACCGTGGAAATCATTGATATTATTAAGCCGGTTTATAACTTTAAAGCCGCTGAGTAGTTGGTAATGTTTGTGACATCGTTTCACCGTGACATCGTGACGGCGGTATAAGGGGAGATTGGTTTGTTAATTATCAGGTGCGGCGCTTGTAAAAGCAAACTCTGGAGGTATGACAAGATTGGCCAGGGTGAGGTCTTACGCTGCCATAAAGACAGGATTAATAAAGTTTACAGCGATGTAATTATAGAAAACGGAAAGGTAAAATGTTGCTGCGGCAAGGAAATCGGCATCGATAAGGGGACATTTATTAAAATGGACCCCAAAGCCTTTGTCTATAGCGGGACTAAACGAAATGCCTGAAAATATCCTATTGGGAATGCCGTTTTGTCGGGAAAGGGAAATGGCTGGCGCAATTATTGGCAGCAGTGAATGGGTAATGATAAAAAACGGGTGCCTGAAGGTTTAAAGAAAAGCAAAGGCTTTTGGGGGTGTATTTTACAATGCCTTTATTAAACAGGAGAGCGGGAGACATTGATAATGTTTTTACATATCTAAAATGGCGGGGAGACCTGAGTTTTTTTGAAGCGGCTTTTAATGAAGGGGATAGTTTAATTTTGTCCCTTATTTCTTATGTAGAATTTGACGGGATTGTCCCGGGGGTTAACTCCGAAGAAAGTATTACCATAAAGGAAGCTTCGGAAAGGTTTCTGAGTGTATATAAAGATGCAGACAGCTTAACTCTTACCTCCTTTATGTCCAAAACCATCATACTATTAAAAGAAGCGGCCAAAACCAAACGCTTTGGAGAAATCAGGATTGGCAAATATGTAAACCAAATTGATACCCGGAAAGACAAGCAGTTTTCCGCCAGTACTTTCCGGTTGGATGATGATAATATTTATGTGGCTTACAGGGGGACCGATGCAACGATGGTGGGGTGGAAGGAAGATTTTAATATGAGCTTTCTTCCGGAGATTCCTGCCCAATCCGAGGCTGTTCAATATCTTGAAAAAGCCGCCGGGCAAAATCATTCATACATTAGACTGGGCGGCCATTCCAAGGGAGGAAATTTGGCCATTTATTCCGGTGTAAGATGTAGTGGGGAAATACGAAAAAGGATACTGTCTATCCATAATTTTGACGGCCCGGGATTTACAAAAGACCTGTTACTCTGTAAAGAATACCGGGAGATGTTGCCCAGGATAAGCAATTATCTTCCCCAGGCTTCCATTATAGGGATGCTCCTTGAACATGCAGGGGAGAGGAAAATAGTGCGGAGCAACCATTTTGGCGGTATCCTGCAGCATGATGCATTTTCCTGGGAGGTAGGACCTACCGGTTTCTCCTATCTTAAGGAACTGGATAAGAGCAGTTTACTGATGGAAGGCATCATCAAGGAATGGATAAATAAACTGGACATGCAGCAAAGGGAATACTTTGTAGATATATTATTTGGTGTCCTGGCCGATATAGGTATTGAAAAGGTAACCGATTTCCCCAAAATTTCTAATGCTAGACTTAGGGCCTTTGTAAAAAGCATTGGTTCTTTACCGGTAGAAACAAGGGAAGTTCTGGCTAAAACCATAAAATTGTTCTTTGATGAAACCAGAAAAGCCGTTCGAAAGGAAATACAGGAGAGATTAAGGCCTTTGGGTACTGAGCCGAAAAATGACGGAAATTAATATTCCCGCGAAAAATTTTGACAATAATCGTATACTTTATAATTGTATACAATCATAAAATATACTATACTATAATGGTTAATATAATCTATTTGTTGAAATATTAGGAGGCATGAGTAAATGTATAAGGCTGTTTTTGTTAATGTCAAAATAATAAATTATGACAAAAAGCTTGACTTTTCTTCCATTGAAAAGCTAGCCACTTTAGCCAAATATGATGATAGCAACAACGATGAGTTCTTAGAAAGAATACAAAGTCATGATATTGTAATCACCAAAGAGCTGCCTGTAAGCAGGGAATTAATAAATCAATTTCCTCCATCGGTTAAGATGATCTGTGAAGCAGGGACAGGCTATAATAATATTGATCTTAAAGCGGCTAAAGAAAAAGGTATAATAGTTTCCAATGTTCCCGGTTATAGCTCTGAAGCGGTTGCCCAATTGGTAATAAACTTTATTTTAAACTTAAGCTCTTCTATGATAAGGCACCACCTCATGCTTAAGGATAATAACTTTGATAATTTTACAAAGTACTATCAATTACCCCATGTTGAGGTTCAAAACAAGACTTTAGGTTTAGTCGGAGCCGGCGGCATCGGCCAAAGTGTTATTAAAATCGCACGGGCCTTAGGCATGAAAATACTTGTCAATACCAGAAGCCCTAGACAATGGGATGATCCCCATATCAAAAATGCAAGTCTAGAAGAATTACTGCAAAACAGCGATTTTGTTTCTTTACATTGTCCCCTTACTTCTGAAACCAAACATCTAATAAATAAAGAAAAATTGGGGCTCATGAAACCTACGGCATTTATCATTAATACTTCCCGAGGCTCTATAATAAAAGAGGCGGATTTGATAGAAGCTTTAAAAAATAATGTTATTGCCGGGGCGGCATTAGATGTACAGGAGGTGGAGCCGCCGGCCTTAGATAACCCGTTATTTACTATGCCCAATGTCATTATCACACCCCACATTGGCTGGCAATGCGTAGAAACAAGGCAAAGGCTGGTAGACCTGACAGCCGAAAATATTGCTGCATTTATCCAAGGAACACCCATAAATGTTGTAAACTAACCTTTGCAAAATACCTTTTGGAAATTTGAAAACCCACCAAGTTGGTTTCAATACCATACAGGGTGGGATTTTTTTATTGGAAATGCGGTATTCGCCATTTATTGACAAAAGGATAGCAGGTAAAACAGTCGAATATTGCTGAGTAAAAAAATATTGGGAGTGAATTTTGGATGGCTACAGCTTTAAATAAAAATACTACCCCGGCTTTAAATAAGCTAGGCTACTTTACCATTATTCTTGCTTTAATTTTGAGTTTTGCAGTTTACTTTTTCCCCAGTTTACAGCAAGGCAACCTCAATCCAAGGGAAGAAATACAGATTTATTATCATGGCCAAACAGTCGGGGAGACTGCTTTCTATGATGAGGAAATATACTTACCCCTCACTTTTGTCAAAGATTATTTAGACCCTAATATCAAATGGGACGAAAAAAATAAGCAAGTAATTATTACCACTAAAAAAGAGGTTTTCCATTTGCCGGTGGGTGAAAGAGAAGGACTGTTAAATTTAGAACCCTATTCTTTTACCTATCCGGTTTTAGAAAATGGCGGTAAAATATACCTGCCCGGCAATCCTTTGAGTGAATATCTTGCTCTGGATATTGACTATTATCCGGAAACTAATATTGTTATTGTGAATGATTTAACCCGGCCGGTTCAAATGGGCAAAGTATTAAGTGCTGCTAAATTGCGTTCTGAACCTAGATTCAGGTCGTCATGGTTAAAGGAAATGACTAATGATGAAAAGGTCTCTATTGTAAAGGAAGAGTACGGCTGGTATTTGGTTCAGACTGAAGACGGATATCTGGGTTATCTCGATGAGAAGAATGTTGAGCTGACTTCAATTAAAACCGTTGAATTGGAAAAAGAAGAATATTTGCCCTGGAATCCTTTAGGAGAAAAGATTTTCTTAGTCTGGGAAGGGGCCTGGGGTAAGACCCCTAATCCCCAAAGTATTGGCGAAATAACCGGCGTTCAAGTACTTTCGCCGACCTGGTTTAGTCTGCGGGAAGATGGTTTAGTGAAGAATTCTGCCGATTTAAAGTATGTAGAATGGGCCCACCAAACAGGCAGGCAGGTATGGGGTTTATTCGATAATGGATTTGACCCTGATTTAACCCATACCATGCTTAATGATGCTAATCTTAGAATTAAGGTTATCAAACAGATTTTAACCTATGTCGATTTATATAAACTTGACGGAATTAATCTGGATTTTGAGAACATGCATTTAAAAGATAAGGATGCTTTTGTACAGTTTGTCAGGGAACTGACTCCACTCTTACATGAAAAAGACCGGGTTGTTTCTCTGGATGTAACTTTTATATCCAAAAGCGAAAACTGGTCTATGGTTTACGACCGGCGTAGTTTGGGGGAAATTGTTGATTATATGATGGTGATGGCCTATGATGAACACGGTACTTTCAGTTCCCGTCCCGGCTCGGTGTCTTCCTTGCCCTGGGTAGAGAAGGGGCTGCAAGCAATTTTAGAACAAGTACCCAATGAAAAAGTAATCCTTGGGGTGCCCTTTTATACCAGGCTGTGGGAAGAAAGTTACAATGAGGAAGGAAAGCCGGTTGTAAAATCTCAAGCATTGTCAATGGAAAGAGCGGAAAAATGGCTCAAGGAAAACAATGTAGAGATTAGGGAGGACGTGGCAACAGGACAAAACTATGCCGAGCTAGAAAAGGGCGGTGTGACTTATAAAATGTGGTTGGAAGACGAGGCCTCTTTGAAAAAAAGAATTGAACTAATGAAAAAATACCGTTTAGCCGGTGTTGCCGCTTGGATGAGAAGCTATGCTAAAGATGAGGTGTGGCCTGTACTGGCAAAAGAGTTGAATAAATTCTAGAAAAAACACGGGCCTTTGGGAATAGGGATTTTGTAATAATGGTTTACAAATGACGCAGGTTAAGGTTGAGGTTAAGAATTGTCGAAATACCTCATAAATAGTAGTGCCGAATAGTAATTAAGTATGTGTAGGGGTCGGTTTCCATGCCGACCCCAAATTCATGTGGCGGAGAATATATTCTCCGCAAACCTATGTCTTTGTCCTAATAATAAAACATTGAAAAGGGCGGACACATAGGTCCGCCGCTACAGCACACTAAATCGGTTCCGTTTAATTAATCATCATGCGTAATATCCTAAAAGCAGATGCGTCCTAAAATTTAACTTTTATGTGATGCATCATGCAATAAGATAAAATAGCGGATGCATCCTTAAAAAATGGCATTCTTTGGAGATAACTACTTAACCTTAACCTAGCGAAGCGAAACCTTAACCTTTCGCAGCTTACCGCGCTAGGTAATCCCTGGATTTTTTTATGTGGAACGAAAGAAAAGGATTTGCGTCTAATTAAATTAGAAACTTTTGGGAGGAGATAAAACTTGAAAAAAACTCTTTTTACCTTTCTGGTTATGTTTATTATCATTTCTTTGACAGCAGGTTGCAGTACTCAAGAAGATTTACCTGAAGGTAAAGCTGAAGGAAATTTGGCTGCTGAAGAAGTTAGTCCCGAAGAAAGAAAAAGAGTCGATTTGTATGCCGCTGTTTTAAAAGCCGCTTTTAACGCGGAAAACGGCGGGGACGGGTTTATTGCCGTAAAAATGGATACTTTAATTGTTTTAAGTGACCGGGGAAAAGAGGAAGTTTTAAAGGAACTTAGCGGTTTGGCAGAGAATGTATATAATTATGAGGATGTAAAAAATGATAAGACCAAATTTGAATACGACCTAGAGGGAAGAATGGTGAGAACCGTCGATGGAGCTTTATTGTGGTTAGATGTGGAAGAATACAATGGAAATAAAGCCATTATTTCGGGAGTATCCTGGTTTGGTAATTTGGGAGCGGTTTTTCCCAAATATGAAGCCCGTTTTAAAAACGGCGTGTGGGAACTAAAATTAATTAGTATGGCTGTGTCATAAGGGAGTAATTGGAGGAGAGGGAGTTTTATGGAGAAATATCGAAGGGTATTAACATTTTTTTGTCTTTTTTTTATTTTAGCAGGAGTGTTAATATGGGCAACTGTATATGATGATAAATATATTTTAGAAAGTTATAATCCGAAACAAGGCAAAAACATCTACCGGGAAATTGTTGATGAGGGTATTTTAACCGTTTACGAAATAGAATACGGAGTATATGAAATCCAATTAATCAGTAATAATTCCGGAGTGAACCAGGAAGCCGATAAAATTATTTATAATGCGTCTGCTCAGCAATATATGTTTAATATTGGATTATTAGAAAATCAAGACAATTCGTTAATAATTTTTTATGGCGTGGTTTCTAATCCTAATGCAATCAGAGGAAAATTCATAAGTTTAGATACCGAATATTCACAAGATGTTCCTGTTAATAAAGGTTTTTATATTTTTACTACTAAAGAAGTTATAGATGGTTCTTATCAATTGGAGTTTTATGATAAGCATAATAATAAGGTAGAAGAAGTAGGAAGTTTTGCAATTGGCAGGATAGGAAAAGCCCAATATACTAAAGAAGACGCAATTTCCGATTTTTGGGCACACATAAAATTAAACCACAATAATCCGGATAACTTTGAAATTTTAGATTGTGTTTTAGCTGAGGATGATAACCATTCGGGGTTAAAGGCCGTTATTGCTTTTTATGATAAAGAGAAAAACAACAGTTGCAATTTGGCTTTTATTTTCGGGGAAGATCTTGTTCAAGAAATATGTTTTGCGGTAAATGAAACCGAAGGCATAAAGACTTTTGAAATTGCCGATGGCAGCAAGTTAACTTACATTGGCAGCGGAACGGTTACAACCTCCATACGAAAAATTGAAACCAACGAAATTTATGATTATGCCATTACCATATCCCATGATGAAGCCGCTTCAGCAACTAACTATAAGGTAGTTGCTGAAAAAAGGGAAAAATAAAATTAAAAACAGGAGCGCAAAATGATGATTATAAAAATTTTTTCTGCCATGGAACTTGAAAGTCTACACCGTTATATAGGATTAATAAATTAGGGAGAGATAACATTGCAGCAGATACTTTATGTTGGAATTGGCGGTTTTATTGGGGCCAGTTTGCGTTATATAATATCCATGAATGCTATTAAAATTTGGGGTCCCCATTTCCCTTACGGAACATTAATTGTCAATGTCATCGGCGGTATTTTAATTGGCCTAACTATGGAGTTGAGTTTAACAACAAATCTAATATCACCGGATTTAAGGCTTTTTTTGACCGCCGGAATTTTAGGCGGGCTTACTACTTTTTCAACGTTTAGCCATGAAACAATAAGCCTTTTTTTTAATAACAATTATGGTTTAGGAATACTTAATATTTGCCTTAACCTTTTTCTGAGTTTGGGTGGAGTTGTGCTGGGGAGGTTTTTTCCCCATTTATTATCAATGTAATGATTGGAATATCATGAGGGGTTTACTTATTTATCAGGATTAACCCGATAATACAGAAAACAACACCCCAGATTTTTTGAAGATCAAAGCCCTCTTTATAAAAAATAATTCCTATGGGTATAAGCATAACAGCCAGGGAAATATTGGCCACCAGTGAGCCCAGGCTGATTTTCCACCCCGCCCGGTAGGCCAATAAGTAGCCCAATTCCAGACCTACAATGGCAATACCCAGGGCTATGCTGGTCCAGTTTAAGTCTTTAAAGGATTGGAAAAAGCCTTTATCGGTTTTATTAAACAAAAACATAATTATGGTTACCATTGCCGCCGTTACATAAGTGAGAAATAAAGCGGAAAATGGGTTGGCATTTTCCGGAGTGGACTTCTGGCATATATTGTAGACTATGTTTGAGGCTACTATGAGAACAATGGAAAAAACATACATAAACATTGTTATTGCTCCTATTCCAAAAATTACTTAATATATGATAATTTATTGTATCACAATAAGGCCGGTTCTGACTATTTAGTTGGCTCAGCATACCGGATTATAGCATCTTTTTGGAAAAGAGTGAAGAACTATGCATTGGCTTGAACAAATAAAAAAATACACTCCTTATAATGAGCAGGAAGCACAGGATAAAGAAGTAATCTTACAGTGCATCGAGGCTTTTGATGATGTATTGACCAGAAATAATCGGCTTGCCCATATAACCAGTTCGGCTTTTGTGGTCAATCAAACCAAAGACAAGGTACTCATGGTCCACCATAATATCTATAATTCCTGGTCCTGGACAGGGGGACATGCCGACGGAGCAGAAGATTTATTAGCCGTTGCCCTTAGGGAATTGGCTGAGGAAACAGGAGTGAAGAATGCTCGGCCCTTAACCAATGACATTTTTTCTCTGGATATAATACCGGTGATAGGGCATTTTAAAAAGGGCCAATATGTATCGGCCCATGTCCATTTATCAGTGGCCTATTTAGTGGAGGCCGATGACAGCCAACCGTTGGTGGTGAAAGATGATGAAAACAGCGGTGTAAAATGGGTTCCTGTAGAGGAAGTCTGCCACTATTCCAATGAGCCCCATATGCAGAAGTTATATAGGAAGTTGATTTTCAAAATAAAGAACAGCTGTTTTTAGATACTAATAAAAATGCCGTCAATAGTGACGGCTTTAAAATTAAACGGTCTAAAATTCCGAAAGACTTGTCCTTCGGAGTTTTTTGGAACTGAACCGGAGAAAAAAACGTCTTATTGTATAAAGTTGGCTAAATATTTTAGGAGGTTTTTCAAATGAGAAAATGGAAATTACTTATTATCTTTCTGGCTCTGTCTTTGATTTTGGCCGGGTGCGGAAAAAAAGAAGAAAGTGCAGAAAATTCTTTTACAGCAACGGTACTGGAGATTAACGATGCTTCTTTGCTGGTGGAACCGGCAGAAGGTTCCGGTGAGTTAAAGTCGGCAGACAGGATTATAGTTTCGGTGAAAGATGCAAAAATAATTGATGCCCAAGGCAATGAAATTACCATTGATGACCTTGAAACAGGAAAACAGGTAGAAATCTACTACACCGGAGGAATTGCCGAAAGCTACCCTGCTAAAATTTACGGGTGTTGGAAAGTTAAAGTATTGGATTAATTTTGGATGAGGTTGAAAAATATGAGAATTTGCCCTAGGTCAATTTTATTACTCCTTTTAACTTTATTATTTATTTCCCCCGGAGTAGTTTGGGCCAATTCGGGGCCGACCTACTGGCAGGGGTACCCCTCCTCGGAGGTACTGGCCGTAGACCCTGACTGCCCCGTTGAAGTGGCCGAGGAGAACCTTTTCTTTGATTTCAGTGATGAAAGTATCCGTGACTATACCATATGGGGCAAGGTAAAGGCAGCCTACCGGATGGTGAATCCCACCGACCAAGATTTATCGGTGCAAATGGCTTTTCCTTTTGTTTCATCTTTGCGGAATTTTTCCCCCGTCGATGTTGTTATTACCGCTGACGGTGTCCAAGTTCCCTATAAAGTCTATTTGGGAAATGGGGTTAAAAGCCGGAAAAATTCTTTTCAGGAAAACGGTGGTGATGACCTGGTTTTTGAAAATATTTTAAGCACCGTTTCCAATCAACCCTACCAAGCCTGTCATTTCAGCCTGGATGAAAAAGGCCTCCTTTATACTTTGGAGGTTAGGCCCACTACTGAAGAAAGGGTAAATTTTGTCGTTGAATTTGAGTTTGATGAAGCTAAAACCAAAGTACTTACCAGAGGTTTTAACAGCTATGAGAGGAGCGGGAAAAAAGTAAAGATTGCTTCCCGGTGCTATGAGCGGGAGATTTTAGAGATTTTTGTTCTGGGAAACGATATCAAGTTTAATATAAATGCTTATGCCGACGGGGACCAAAATGAGCCAACGGAGCTTTTTACCTACCAAATTTCCTCCCGAGAAACGGAGCTTAAGTCTTATTTAAAAAGTTATATAGACCAATACCAGGAAGAATTAAGGCAGCAATGGGGACTGTCTGGCTCCCTTCCTTTGGATGAGGTTCAATTCTATAACCTTTACAGCAAGGCATTAGACCAGGCCTTTACGGCTTACGAGGGTTATGCTTTTTGGGAAGACCTTGGGGAGCAGGATTATTTAAAACGTATTTTTGTCCTGGTTTACAAGGTGGATTTTCCGGCCCGGGGCCAAAGAAATGTAACGGTGGAATATAAAACGGCAGGCACTATGGATAAGACTAAGACCATTAAACCTGTTTATTCTTTTCAATATTTGCTTAATCCTGCCGCCAAATGGAGCAGGTTCGGAGATTTGGCTGTCGAGATAGTTACGCCCAAAGAAGCGCCTTATATTGTTGAAAGCAGTTTGGCTTTAAATAAAGAAGGAGAAAGATTTTACAGGGCAGGTTTTAATTCCTTGCCTGACAAAGATTTATATTTTACCGTCTATGAGAAAGAAAAGATATCCTTAGTAGATAAAATATTGGGCTTTTTCAGAATATCTTATCTCTTTCTGGAAGTTTTGATAATTTTAAGCGTCTTAATTGTCAGTCTCTTAATCATATTTAAGAGACGAACCTCAATCAAATATTGATTGGGTGATTTGCTTTGATAAAAATAACATTCACCAATCTTGGGGAAAATAACTCTAATAATTACAGTATAAAAGGAGTGCTCTTATGTCCAATAAACCCCAAGAGGAAATTCTTCAGCCACCCCAGCATCAGGATAAGCAGCCCGGGTTGGAGACATTAATGAATCCCCGGCCGGTTTCTGAAGACCCTGCCTATAAAGGAAGCGGCAAGCTTAGTAATAAGGTTGCGCTGATTACAGGGGGAGACAGTGGTATAGGAAAAGCAGTTGCCATATATTTTGCTAAAGAAGGGGCAGATATAGCCGTCATATATCTCAATGAGAACGAGGATGCTTTGGAAACCAAAAAACAGGTGGAGGAGGAAGGCCGCCGTTGCCTTTTGCTGGCGGGAGATGTAGGAGATGAAAGTTTTTGCAAACAGGCTGTTGAGGAAACAGTGAACACTTTGGGCAGACTGGATATCCTGGTAAACAATGCGGCGGAACAGCATGTCCAGAAAAATTTTGAGGACATTAGCTCCCAGCAGATGGAAAGAACCTTTAGGACCAACATATTTTCCTGCTTCTATATTACCAAAGCCGCTTTAAAGTTTTTAAAACAAGGCAGCGCCGTTATTAATACCGCTTCGGTAACAGCCTACAAGGGCAATCCTTTATTAATCGATTATTCGGCAACCAAAGGAGCCATTGTGGCTTTTACCCGGTCGTTATCCCAGGCGTTGGTTCAGCGGGGCATCCGGGTTAATGCCGTAGCTCCCGGCCCGGTCTGGACTCCTTTGATTCCGGCCAGTTTTTCAGCCGACCAGGTAGCCACCTTCGGCTCCAATACACCAATGCAGAGGCCGGGACAGCCGGAGGAAATTGCGCCATGTTATGTATTTCTGGCTTCCGATGACAGTTCCTTTATGACCGGGCAGGTATTGCATCCCAACGGCGGAGAAATTGTTAATGGGTAATGGGTATAATGACCTCAATTACTATTGTGACAGAGCGTCAACGTGACATTATGACGGCGAAAGGGCGGGCAACACAGGCCCGCCCTTAGAATTAATAATGCGGACTTAAATCCTATGGCTTTCGTGCAGCAGCAACGTCCACAGGAAAAAAACAGGGACAGGGTATGACCATCCCCTTCTTGCAGGGGCGTTATTTCAGGTGTTTCCTGGGTTTCGTCATTAATAAAAACATTTTTTTTGACACAAAAATCCTCCTCGTAATAATATTCAAAAATACTAGTATATTTATTTTATGAACAGGATGAAACTTGAGTTCTTTTTATAGGAGGGGTAATTATATTGGAAATTTCAATAGAAAAGGGCCTTGAATTAAAGTTGCTGGAACTTAAGGATGCCGAAGAATTATTTGCTTTGGTCGATTCCTGCCGTTCGTATCTTAAAGAATGGCTTCCGTGGCTTGACGGAGCAAAGAGAGTAGAAGACGCAAAGTATTTTCTGGAGCAAAGCCAAAAGGAATTTCAGTTAAGACGAGGACTTCAAACCGGAATATGGTATTACGGGAGGTTAGCCGGGGTCATAGGCTTCTACCGCATTGATTGGTCCAATGGGACGGCATATTTAGGCTATTGGCTGGGAGAAAAGTATCAAGGCCAAGGAATTATGACCAAATCGGTGAAAGCCCTTGTCCATTATGCGTTTAATGAATTAGGTTTAAAGCGGGTAGAGATTAGATGCGCCGAGGAAAATCTGCGGAGCATGGCTATTCCGGAAAGATTGGGTTTTATCAATGAAGGAACGGCAAAGGAAAGGGAATGGCTTTATGACCATTATGTATGTCATGTTATTTATGCATTTAATAGAGAACTTAAATAACTTTCTGGATTTTAGAGCCTATTGAGCAGCCTTTAAAAAAGATTTGAAGAATATTTATGATCGGAAACTTTTTACTGGGGAGATTCGTCTATGTCTTGTGAAATTTACTAAAGGAGAAATGGTCATGCTCAAACGGGTAATACAATTGAGTGCAATTTTTGTAGCATTCGCTTTACTTTTGTCTCCAATAGGGGCTGCTGAAGAAGGCAGTAATATAATGTTTAACGATAATCCCTTACAAGGGAAACTTATTTTCGAAGAAGGAAAAACCTTTGTTCCCCTTAGAGCGGTAGCAGAAGCCTGGGGTGCTCAAGTTGATTTTCGGGAAAAAGAACAAAAGGTAATAGTCAGAAAAGAGGGAAATGACTTTTCTTTTGTAATCGGGGAGGATACAGGTGTTTTTAACGGTCAACCGGTTGAACTTGTTTCACTTGCCCGTATTATTGAAGAAAGAACCTTTCTGGAAACAGGCATTCTTGAAAAACTTTTTAATTGGAAAACCCGATGGAACGAGGGTATTTTTTATATTTCTACAGACGAGACCCTGCTTTTAAGTAAGACTAAGGTTATTTTAGATCAAGCAGGTGAAGAAAAAGAAATCAGCTATTATGTTACTCAAAATCCCGACGGTATGCCTCTTTACTGGACATTAAAAGTGGATGACCGTGATATCATATGTGCCGGCAATGACGAGGGGTATTTTAGCCACAGCCGTTTAGACTTTAAAGATGTAGATGGCGATGGTCTGCCGGAAGTATTATTATATCGCTATAATACTGGAAGCGCCGGCGGTCAAGGGTTAATTATTTTAAAGCATCAGGAAGGGAATTGGACGGAAATATTATCTGTAGGTCAATTTAACCAAGTGGGTACCGAACGGTTTCAGATGGAATATCTGGGAGATTATAAAGTAAGTTTTCTGGATAGGATTTCAAAATTGCAGTCTTATATTCCCTTGGAGAGAGAAAAATACCAGGGGATGGAGGAATTATTGGAAGGTATTGACACTTGGGTAGACCCGGTCTCAGAGATTGTCCTTGCTGACCTGGATAATGATGAGATACAGGAAGTAGTAACCCTCCAGCGGGTTATAGGGGTTTCCCATGTCGATACCATAGCAACCTGGAGAACAACCTATGAATTGGAGAATGGTTGCTATAAGGCTGCCAAAGTTTCGTTGATGGATAACCGGGAGCAGGTCCTGGCGCAGGTATCCCTAGCGGTAAGTAAATAACCAGGGCTGAAATAATTTTTTTTAGTAGGTGGTTAGAGTGAACCAGGAATATTTTCGAGATTTATTTCCTATAGTCGCTACCCACATCCATCTGGCTGCATGTTCTCAAGGGGCATTGGCCAAACCGGTTTCCGATGCAATTGACCGGTATAAAAACAGTTTGCTTGAATCAGGTACTAATTGGGGAGAAACCATAAAAAAAGTTGCGGAGACAAGGGAAAAATTTGCACAGCTTATTGGGGCCGAAGCCGATGAGGTGGCCCTATTATGCTCGGTATCCGATGCTATTTCTGCCATTGCTACCTGTTTGCCAAGTGAAAAAAACAAAAATAAAATTGTTTTTACAGATATAGATTTTCCTACCGTTAGCCATATTTGGCTCAGGCAAGAAGTTTTTAAAAATGATATCTCTGTTATTGGCTCAATAGATGGGGAAATACCCTTGGAATTATATGAAAAAGCGGTAACCCATGAAACCTTGCTGACATCTGTTCCCCATGTCAATTATTATAATGGGTTCAAGCAAGATATTGGCGCTATCGCAGAGATTGTCCATCGGAAAGGTTCCCTTTTAATGGTTGATGCTTATCAAGCAGCGGGGCAAATTCCCATAAAGGTAAAAGAAATGGGGATTGATATTTTAGTAGCCGGAACCCGCAAATACCTGCTGGGCATACCCGGTGTAGCTTTTCTGTATGTCAAAAAGGATCTGGCTCAAAAATTAAAGCCCCGAGCTACCGGTTGGCTGGGGCAAGTCTCACCTTTTGAGATAAATAATCCCGTTTTTCATGACGGCACCCGCCGTTTCGAAACGGGTACCCCTGCTTTTATCAGTGTTTATGCCGCTTGTGAAGCACTGAAAATGATATTGGATGGCGGCGTTGGTAACATTGAAGAATATTTAATAAAACTAACCAAATTAGCAATAGAATATGGCCAGGAAAAAGGTCTGAATTTAGCAGGCCCTGAGGATGTTGAAAAAAGGGCAAGCTTGATTTCATTTTTTAGTGAAAACATTTCCAAAGCGGAAGAATTATTAAGAAGCAAAAATATTATTGTATCTCCGAGAAAAGATGTAATTAGGATTGCTCCTCATTATTATAATACCGGAGATGAAATCATCAAAGCCGTTGATGAGCTGGTCATTGCCCAAAACATTTAAACAGAACTTATTAAAATGGGATCAAGGACAGGATTATTATATCCACCATCACCAGCAAAAAGGTATACAGCCCGTTGCCAAGAAGCCCTATTTTAAAGGGATTCTTCTTTAGAACTCCTGAGGTAATCAGCACGGTACCTGAGATAGGAGATAGAATTGTAGCCATAGAATAACCTATCAAGATGGTCAAAGCATATTGAATAGGCATCAGGGGCAGTTTGGCAACCGGCAGTGTAATTAATAAAGTTGACGAGCTTATTAACGGATGGATCCCTATCAAAGATAAAAGGACGATAATTGCCAATAAGATTATAATAAATAAATAGGACTGCTGAATATTTAAAGAATTAATAATATCCGAAATAGAATTCCCGATATGGGCAATATCCAGGGAATGACCGAAAAACCCTGCAGCGGTAAAAAGACATATTTCATTTTTCATTTCAGGCAATTTATTATTAGCGAAATTTTTCAAGGAATCAAAGAATACGGGCAATTTGCCCCAAATAAGGGCTATGACGAAAGGACCAACTATGGAGACCAAAGGGACAACAACCAGAACACTTAAACCTGTCAAGGATTCCAGCAAAATAATGGCAAAAAGCAGGGAAAGCCCTACTTTTATTAAACGTTTGAGCAAGGTTTGATTTTCTCCGGAGATTTTTGGCTCTTTTTGGCAAGGGGCTTCTATCGTTGGGTGGTTTTTATAATGGGATTGTTCGAACTTAATACTTAAAATAAGGGCTACCATTGCCAGCAAAAAGCCTAAGGGTGCGATAGCAGCCCAGGAAAGACCGGTGTAGTGAAGTACTATGGCAACACCCACAAAACTAGGTGACCAAATGCCGGAAGCCATTATTCCCCGGGTCAGGGCAGAGGAAAATAAGTAGTCAGGATATTGTTTTTTAGTATCCCTTAATAAATGATAAACAATGGAGATGCTGGCGATATTAAGGATTACACCTAGGCTAAAGGTTAACAAGGTAGTAATTTTATAAAAGCTTAGAGGTGTACTTAAATATTTTTGACTGATTTTTTGAATTGCCTGCTGAAAATCATAGTACGATAAAGGAAAACCCAGTATGGGTACTGTTACCAGAAGAGTTATTATTCCGGCGTTTTGAATTAAACCCGTTTGCCAGTCCATGAGCGAAGCATTGAATTTAATCATTAAAAATGTTCCTATGCCGAATAAACTCCAGCAAATATATCCGCTGAATCCTTTTAATAAAGGAAGGAAAATTGCTAAAATTCCTACGATGATTAAGGACATCAGGGTATCCAGCAGGTTGTTGGCAAAGAAGACGTTTATCAGGTAAAAGGTGACAAAAGTCAGAATGGCCATGCTTTTGATATTTTTGGTATTCACCATGATTTATGAACCTTTCATTTGGATTTTTTCCCTTGTAATATTATAAGCTTTATTTTTGCCGTTTTAAAGGCAATGAAAATTATTCCCGGTAGGAACTAATTATTATATACCATAAATTTTGGAGGGATTTTGATGAAAAATATCTGGAAGATTAGCCTCATTTTTTTATTGATTATTACTTTGGCAGGTTGTTCAGGCGAAAAGGCAAAGCCAGTGGATGAGGGGAAGGATTTGGCCCAGGAAAAAGCTTTTGGTTATGAAGAAATTCAGAAGGAACTGGAAGGTAATTCTAAGGTTATTAATATCACTTGGAGCAATGACCGAACCAAGGTGGCATACACTTTACAGCAGGATGGCACTGAGATGTATGAAGTAGGAGAAATGTATCTCTGGCAAGTGGGTGCAGAGAGCCCCATGGCCGTAAATGAGGTAAATGACAGGATTTCCGGCTATAAATGGTCCTCTGACGGGAATTATGTCCTGGCCGATATAGGTACTTCCGTATCACGACTGGGTAGTATTGTTGATGCAAACAGCGGGAAACTGATAGGAAATATTAATTATATCGGTAATGCTTTCTGGTCACCGGCAGCTAATCAGCTGTTGTTTGCCAAGGATAACCCGGCTGTTGTCATGCAGGTTGCCACCGAGTTAAACGGAACAACCGATTTATATATTTTAGATGTTAAAGAGCAAAAAGAGACGAAAATTTTTGAGGGTACGGAAGAGTATTATGTTGTACCGGTTAAATGGATAAATGAAAAGGAAATATCCGCCACCAAATATTATCTAACTTCGGATGGCGGACGTGAAGAGAGTATCACTTTAAAACTGTGATAGTTGTGATATTGTGTCATTGCGACGTGCCACCGTGTTACTGTGACATCGTGACATCGAATTATCCAAATGAGGGTCGGCTCCGTGCCGACCCGACAGCTTTATACGCAACAAATAATTTAACAAGGCGGAGGATAAATATGCAAATTAGCGTAATAAAAGAAAATAATGTTGAAATTGCAATTATAAATAGTGATCATTTACTGATAACCGATGTGCAATCAGCACTGGATTTGATTGCTACAGTTGACTATGAAACAAGCTGCAGCCGTATGATTATAAATAAATCGTCAATATGTGAAGAGTTTTTTGACTTAAGTACCGGGATAGCGGGCGAGGTATTGCAGAAATATATCAATTATCGAAAGAAAATAGCTATCGTAGGAGACTTTTCTAAATATCCAAGTAAGAGCTTGAAAGATTTTATTTATGAATGTAACAGAGGAAAGGATATATTCTTTTTGCCTAATGAAAAACAAGCTATTGAAAAACTAAGTATAGTATAGCGTTGATGCCGCTGGGCGTCAAAGTGTTGCATGACGGTCCTCCGCCATCCCGCAAGGCAATTTTCTGGGCCGTCGCCTTTGTAGTAGGTGAGATGGCATTTATTGTACTTTCCATTCTCTACCCGGAAATTATGTACTAGCCAGAAAGTGTCATCGTGACACCGTAACGTTGTGTCACTGTGACACCGTGACTTGTAACACCGAATTATCTAAGTGTGGGTCGGTTTTCATATCGGCCCTAAATTTTTGTAACGGGGAATTAATTCTCTGCAAACTTTCTTGCTTGACCTAATGATATAAATACAGGAAAGGGCGGACACACAGGTCCTCCCCTACAATACACAAAACAATTTTATAGTGAAATTCATCATTCAGAATATCCTGAAAGCAGATGCGTCCAAAAAATTTACATTCATGTGATGCATCATTCAGTAAAACAACTATTTAACCTTAACCTAGCGAAGCAAAACCTTAACCTTGCGCGGTTAGATACCATTCGAAAAGATTTTTTCCGGGTATTATTATGCAATTTACTTTTCCTGTAAAATGTGATATCATTTTTATATCAAAGTGAAATGGGAGGAAAAATCCATGGAAAAGCAGGCATGGAAGGTAAACGGGTTTTTAGCCGTATTAATTAGTTTATTATTGCTGGTTGTTTCGGTTTGGTTATTTATTAAACTGAGAATTATAACGATTATTATGGGAGTTGTTTTAGTATTTGCCAGCCTTATTATTCTTTCCGGCATAGTAATAGTGCAACCTAATCAAGCCCAGGTCCTTACCTTTTTTGGAAGGTATGTAGGAAGTATTCGGGATCAGGGATTTTGGATGACTGTCCCCTTGGTATTAAGAAAAAAAGTATCCTTAAGGGTCAGGAATTTTAACAGCAAAACCTTGAAGGTAAACGACGTGGAGGGCAATCCCGTCGAAATAGCTGCCGTTGTGGTTTTCAGGGTGATAGATTCAGCCAAAGCCATTTTTGATGTAGATAATTACGAAACCTTTGTCGAAATTCAAAGTGAGACCGCCCTTAGACATGTGGCTACAAAATACTCTTATGACAGTTTTGACGATGAAAGTTACTCCCTAAGGGGAAATGCCGAAGAGGTATCGGCGGAACTGGCCCGGGAACTGCAGGAACGTCTCGCTCCCGCCGGAGTGGAGGTTATGGAAGCCCGCTTAACCCATTTGGCATATGCTACGGAGATAGCCAGCGCCATGCTTCAACGTCAACAAGCAACGGCCATTTTGGCTGCGCGGCAGAAAATTGTGGAGGGGGCTGTCGGAATGGCCCAAATGGCAATCGCCCAGTTGGAAAATGACGGTATTATTGAATTGGATGGGGAAAGAAAGGCGGCAATGATTAATAATTTATTAGTAGCCATTGTATCCGACCGTTCAGCTCACCCCGTTATCAACACCGGTACATTGTATTAAAGAGACAGATTCTAATATGGCCAAGAAAAACTTTCCTTTGCGAATAGACATGAAGTTGTATGAAGTTATTGAAGCATGGGCTGCTGACGAATTCAGAAGCGTCAATTCTCAAATAGAATATATTTTGCGGGAAAGCGCCCGCAAAGCAGGCAGGTTAAAAACAAGTAATGCTGGTGATGCAAATAGCCGGCAAAGGGAAAATCCAGGAGAAAATAAAAAAGACTAAAGAGGCAATCTCTTTAGTCTTTTTTATGCAGTGGACCGGAAATCGCCCCGAAGGGCGATTTTTTATTGGCATCCTTTGCATCCTTTTGGATTGTTTACCCCGAGAAGTCCTTGGGGTGGATAAGGTGGCCATTCCGGAGTAAAGTCGGTAGGACATTCACCTAAGAACTCTCCACACTCCGGTGGCGGAGCAGGATAACCATAGGTGGGTATTAATAACTGAACTTCGGAATCTACTTTTATTAAGATCAATACTCCGACACAGCAGGTTACTTCTCTTACACCGATAGGTTTTACACATACGGCTGAATTATTGCCGTTAGCCTGCATGGTGGAATTGCAGTTTTCTATTATGGATCTCAAAAAGTCGCATAAACTGATGCCTGCACATTTATTCAGCAGTTCAAACCGATTAATGGCATCAATCAATTCCTGGCCTTGGGGTGTATTCTGCAGGTTGGCTTTAATTATTTCATTTTTTAACTCTTGGAGAAAAGCTTCTACCTTGGTCAGATCTTCCCCGGCCATTACTATATCGTTTCCGTAGTTGGGATCAACGGTATGTTGAATTGCAGGAACACATTTTTTGAAAAGTTTATATGCTGTTTTAGAGAGATCCGGTCTGTTTCTAATTACTTGGGCCAGGATGGGGCTGTATTTGTTATAAAGGCTAATGCAGCATGCTTTCATTTCATTATCGGGCAGCTTATTAAAGGATTCTTCGACAATATTATCAAAGATACATACACATTTGTCCCTTTTGGAGATGAAACAGAAGAGACATTGTGGAAATACATGACACTGAACGTTTAGTCCCGGTTCTCCTGCCCGATCCACTCTGAAAACTTTGGATACAGAAACAGTTTTAAGATCGGTAACAATATCGCCGGTATCTATTGGTATAGCAATAGCCACGTCCAAATCAAAAGATACTCTTACAATTCCTTCTCCTAGAACTTCGCAGCTTATATTATCGGCAGCCGCCGATAAACATTGCACTTTTTTGGTTTGGGTGGTAATTTTGCAGATGGATTTGTCAATTTCAAATACAACTTCTTCAACTTGGGTATGCATACATTCATTAAAGACTTTTTGTACTTTAATGAGATCTATTTCAGTGGGCGGAGGACAAACGGGAATACCTAGTTCAGGGTCAATAGGACATGGTCCGGGTAAAATGGGCTGCTGTTGTCTTTTTATTTCTGACACCGTAAAAACCTCCTTTTTGTTACTGTAAGGGGCCTAGTATATCTTATGAATGTTTCCGGATACCGGTTAATGTTTAAGAAAACATTTTAAAGCTTCGTTTATGATAATTGCTGCGGTTTTGCTTTAAATACATGATATTATTCTTTTTCTAAAGTTAAATCAATTCACAATAGAAATTGATTTTTTTAAAGGTATAAGATAAAATATAGAAGAAAATGGAACGGCTATAATAAACATATTTTCCATTGTTTTATTCGAGGTGATAAAAAATGGAGAAATGTTTATTATCAGTAGATTGGGACTATTTTATTTCTTGCAAAAAGGAAAACCTAATTTCTTATATTGAAAATGACCGAACTGCAGTCGATCTTTGGTATAAAAGGTATTTCCAAGATAAGGCCAGGGGGATAAATATTCAGGAGTATTATCGGCTTACTGTTGATGTGGATAAGTTTTGGAGCAAGATTAAAAAAGTTTTCAGGTTTCCGGAGGATGTAAAAGTCTACGTTTCCGATTCCCACTCCTTATCCTATTTTTTAGCTCAGGATAACGGCTGCGATACCGTATTTCTTTTTGATGCCCATGCCGATTTGGGATATGGGGGTCCCCAGTCCCTTGATTTTGAGGTTAATTGTGCCAACTGGCTGGGAAAACTGTTACAAAATAAGTTCATTAAAGAAGCTTATATTATTTACAGTCCCTTTACCTCTGAAAAGCCTGAAAATTTCGTATTTATGAATAACAATTACAATATTCGCTATTTAGGGTTGGAAGATTTAAAAACCGGAACAGAGATATCCGTTGTCCATATTTGCCGGTCCGGTGCCTGGACACCTCCCTGGTTGGACCAAAAATTTTTTAAATTTGTCAATGGATTAGGTTTTCCATATAAACTGATAAAGTGTCCGCCGCGGAAATGGGATACGAAACATATAACTTTTTCCGACCAATTAAATTATTTTTTGGCTTAAAAATAATAGCCCCGGAATTTTATTGTCCGGGGCCTTATTGTAGGTTAATATTAGGAATGTTGTCTTTTTGAAGTAAAAATCAAAGCCAGGAATGCGGCCAAAAGTGTGGGAATTACCCATCCCAAACCTTGTTGGTGCAGAGGAAGATAACTTAACAGCTGCCGGACAAATCCGGTTTTTATTCCCAGGTTCAATTCCAGGGAACCGATGATATCGGCAATAAGAATTAAAATTACGCCGCAAATAGAGTAAACATATACTTCCCGCTTGCCCTTAAAGAGATTATGGAAAAGAGCCAGCATTATGAGAACGATTATCACAGGATAAATGTTTACCAAAATAGGCACAGATATTGATAATATTTTGGATAAACCCATGTTAGCCAAGATAAAACTTATTATTGTAGTGATAATAGCCAGCAGTTTATAACTGATAGCGTTATTGGTCAGGCGGCTGAAATATTCGGCACAACTGGCCACTAAACCGATAGACGTTGTCAAACAGGCTAAAGTCATGACAATGGCTATAATTAACTTTCCTAAAGGCCCGAATAAGGCCTCGGCGATATAAGACAACATCTGACCGGGATTTTCTCCGGCAAAGGTGGTGCCGGTTGTAGCCCCGATATAGGCTAAACCGATATAGATAAATGCCAGACCCACAGCCGCAATTATTCCCGACAGGATGGTGATTTTGGCAATTTCGGAGTTATTGGTTATTCCCTTATCCTTAATCCCTTTTACTATGATCATGCCGAAGATAACCGAAGCTATGGCATCCATGGTATTATAGCCTTCTAAAAAACCTTGCGAAAAGGGGTTGGTGTAGCTGCCGGGTCCAATGCTTCCCAGGGGGGCAACCACACCTTTAATAATAATCAGGCCAAGAAAAACAATTAGTATAGGCGTTAGAATCTTACCGACATAATCAAGAACACTGGTAGGTTTTAAAACAAAGAACATTGTTAGAGCAAAAAAGAAAAGTGAAGTTAAAAGCAGGGCATATTGGGCAGTACCAGGATTAACGTTTTCTAAAAAAGGCGAAACGGCCACTTCATAGGTTGTGGCAGCTGTACGGGGAATGGCCAATAAAGGTCCTATGCAAAGTACAGCTAAGGTAGTAATTATTTTGCTAAAAAGGGGATGAACTTTATTAGCGATTAACTCCAAATCTCCACCGGCTCTTGCTACGGCGGTTACACCCATAAGAGTAAGACCTACTCCGGTAAAAATAAAACCTGCCAAGGCCCAAAAAAGGTGTTGTCCGCTTTGCAAACCTAACATGGGGGGGAAAATCAAGTTGCCGGCTCCAAAAAACATAGCCAATAAAGCCAGCCCAGTGAAAAAAATTTCTTTTCCGGAAAATTTCATACTGATAACTCCTTTTGCAAAAAAATTCTCGATAAAATTTTTTAAACAACCCTTATAATTTATCATTTATTGTCGAAAGATGTCAACTCGAGGTAGAATAAAAGCAAGGTAAATTTTGGTTTTTACATTATTGTTTGGAAAGGAGTTCTAAATATGAATAAATTTATCGTACATCCATGGCATGGCATTCCTTTAGGGGAAAAATATCCGGATATAGTCAATGCCTTTATTGAAGTGACTCCCAGCGATACGGTCAAATACGAACTAGATAAGGAAACAGGGTTATTAATGATAGACCGTCCCCAGTTGTTTTCTAATATCTGTCCTACTCTATACGGCCTTATTCCTCAGACTTATTGTGGTTCAAGAGTGGCCGAAATATGTTGGACTAAATTTGGCAGGCCGGATATTGTCGGTGACGGAGACCCGTTGGATATCTGCGTTTTGACGGAAAAATTAGTAACTCAGGGAAATATTCTGTTAAAAGCCATACCTATCGGAGGAATAAAGTTAATCGACAATAACGAAGCCGATGATAAAATCATTGCCGTTTTAAAAGATGACGCCCTGTACGGAGAATGGCGGGATATATCCCAGTGCCCCAAAAAAGTGTTGGAAAGATTGGAACATTATTTTTTAACCTATAAGAGAGGTCCCAACAGTATTAAGAATAAATGCGAAATAATTGACATTTACGGAAGGGAAGAGGCTTTGAACATTATCCAATTGGCCCATGAAGACTATAAGGGAGAATTCTTATCAGACTGCGAATAAATTATTAACAGCAGGAGAAAATAAAAATCGAAATAATCTAAAAGGAGGGATATAGTTGTTCGATTTGATACCTTTCAGGCGAGGCGACAATGATCTATCCTCTCTTTTTGATGAAATGGAAAGAAATGTTTTTCGAAATTTTGGCGGTCATTTTCCCGCTTTCAGAGCCGATATCGTTGATAAAGGAGATAAATATGTTTTAGAAGCCGATATCCCCGGATTTGACAAAGACGAAATTAATATTCAGATAGATGATAACCGGTTAACTATCTCCGCCCAAAAAAATATTGATAAAGAAGAAACCCAGGAAAATTACATTCGCAGGGAGAGAAGATACGGCTCTTTTATCCGAAGTTTTGATGTTTCCGATGTTAAAACGGAAGAAATTACAGCTGATTATAAAAACGGAGTATTAACCCTGGTTTTACCCAAAAAAAACACAGTTTCCAACAGCAGAAGAATCGATATTCACTAAAAATAGGTTCTAAAATAAATGTTGGGGTGGGGCAGGAAAATAAAATGCATTTGGTCGAATACCTGTAGTCGCTCAACTACCCTCATAGAGGAGGTATTCTTCCAAATGCATTATCAGTTTATCAAAAACCTGCTCCTTTTAAAAG
>JAAXZE010000115.1 GCA_012720075.1 Clostridia bacterium
ATATAATATATACCTTTACTCTTTTAATGGGAAAAATCAATAATCCTTAAGGGGGAAGAGTTTATATATACCCGTTTAAATGGTAATTTCTATTAAACCGAGTTTTTACTCTTTTTTTTGTTATGATATAAAATATTTTAAAACTTATAAACATGAGGGAGGTGAATGCCATACAAAATGTTATTATTGCTTTAATCGCTTTAGCCATTGGTAGTCTTGCCGGTTATTTTATCAGAAAAAACGTAGCTGAATCGAAAATTAAATCTGCTGAAGATGCCGCAGTAAAAATTATTGAAGAAGCCAAAAAGGAAGCTGAACGAACTAAGCGGGAAGCTATTTTAGAGGCTAAAGATGAAGCTCATAAATTAAGGGTTGATGCGGAGAAAGATATCCGCGAAAGACGTAACGAACTGCAAAGAATAGAAAGACGTTTAATTCAAAAAGAAGAATCCCTCGATCGAAAGTTTGAGAGCATCGAGCGCAAAGAAGAAAATTTACAAAAGCAAGAAAATATGATTGAAAAGATAAAAGCCGAGATCAATAGTGTCTATGAAAAGCAATTAGCTGAACTGGAGCGACTGGCAAATCTAACCTCCGAAGAGGCACGGGAATTGCTTTTAGCCCGGGTTGAGGAGGAAATAAAGCATGAAGCAGCCATGATGATTAAAGACATTGAAGCCCAGGCCAAAGAAGAAGCCGATAAAAAGGCCAGGGAAATAATTTCCTTAGCTATTCAAAGATGTGCTGCAGACCATGTTGCTGAAACCACAGTATCGGTTGTAGCTTTACCTAATGATGAAATGAAAGGCCGAATTATAGGTCGCGAAGGAAGAAACATTAGAACCTTGGAGACTCTTACCGGTATAGATCTGATTATCGATGATACACCTGAAGCGGTAATACTCTCCGGCTTTGATCCAATACGCAGGGAAGTAGCCCGAGTCGCTTTAGAAAAACTGATTATTGACGGCAGAATTCATCCGGCAAGAATTGAAGAAATGGTGGAAAAAGCCCAAAAAGAGGTTGAACAAAAAATAAGAGAAGAAGGTGAACAAGCAACCTTCGAGGTAGGAGTCCACGGACTACATCCCGAATTAATCAAGCTGTTAGGTCGTCTAAGATTTAGAACCAGTTATGGGCAAAACGTTTTAAAACACTCCATTGAGGTAGCCCATTTGGCTGGAATGATGGCTACAGAGCTGGGCGCTGATGAACACTTAGCCAAACGAGCCGGTCTCTTGCATGACATAGGGAAAGCCGTGGACCATGAGGTTGAAGGTCCTCATGTAACCATTGGGGCCGATTTGGCTAAAAGATATAGGGAAAGCAAAGAAGTTATTAACGCTATCGAAGCCCATCATGGTGATGTAGAGCCACTTACTATTGAAGCCGTTCTTGTTGCTGCAGCTGATGCAGTAAGTGCTGCTCGTCCTGGAGCAAGAAGAGAAACTTTAGAGAACTACCTCAAGAGATTAGAAAAACTGGAGGAAATAGCTAATTCTTTTGACGGAGTGGAAAAATCTTATGCCATTCAAGCCGGCAGAGAGATAAGAATCATAGTAAAACCCGATAAAATTGATGATGCAACATCGGTTAAGATGTCTCGGGATATTGTAAAACGTATTGAAAAAGAACTGGAATACCCAGGTCAAATTAAAGTAGTAGTTATTCGAGAAACCCGATCTGTGGATTATGCAAAATAAAATCAGGAAATTATAAGCGGCCTTTGAGCCGCTTTTTGAATTTGTTAAACTGTGTTATGATAAAAGAACAAATGGGTTTTATACTTTTTGAGGTGCTCTTATGATTAAAGTTCTTGTTGTTGGTGATATTGTCGGCAATACCGGACGGACGGTAATTAAAAAACTATTGCCTCAGATTTCCCGCGAACATAATTTGGATATGATTATTGCCAATGGAGAAAATGCAGCCGGAGGAATTGGCATAACCAAAGAGATTGCCGAAGAATTATTTAACAATAATATTGATGTAATAACAATGGGTAACCATACTTGGGATAAAAAAGAAATCCTTTCCTATATTGGTTCTCAGCCTAATTTAATTCGTCCGGCCAATTATCCTCTGGGTACTCCCGGTAAAGGTTATACCGTTTTTAATTTAAAAAACAACATAAAAGTAGGAGTAGTAAATATTTCCGGAGTCGTTTTTTTGCCGCCGTTAATTCCTCCTTTTTTAATTATTGATAAAGTAATAGCCGAGCTTAAAAAAGAATGTCAAATTATTATCGTTGATTTTCATGCTGAAGCTACCTCCGAAAAAATTGCCATGGGTTGGTATTTGGACGGAAAGGTTTCGGCTGTGGTAGGCACCCATACCCATGTTCAAACCGCCGATGAGCGGATTTTACCGGGTGGCACTGCTTATATTACAGATATAGGTATGACAGGTCCTCGGGATTCGGTATTAGGCATTAAAAAGGAAATAGCAATTAATAAATTTCTAACCCAAATGCCGGTAAAATTTGAAACCGCTGATGGATTAGGCCAGTTAAACGGTGTAATATTAACTATTGACTCCGCCACGGGATTGGCTATCTCCATTACCCGGATTCAAGAATTTATCTGATTAGATAATGAAGTAATTTTTTATTTTAAGAGTTTTCAAACTTTTTACTATCTAAAAAAGGAATTCTTTTCTTTTTGTAGAATAGATATGATTACAGTATCCATTACATTAACGAGGAGGTACTATTCAATGGAGGTATTGAAAGTTTCAGCAAAATCCAGTCCAAATTCTGTTGCAGGTGCATTAGCAGGGGTAATCCGGGAAAGAGGCTGCGCAGAGATGCAGGCGATTGGTGCCGGAGCTCTAAACCAAGCAATCAAGGCAGTGGCAATAGCAAGAGGTTTTGTGGCACCAAGTGGTATTGATTTAATTTGTATACCGGCATTCACAGATATCTTAATTGATGGCGAAGAAAGAACCGCTATTAAATTAATAATAGAACCTAGATAATATTTTCCTTCATAATACCTGTTTATTCTATCTGAATAAACAGGTATTATTAATTAAAGAGACATTTTTTAAGGAGTGTTAATCGTTGTTGCAGTATTTAATAGTAGATGGACACTGTGATTCCATCTTGGATGTCTATAATGGCAAAAAGTCATTGGCATTACAGAATAATATCGGACATTTGGATTTTTTTCGTTTACAAAATAATGTTAATTTGCAATTTATGGCTTTTTTTGTAGAGTCTCATCATAAGCCTTATAATACACTGTATAATGTCTTAGAACTAATTGACTTGCTTAATGAAGAGATTTCTAAGGTAAACTTTGTCCAAAAAGTTCTTACTCAAAAGGATTTAGAATCTTTCTCTCCTGCCTCAGTGAAAATTTTATTAACCATAGAGGGGGGCGATTGTTTAGGCGGCAGCATAAGGATACTAAGAAATCTCTTTAATCTGGGAATCCGCTGTTTGACCCTTACCTGGAATAATAGAAATGAGCTTGGAGACGGATGCGGGGAAGAACCCCATGGCAGTGGATTATCCCAATTTGGAAAAAATGTTGTCAAAGAAATGAATAACCTGGGTATGCTGGTTGATGTGTCTCATCTGGCCGAAAAAGGTTTTTGGGATGTTCTTGATACAACCGGTAAGCCCATAATTGCTTCCCATTCCTGTTGTAAAAGTATATGTAATCACCCTAGAAATTTATCTGACCTGCAGTTAAAAGCCTTGGCCCAAAACGATGGTCTAATTGGAATCAATTTTTATCCTCCGTTTTTAAAAGATAAGCCCCAAGAAGTAACTATTGATGATATAGTAAAACATATAGTTTATGCCTCTGAAGTAATGGGCCCGGAGCATGTTGGCCTTGGTTCGGATTTTGACGGAATTGACCAAGTTCCTCAAGGGCTGGAAGATGTTTCTAAGCTTCCTTTTTTGATTGAAAAGCTGGAACGGGTAGGGTTTTCTTCCAAAGAAATTGCCAATATTATGGGTTATAACTATTTGCGAGTCCTGAAGAAGGTGTTGCCAGATGACTAATTACGCAGATCTTCATATCCATACCAGTGCCTCTGATGGTGAATATTCTCCACAATTTGTCGTCCGGGCAGCTAAGGCCCAAGGTTTTAAAGCTATAGCCATTACGGACCATGATACTTTGGATGGTTTGGAAGAGGCCCAAAAAACCAGCAGAGAAATTGGAATGGAATTAATTACCGGTGTTGAAATAAGTAGCACTTGGGAAGAAAAAGAAATTCATATTTTGGGGTATCTAATAGAGGAAAATGACGGGAGATTGCAACAAGTTCTAACCGAAATGAAAAACTCTCGCAGTGAGAGGATAAAAAAAATGGTAATTAAATTACGGAATCTAGGCTACGATATTCAACTGGATCAAGTTACAAAAATATCGGGCGCAGGGGCAATAGGAAGACCCCATGTTGCTAAAGTTCTTTTAGAAAAAGGATATGTAACCAGTATTAAGGAGGCATTTAATAAATTATTAAGCCCAGGTTGCCCGGCATATATTCCCAGGTATAAAATAACACCTATGGAAGCCATAAATTTAATTATTGAAGCTCAAGGGATCCCGGTATTGGCTCATCCTGGAGTTAACCAGGCGGATAACTTGATTCCTTTTTTAAAAGAATTAGGGCTTTTAGGAATAGAAGTATGGCATCCGGAGCATAACATCCAGGATATTGATAAATATTATAACCTGGCCAAAACATATGGACTCCTAATGACCGGAGGTTCCGATTGGCATGGTAATAATAAAGATTTGGATTTTTCCCTTGGCTCTATAAAAATAGATTATTCTTTAGTTGAAGCTTTAAAAGCAAAAAAGAATGAGCTAAGGGGAAAATAAATTTCGTTTTCAAGAATTTTTATAGATAATAAAAACAATCCTTTAGTAATAGTGCTAAAGGATTTTGCACTTCAGAATTATTTACATCTGCCTTTTATCAGACTAGAAAACCTTAACCTTGAATATAATACTAAAAAAACATAATAGGGAGGTTAAGGTTATGTATGAACTTTATAGTAAAGAACTATTAATCGATAGAATTAAAGAGTTGGAAGAACAAGTTGAGCATTTAAGAATTAGCCGCAGGGTTTTGATGAATTTGATAGAAAAAATAGAAAAAGAAAAAAAACTTTTGCTTTCAAGTCTGGAAAAAGAAAATAAAAGGTTACAGCAAAACAATCTTAAATATGCCAATTGGCTTTGGAATAAAAATCGTAAAATTATTGAACTGGAATCTAGAATTCAACAGGAAAAATGATTGCGGGTTTAAAAAGCAAGCTGAACTATCTTGTTTTTCAAGATAGTTCAGCTAATTTAAAATTACTTTTCTATTGTATTAAAGCATGGTAAAAATTCATAATTTTTGCAAATAACCGGAAACAGGGATGTGATAACATTGACGAAAGTAATATTTGTTAGGCATGGACAAACCTCATGGAATGATTTGGGCATGTATCAAGGTCATACTGATATTCCTTTAAATGAAATTGGCTTTGAACAAGCAATAAAAGTGGGAAAAAGATTAAAAAACGAAAAAGTTTCAGCAATCTATTCCAGTGATTTACTGCGGGCAAAACAAACTGCGGAAATAATAGCAAGAGAGCATAACTTGCCTGTTACTGTCATGCCAGAATTAAGAGAAATAAATTTTGGAATTTGGGAAGGAAAAACCTATAAAGAAATTAAAGAATTGTATCCGGAAATGTTAAATATATGGCTTTCTAAGCCTCAAGATTTAAAAATTCCAGAAGGTGAGACTTTCCCCGAAATGCTGGCCAGGGCCTGGCAAGGACTTAAAAAAATACTATCCAAGCATAAAGATGAAACTATAATTGTGGTTGCCCATGGTGGGACAATAGCTGTTTTACTTTGCAATATTTTAGAAATAAGTCTAAATAATTTGTGGAAAATTAAACAAGGCAACACCGGAATTACTATAGTCGAATTTGCGGAAGATAAAGGTGTTTTGACTTTGTTTAATGATACTTATCATTTACATATTTCCTAAAGGATGAGGATAATGGCAATAATAAAAAAATCCTTTTGGCCAAGAGTTAGATTTTTATTAAATCTCCCCAAAAGCTTACCCCTTGCGTGGAAACTGTTGCTGGATAAGAGACTGCCTTTGCAAAATAAGCTTTTTTTTATAGGTCTTTCGGTTTTTTATTTATTATTACCCATCGACCTTATTCCTGATTTACCCCTTTTGGGACAATTGGATGATTTCAGCGTTTTTATGATTTTATTTAACTGGTTTTTGAATCAAGTGCCTAAAGAAATTCTCGCCGACTATGGCTGGTATAAAGAATAAAAAACATTTTATGGATATACTAAATTAAAACTTTTAATTTTAAGATTTTAATGTACTTAAAACTAATCTTTATGTTATAATCATAGCTAAAAAATCAGGAGGATTCGTATGGAAGGTAAATTTGCAAAAATCGGACTTACTTTTGACGATGTCTTGTTAGTTCCCGCCAAATCCAGTGTTTTACCAAGGGAAGTAGATATTACTACAAGACTAACTAATAAGATTCGTTTAAATATCCCCCTCATGAGTGCGGGAATGGATACCGTTACTGATTCCCGCTTGGCAAGAGCCATTGCCAGGGAAGGCGGTATAGGGATCATCCATAAAAATATGACCATTGACCAACAAGCCAGTGAAGTGGACAAAGTAAAAAGGTCGGAGCATGGTGTTATTACCGATCCGATTTCTTTAAGTCCCGAACACACTATCAGTGATGCACTGGAAATGATGGCTAAATATCACATTTCCGGTATTCCTATCACCGAAAAGGGCAAATTGGTAGGAATTATTACCAATAGGGATTTACGGTTTGAAACCAATTACAAAAAACCTATCAAAGATGCCATGACCAAGGAAGGACTTATCACAGCGCCTATAGGAACTACTTTGGAAGAAGCCAAAAAAATATTGCAAAAGCATAAAATAGAAAAACTTCCTTTGGTAGATGATAATAATAATTTAATGGGGTTAATTACCATAAAAGATATTGAAAAGGCCATTCAATATCCCAATTCGGCCAAAGATGAACACGGTCGGCTCTTAGTCGGTGCCGCAGTTGGAGTAAGCAGAGATACCATGGATAGAGTAGCTGCTCTGGTAGCGGCAAAAGTAGATGTTATAGTTGTTGATACTGCCCATGGTCACTCCCAAGGGGTTATTGATACACTTAAAAAAATTCGAAATACTTATCCTAATCTCCAAATTATTGCCGGTAATGTGGCCACCGCTGAAGCTACCAGAGATTTAATCGAAGCAGGTGCTGATGCAGTCAAAGTCGGCATTGGGCCTGGTTCCATTTGTACGACCAGAATTGTAGCAGGAGTAGGAGTACCACAGCTTACCGCCATTTATGATTGTGCTCAGGAAGCCAAAAAATACAACATACCCATCATTGCCGACGGTGGTATAAAATTTTCAGGAGATATAGCTAAAGCCATTGCGGCCGGTGCCGATGTGGTAATGATAGGCAGCCTTTTTGCGGGAACGGAAGAAAGTCCCGGAGAAATCGAAATCTATCAAGGTCGTAGTTATAAAGTTTATCGTGGCATGGGATCTCTGGGGGCAATGAAAGATGGCAGTTGTGACCGGTATTTTCAAGAAAATATTCCTAAATTGGTTCCTGAAGGTGTAGAAGGCAGGGTTCCCTACAAAGGTTCTTTAGCCGAAACTGTTTATCAACTGTTGGGAGGATTAAGGGCAGCTATGGGATATTGCGGAGCCCCAAATATTGAGGCCTTGAAAAATGCTTCCTTTATCCAGCAAACCAGCTCGGGATTAAGAGAAAGTCATCCCCATGATGTCTATATCACAAAAGAAGCTCCCAATTATCGGGTTTAAATGTATATTAGGCTTTTGCCTATATTGCAAAAAGAAGGCATTTTGGCCTTCTTTTTTTTGTCTAAAAGAATAAATATAATACTAAACAGAATTGAAAGGAGTGGTCAAAATATCAAGGGTATTATTCCTTTCGAAAAGACGGATTGCCCAAGTATTTTTAATAGCCATTATCGTTATCTGCACATTAGGGATCTTTCGAGAGTCCATCTTTTATCAAGCAAATCAGGCTTTAAGCGTCCTGGTGCCCGGTTCAAAGCTTAAGCCCATCTATTATGTTGATACCCAAGAAAAAAAGATTGCTTTAAGCTTTGACGCTACCTGGGGTGCAGAGTATACCCCTCGATTGCTGGATATCCTTGAAGAATATAATATAAAAACAACCTTTTTCCTAACAAATATTTGGTTGAAAGAATATCCCGACGTAGCAAAAAAAATACGCCTGGCCGGTCATGAAATCGGTATGCACAGCGTTAGCCATCCCCATCTTAATCAGCTTACCGAGGAACAAATTGCTTATGAAGTGAAAGGAAATTATGATATGATTTTCGAAATCACTGGTTTTGAAGCCAAACTCTTTCGACCTCCCTTTGGCGAATATAATAATAAAGTAATTCAGGTTATTGAGAGTATGGGCTATATACCAATTCAATGGAGTATTGATTCTCTTGACTGGAAAGAAAATATGACAAAACAAGATATAGTAAAACGGGTAACTGAAAGCCTGCATCCGGGAGCCATTATTCTCTTTCATAATAACGGCCAATTTACCGCCGCCGCTTTGGAAGATATAATAAAATTTGCCTTGGAAAATGGTTATGAGATAGTTCCCATTTCTCAATTGATTTATTCCGATAATTATTTTATTGACCATCAGGGAGCGCAAAAGCTAAAACAAGTAAATTAATATCTTGGCAGAAATTATAGAGGGCCTTAAGGGGCCTTTTTGTTGGAAATAAATTATTAACAACAATTTAGCGAAATAAAGCTAGATATTTATTATCATTAGAAAAGCCTTAGCGAGATTGAATAAAAGAAATGCAGGTGGCTGAGGATAAGAATTATCAACTGTTTGACCCGGCACTTAATTGAAACTATCAATTTTGTATCTTTTAAAAAATAATGAATAAAATAAAAGAATAATTAAGAAACGTAACTAAATTATC
>JAAXZE010000116.1 GCA_012720075.1 Clostridia bacterium
CGCTCCCATTGAAGCAAACATGGTGGCAAAAGTAGGAACCACTATGGTTACCAAAAAAATAATGACAAGGGTAGCCACTATGGCGATAATAGCCGGATAAGTTAAAGCGTTTCTAACCTTTTGGTTTATTTTGTACTCTTTTTCATAATGGGAAGCCATCCGCTCCAGAACTTTGTCCAGAGTCCCGCTGATTTCTCCTGTTTCAATCATGTTTATCAAGAGTTCGGGAAAAATCAGCCTAAATTCACCCATGACCCGGGAAAGGCTTTTTCCTTTTTGGACTTCCTCGTAAACAGTATCCAAGGTTTCTTTTAAGCGGACATTCTCCGTTTGCTTGCGGAGAATGTCCAGACAGGCCAGAATAGGTATTCCCGCATTGAACATAGTGGAAAACTGCCGACAAAATACGGCCATATCCTTCTGAGTTACTTTCCTAAACAACCTTTGAAGGGGCGAGAAATGGCCAGCCTTTTTTTCTTCTATGATTTTCAGAGGAAAATACTTTTTTTCCCTCAGCATATAAACAACCGCTGCTTTGTCGGCTCCTTCAAAAGTACCGGATATTTCCTGACCGAAAATATTTTTAGCCTTATATCTGTAAACCGGCATTGTTTCACCTCTTTGAATGTTAAGCCCAACTATCTAATGAAACCCTTTAAAGCTTCTTCACCGGAACAGTATAAAAGAGCATTTTCATAGGTAATTTTACCTTCCTTGTATAGCCGGGCCAGAGCATAATCCATGGTTTGCATACCATGTTTACTGCCTGTCTGCATAGAATTAAGAATTTGATGGGATTTTCCTTCCCTGATCAGGTTTTGAATGGCAGGGGTAGTTACCATTACTTCAGCCGCCACAACCCTGGAATTGCCGTTACGATGGGGAATGATAATCTGCGAAACCACTCCCTGAAGGACTGTAGAAAGCTGAAGTCTTATTTGCTGTTGCTGATGGGGCGGAAAGACGTCAATTATCCTGTTAATTGTATTAACAGCACCCATGGTATGTAAGGTAGACAAAACCAGATGACCTGTTTCAGCGGCAGTAATTGCGGTGGCCATGGTTTCCAGGTCCCTCATTTCCCCTACCAGAATTACATCAGGATCTTGCCGGAGAGCTGCCCGCAAGGCACTGGAAAAAGACTGGGAATCATGGCCGATTTCTCTCTGGTTAACAATGCTTTTCCGGTGGCGATGCAAAAACTCAATGGGGTCTTCCAGCGTGATGATGTGACAGTTTCTTTCCGAATTTATCAAGTCAATCATGGCCGCTAAGGTCGTTGATTTGCCGCTGCCTGTGGGTCCTGTCACCAGTACCAGCCCTCTGGTTTTCCTGGCCAGATCCTTGATTACCAAAGGCAGGCCCAGTTCCTCCAAAGTGGGTATCTTTAATGAAACAACCCGGATGGCTAAGCTGTAACTGCCCCGCTGACAGTAAACATTTATCCTGAACCTGCCCAGCCCCGTAAGGGAATAGGAAAGGTCCACTTCCCCTTTGTCTTCTAAAAACTTCAAATGTTTTTCTTCCAATATTTCTTTAACGATTTTTTCCGTATCGGCGGAAGACAGGACGTCATTATTAACCGGGGTGAGGTTACCGTTTATCCTGGCTATAGCCGGAATACCTACGGAAATATGGAGATCAGAAGCTCCCTTTTGGACAGCAAAGGTTAGAAGTTCTGTTAGATCCAATATCTCTACCTCCTAATCCTGGATAAAAACCGCTTTTACCATTTCATCTATAGAAGTAACACCCTGCAAAACCAACTGAACACAATTGGCATGCATTGTTTCCATTCCCTGTTTAACGGCCAGCTTTGCCAACGGTTCCGTTGAAACCCTACGGTTTATTAATTCCCTAAGCTCATTATTGACCAGTAAAATTTCGTGAATAGCCGTCCGTCCTTTATATCCAATTTCGTGACAATTGCTGCAGCCCTGGCCCCGATAGAGCAATACATCATCTTTTCTCTGTTCCATTCCCAGTATTTTCAGTTCATTTTTTGAGGCTTTATAGGCGGTCTTGCAATCGGGGCAAATTTTTCTGACCAAACGCTGGGATATAACACCTACCAAAGCTGAAGCCACAAGGTAGGGCTCTACCCCCATATCAATCATCCTTACAATAGAACTGACCGCATCATTGGTATGCATGGTACTCAAAACCAGGTGCCCGGTTATGGCCGCTCTGACAGCCAACTTCACCGTTTCCTCATCTCTGATTTCTCCAACCATAATAATATTGGGGTCCTGTCTTAGAATGGAGCGCAATCCTCCGGCAAAGGTAAGACCGATTTTAGGGTTAACCTGAACCTGGTTAATCCCTTCCAACCGGTATTCTACCGGGTCTTCCAAAGTAATAATATTGGTGGTAGGGCTGTTTAGCTCCCTTAAAGCGGCATAAAGGGTAGTGGTCTTTCCGCTGCCCGTAGGTCCGGTGACCAGAATTATGCCATAAGGAACTTTAAGCAATTGTTCAAATTTGAGGGCATTAGTTTCGCTAAAGCCCAGGTTTTTCCGGGACATGAGAAAGCTTCCCCGGTCCAAAATCCTGATAACCACTTTTTCTCCGTATACGGTAGGAAGGATGGAGATTCTTAAATCAAGGTTTTTTCCTCCCACATCCATTTCTACCCGACCGTCCTGGGGCAATCTCCGCTCGGCAATATTTAAGTTACTCATGATTTTCAACCTGGCCACAACCGCGCCATGGGTTTGCATCGATGTCTGCATAATTTCTTGGAGTTGGCCGTCAATTCGAAATCTTATCCTCAAGTGCTTGTCCCCGGGCTCTATATGTATATCACTGGCCTTTTTTATAACAGCCTGCTCAATAATGGAATTAACCAAGCGCACAATGGGAGCGTTGTTAACCTGATTAATCAATTCCTGTTCAATCTCAAAACTGTTTTCGTTATTGTATTCCCTGGTAAAATCCTCAACGGCTTTTTCTACCGTTTGCTTGCCATAGTAGTATTCTATGGCGGTACGAATATCCTCTTCCAGGGCGATAGCAGGCTGTACTTCTTTTCCCGAAACAAGTTTAACCTCATCAATTACAAAGATATTTAAAGGATCGTTCATCGCAACGGTTAAAATATTGTTAAATAAATTAATGGGGATAATATTATGTTTTCTGGCTAAAGTTTCGGGAATAATTTTTGCAATTTTAGGATCGATGTCATACCGTTTTAAATCAATATGGGGTATACCTAATTGAAATTCTAAAACTTCAAGAATTTCCTTTTCCGATATAATCCCCTCATCAACCAAAACTTTACCTAGCCTGTCTCCTCTTTTTTTCTGCAGATTAAGAGCGTATTTCAATTGGTCTTCGGTTATTTTATTAGCTTCAAGTAAAATATCACCCAGTTTTTTTCTCGCTTTTATTACCATTTCCGGGTTTTCTCCCCTAAATTATTAATTATTTGATAACAAATATACAGAAAACTTCTAAAACATGCAATATTTTCCTTTAATAAGATTTAATTTTAAGTTATTTCGACAATAATTATCTTTTTCCCTGCCTAATTACTTTGAAATTCTTTCTATGATAAATTTTTAAAAACAAAAGGAAAATCATGACCACCCGCTCAGCGGGTGGTTTGCTCTCGCCCTATAAGGGCGGTTACTAGGCTGAGCCTAAAGGCTCGCTGAATAGTCCGCCAACCGCACATTTTTTCAAGCAACCCCTAAAGGGGTTCTTTATTTTTTC
>JAAXZE010000117.1 GCA_012720075.1 Clostridia bacterium
GCTTTGCAGAAGAAAACGGGAGGAGTTTGGCGGGATAATAAAGGTGTAGCCTGGGTCAATCCCTATGAGAAAAAGGTCTGGGATTATAATATTGCCATAGCTAAAGAAGCGGCCCTTATGGGCTTTAGAGAGATACAGTTCGATTATATCCGTTTTCCGGAAAACGCCAAAAGGGTCGATCAGGAAGTTAATTACGGTGAAAATGTCGTGCCCAAGGATGAAATTATTGAGGAATTTATTAAATATGCCCGGGAGCAATTAAAGGATTATAATGTCCATCTGGCTGCCGATGTCTTTGGTGTAATTGCCACCTCATGGGGCGACACCGATAAAATCGGTCAGACTTGGGAAAGGATGACCGCCCACTTGGAGTATACCTGCCCCATGATTTATCCCAGCCACTATGGGCCCGGTTATTTCGGATTTAAAGTGCCTGATGCCAAACCCTATGAAACAGTCAGAGAAGCTTTAATGGACGCTCTGGAACGCAATGCTTCCGTTAAAAACCCCGGTATCATCAGACCTTGGCTGCAAAGCTTTACGGCCAGTTGGGTGCCCGGTTATATTACGTATGGCGCCCAGGAAGTTAGGAAACAGATTAATGCCGCCTTGGAATTAGGAATAGATGAGTATTTAATCTGGAATGCCAATAACCGTTATATTAAAGAAGCTTTTTTAACCGAAGAGGAATTTCAAAGTAAAGTTGACCAATTAGCTCGGGAAAGGGAAGAAAAGGGCTTAGATGCCCTGGGCAAGACTAAAGGTCAAGCATTAGAGGAATTTTTTCAAGCCTGGTCCAAAAAGGACTGGAGGAAAGCCCTTTATTTACATGCCGGTGACCATTCACCGGGCTTTACCGGTTATAAGTCTTGGGTAGAAAGCTGGACAGGCAAACTTTCCGGATTTGTCATAAAAGCTGACACCGTAAAAGACGGGAAAACCGTCTATACCGTTGATGTGACCATTTACGGCGCAAGGGGCGAAACATCAATACCTGAGCAGAAATTTATAGTAACTTTGGAAAATAACCTTTGGCGAGTCATCCCTCCTCAGGAGGTAATAGAGGCGTTAACTGCCCAACCTAGCCCGGAAGAAAAACCTTAATATTATTATAGATAATTATTATGGAAACGCCTTAGAGCGTTTCTTTTTTTTAATACTAGTCACTGGGCTTTAAAGAGTGTAAAATGTTGTTATGCGAATGCGGGGGTGTGGATTAATAATATGGAGAAGGAAACGGATAAGACAGGTTTATTATATGGCATCTTAGCTTATACTGCCTGGGGGATTTTGCCTTTGTATTGGAAGCTGCTGGATGAAATTCCGGCCACCCAAATATTGGCCCATCGGATTTTTTGGTCTTTCGTTTTTGTAATCGTTTTATTATTAGCTTCTCATAATTGGAAAAAAGTGATTGTTATCTGTAAAAATAAAAAGAATGTGTTATTAATATTCCTCTGTGCTTGCTTTGTAACCATCAACTGGGGCACCTATATTTGGGCCGTAAATTCAGGCCATGTAGTTGAGTCCAGCATGGGTTATTATATTAATCCTTTGGTAGTATTCCTCTTTAGCGTGACTATTTTGCGGGAAAAGTTAAATCATTGGCAAATAGCGGCTATTTTCTTGGCCGCTATAGGGGTTTTAATCATAACATTACAGTATGGGAAAATTCCTTGGGTTGCGCTGATTTTAGCCGTTTCCTTTGCAATCTATGGCCTAATTAAAAAGTTGATAAATGTTGATGCTATGGGTGGGTTGGCCTTAGAAACCGCAGTGATAGCACCATTTGCATTAATATATATACTTTTTAGAGAAAGTCAAGGTCTAGGGGCTCTGGGTTCAGCGCCGCCGGTTACTCTTTTGTTATTAATAGGGTCCGGTATCATAACGGCAACACCCCTTTTGTGGTTTGCTCAAGCCACCAGAAGGCTTCATTTTTCAACGGTAGGATTTTTACAGTATATTTGTCCTTCGTTAAGCTTGATTTTAGGAGTTTTTGTTTTTAAAGAACCTTTTACAACTATTCATTTATTGAGTTTTGGCTTTATCTGGATGGCTTTAATAATTTACACTTTAGCCAATGTCGGAGTGCTAAAAAGTAAAAGCTATTCCGATAAATTAGTTAAGGACATAAATTGACTTTAATGCAATTAGGAGGTGTTTCGGTGCGGCAAGAGGCAAACTTGGCTGAGCGGCCTAAACTTTGGACAAGGGATTTTACCCTGATTTGTTTAGCTACCTTTTTTATCTTTTGTGCTTTTCAAATTATAATGCCTGTTCTCCCTAAATATGTACAAGCCTTAGGTGCTGATGAGCGCATAGTGGGCTTGGTCACTGGTATCTTTACTATTTCGGCTCTTTTAGCTCGCCCCTTCGTGGGAAGGGAATTGGACCGGGGGGGAAGAAAAAACCTATATCTTTCAGGATTGGTAGTTTTTTTCCTGGCTGTATTAGGTTACTTATGGGCACCCAGCATAGTTATTCTCATGACCTTCCGGTTAATCCACGGAATTGGTTGGGCGGGAGCATCAACGGCCGCCGGAACCATTGTGGCCGACATCGTTCCCCAGGCCAGAAGGGGAGAGGGCATGGGTTATTACGGTATGGCTTCAACTTTGGCCATAGCTATTGCACCGGCCATAGGGCTGACGTTACTGGTAAAATACGATTTTTCATAAGTATTTTTTGTTTCTCTGGTTTTGACGGTGGGAGCTTTTTTAATAGGCCGTGCCATTAACATAAAAACCAACCATACTCATGTAAGCGATAAAAAACCGGCTTTGTTCGATATTAGGGCCTTAAAGGCGTCTCTGGTAATGTTTTTTATGACTTTTTCTTATGGAGGAATGGTTACATTTTTGCCCTTATACGCTCAAGAAAAAGGGATTGAAAATATCGGACCGTTTTTTACCATTTATGCTTTGGGATTATTGATTACCAGGCCTCTGGCGGGCAAATACTATGACCGCAAAGGACCCAATCTTATTGTTGTACTGGGAATGACCGCCATGTTTGCCGCTACCTTTATCTTAAGCCAGTCCGGCACTATGGCTGTCTTTTTGGTTTGCGGTTTTCTTTATGGTATCGGTTTCGGCTCCGTTCAACCTACTTTGTTAGCCCTTGCTTTGCATGGAATAGAGCCTCAGCGCCGTGGCGCCGTAAACGGTACTGTTTTTAGTTTCTTTGATTTAGGGATAGGTTTAGGGTCGGTAGCACTTGGTTTTTTGGCAAATATGCTGGGCTATTCAGCCATGTATGCTCTGGCTTCCATAGCACCCCTTATTGGTTTGGCTTTATTTTTCCTCTGGCCTAAAGCCAAGGCTATGGAAGAACTTCCGCACTAAAAATCCATTGTTTTAAATGGGGTAAAGGCTTAAAAAGGCGCAATAAAAATATCAAAAAGCTGAAGCTTAACGCTTCGGCTTTTTTGCATAAAAGGACCAAAAATATGAAACCCTAAAAGGGGAATTATGGGAGTACTACATTATTATGGGGGACGAAATGCTAATAACATTGTTTAGAACTATAATTCTATATACTTTAGTAGTAGTTGCCCTGAGGATAATGGGAAAACAACAAATTAGTCAGCTTCAGCCTTTTGAATTTGTTCTGACGCTAATGATTGCCGAGCTGGCTGCCATACCTATGGCCGATACGGGCATACCTCTTTTAAAGGGTATTATTACTATTGTTATTCTGCTTTTTGCCCAGGTCACCCTGTCCTTTTGGTCCCTTAAAAGTCAAAGGTTCCGGGAATTTATTTCCGGGACACCGGTAATTTTGATCAAAAACGGGGTTATTTTGGATGATGCGCTGAGAAAAAATCGCTATAATGTCAATGATTTGTTGGAACAACTCCGGATTAAAAATTATCATAATATCAATGAAATAGAATTTGCCTATTTGGAGACCAATGGAGAACTAAGCGTCATACCAAAAGCCCAGTACCGGCCGGTTACACTTCAAGATTTAAATCTTCCGGTCAATGAAGTAAAGATGCCGTTAACGTTAATTCTTGACGGAGTTATCCAGCAGGAAAATTTGCGGCTTGCTAATAAAGACCGAAAATGGTTGGAGGAAAATCTCAAAAACTTTAATATCCAAAAACCTTCTGATGCTTTGATTGCCATCTTAGATACTAATGCCGCTTTTTTTGCCCAAGCCAAAAATAAAGTGCCTCAGTGAAAACTGAAAGAGAGTGATGAAACCATGAAAAGATTTATCTTGGCTTTAATACTTACCTTGACTGTTACCTTTTTTTCTTTTTATTCCGTTATATTTTTAGAAAAAACTGCTTTCGAAATGACCAATATATTAAAAGAAGTAAAAGAATCCGTGCAAGAAGGGGATTGGCAATCGGCCCAATTGAAATTGAAAAACTTTACTCAAGAATGGGAAAAAAAGCATTTTTGGTGGGAGTTATTAGTGAACCATAACGAAGTGGACATGGTCAGTAACGGTTTGGCTTATCTCCAATCATATTTAGAAACCCGAAATCTGGCAGAAGCTTTGGCAGAAATAAATGCTTTATTTAATCATTTGGAACATATACCTGAAGGGGAAAGGCTGACAATCCGGAATCTATTATAATATTTATTTTCTAACATAAAATTCAGTAATGGCTGCAATTACCCTTTCTTTTATGGGCATAGTTCCAATATAATAATACTTGGAGGAATAGAAAGGCTATGAATAATGCTAATTGAAAAAATAAATACGAATATAAAGGAGGAGTAGTGATTGTGGGGCAGTTGAAAATTGTTGTTATCGGAGGAGTTGCTGCCGGTCCTAAAGCCGCAGCCCGGGCTAAAAGATGCAACCCAAATGCTAAAGTTACCATTGTGGAAAAAGGGCAGTGGCTGTCCTATGGCGGTTGCGGACTGCCTTATTTTCTCGGAGCAACCGTAAAAGAGTTAAAAGACTTGATGTCCACTTCCTGGGAGGCGGAAAGAACACCGAAGTTTTTTAAAGAGGCGAAAGACATTGACGTATTAATGGGATGGGAAGCGGTAAAGATTGACCGGAGCAAAAAAACCGTCTTGCTTTCCAATGTTGAAACCCAAGAAAAACTAGAACTGGATTATGATAAGCTGGTACTGGCTACCGGTGCCGAAACTTTGCTGCCTCCTATTCCAGGCATTGATTCTTTTGGGGTGTTCCAGTTAAAAAATCCGGGACATGCCTTGGCTATGAAAGAGTATATGATGAAAAACCACATATCTAATGCCATCATCATCGGTGGAGGTCTTATCGGTATTGAAACGGCGGAAGCTATAGCCAACTGGGGCATGGATGTGACCATCGTGGAGATGCAGGAACACATTTTGCCCTCTCTATTGGACAAGGAACTGGCCATGGCTCTTACTAATTATCTGGAAAAAGAGGATTTGAATATTCAGGCAGGTACCACTGTTAAAAAGATTCTTACCGATGAAACAGGAAAGGTAAAAGGGGTAGAAACCGATAAAGGAATTATTGAAGGCCAGATGGTTTTGGTTTCCGTGGGGGTCAGACCCAATGTTAAATTGGCTCAAGAAGCCGGTCTGGAAGTAGAACGGGGTATTATTGTCAATGAATATTTGGAAACCAGCGACCCGGACATCTATGCTTGCGGTGATTGTGTGGTAAGCCGGCATCTGCTTACCGGCAAAAGGGTTTTTGTTCCCCTTGGTTCCACAGCCAATAAACAGGGCAGAATTTTCGGCACCAA
>JAAXZE010000118.1 GCA_012720075.1 Clostridia bacterium
GGAGATACCTTAAAAATAAAGTTAGGCCAATCTCTTGGCTATATAAGCAATGGTAGCGATAATCACAATTAAATTTATTATTACCATTCTCGGCACCCTTCCTGACTTTTTACTAATTATAAACAAATTACTGCTAAACAAATATAGTATTATTGTCGTATTTTAATAGGCCTCCAGTCCAATTATAACCTACTTCATTTAAAGTATTGCCTTGATAAGTTTTTTAACATCATCATTTACAACCGAATAGTTTATTTCAACGCCGTTTCTTTCCCCTTCGATTATTCCCGCTGCTTTTAATTTGGCTAAATGCTGTGATACCGTCGACTGAGGCATTTCCAAGCAGCTTTGAATGGTAGAAACATTACAGGAATCGACTTCTAATAAATTTTTCACTATACATAAACGTACCGGATGGGCCATAGCTTTTAAAATTTCCGCTTTTTTGGTTAATTCCTTTATTTCCTTTGCCATATTATCCATTTTTGGCACTCCAATAAGAATTCTAATGGTAATTTTCCACTAGAATGCCCCTTCTGCAATTCTTGTAGGATTATTTATTATATTAATTATAATACAAAATTTATTTTATGCAAGATAAACCAACTGCTGTTAAACATATTTTTTTTCCAGTTCGCTTGCCAATTCCAGATATCTTTCTCTGTTTTCTTTACTTTCCCGGCTATTTTCCTTTTTTTCAATTTCCGCATTTAACCTTTCCATGGTTTCTTTTTTTAAGCTTTTTTCCGCAAAGGGGAACAAAGTATTATCCTCTGTATTTATATGCTGTTTCAATAAATGGGTATAAGATATGGTGTTGGCGATTATATCCAGTACCGCATCCTCGTCACCTTGTTCATAATTCTTCAGGGCTTCTTCCAATCTGGACATGTAAATACGGGCCAAATCGTGTTCAACCAACATGCCTTTGATGGGACCTTGGCTGACCGCCTGTCCCAACTCTTCACCCATTATTGTAAACAAAATTTCTTCCTCTTTACCGTGATGGTGCCTATCAGCAAAATTTCGAACAAAATCTATAAACTTATAAAAATCCTTTGTATCCCATTGCTGATTATCAACAATACGTTTGCACATCCAACGGGCAACTTTTAGCATTTTGAGAATTTCCTGATGTTCATCCCTCATTATTTCAATAGCATTGGTCATAGAATGCACAACTCCTAATTTTTTCCTAACTTTCTTTGCAGCCTCTTTCACCGGGAAATGAATTCACCAGTTAGTTATTTTTTCATTTTGCTTTTCATTTCTTTAATAGTTTCAGGGTTTCTTATTTCTACAGCCGGGGTATTGGGATCATCATCATAAGAGTCATAAGGATATTTTCCAAAGCTATGGTCTTTAGTAAAGTGATTCCGTTCATCAGTTGGGTTGACCCACATTATTTCTTTAACATTAACACCTTGTCCGTGACAACTGCTGCATAGTTCTTGAGCGCTGGCTTCCTTTATCAAATGCCCTTCAGCATTTACTTTATGAGCAGTATGACAATTTAAGCAATCCTCGGCTTTTCCGCTATTATGATTGGCATCGAACCAATTTCGAGTACCATAGTGGTTCTGGGCAATCAAAATATCTCCTTTTTCCGTAGGCTCACTGGAGGTATGGCAATTAACACAAGATTCCACACCACTTTCTATTGCCTCTTTGGCTCTGGTTGTCACATGTACGCTTCCGGGACCATGACAGGTCTCACAGCTGAAACCGGGGTCAACATTCTCTTGATTTTCCAAGTTTAATGCCAGTCCGGGGCTATGACAATTTCCGCAGGTATAATCTTTGATTACCCAATCTTCAGTTCCGTCTTTATTTACATCTGCTGCCGCAGCAGGCTCTAATTTCCATTTTCCGTTTTCAGATTCCACCGCAGCTACCCGGAAATATTTATTGTCTATAGAACCGATAACATAGTGATCAGACATGACACCGGCTACTTTGACCTGGCTTAAATCAAAACTTTTGGGTTCACCGCCTTCTACTTCTTGATATACTTTGATGTTCTTATCCAATTCCACATTGTAACTTTCCAGAGGTTTAAAGGCTTTGCCATGGGCATTCTCAGCCATTTGTTCTTTTATATCTTTATGACAGCCATAACACTTTTCAGAACCGACATAGACCTTTTCTTCCTGTTTTTGTTCTTTTTCTGTACCTGGTTTTTCGGTGTCTTCTTTCTTCATACAACCCATGAATATTACCGATAAAACAAAAACAATGGTTATTAATATTACAAAGGTTAAATAAGTCTTTTTACCGATTTTCATCCTAATTCCTCCTTTTTTCTAAAATTGTTAACTTAAATTAGTTTTATTTTCTCCACTACCGGGTCAAAATATCAAATTCGAAAAAAGTATAAAATTGGTAAATTTAAGTTATTCTAATAAAAATTAACAAACAAGGAGTTGACCGTTGGATGCAAGCTTCCATACTTATTACCTGTATCTGTGACAATTTTTATCCCGAAGTGGTTAAATCCATGGTAAACATTTTAAAAAAGCAAGGAGTATCTTTGGATTGCCCGCCGGAACAAACCTGCTGTGGACAACCGGCTTTCAACAGCGGGTATTGGGATGATGCCAGAGAGGTGGCCAAAACTCTTTTGGATGCTTTTAAAGACAGCCGGTATGTAGTTGCACCTTCCGGCTCATGCGTAGCCATGATTAAAGAATACTACTCCATACTTTTTGAAAACGATAAAAAATACAAACCTTTAGTAAAGGATTTAATAAGCAAAACCTTTGAATTTACTCAATTTTTGGTAGAAATATTGAAAGTAACCGATTTGAATCGCCGTTTTCCCTATAAGGTTACTTATCATGCTTCCTGTCACGGTACTAGATTTTTGGGAATAAAAGACAGTGTCCATGCCTTATTAAAAAATGTCAAGGATCTGGAATATGTTGAGCTGCCCCATGGCGAAATGTGTTGTGGCTTCGGCGGGACTTTTTCTGTTAAAATGCCTGAAATTTCTACGGCAATGGTAGATGAAAAAGTTGACCATATCATTGAAACTCAAGCCCAATTTGTAACAGGTATTGATATGGGTTGTCTCATGAATATTCAAGGCCGCTTAAATAAAAGAAATATCCCGGTAAGAGCTATACATATCGCACAACTTTTAGACGAGGAGGTCAAGGTATGAGTAGTGTCCCTACAAAACATTTAAGACAAAGGGCACTGGAGGGTTTAAACAATTCCCAGATGCGGGCTGCCACCAGAAAAGTGGTGGACCGGTTGGACAATGGTAAAAGAGAGGCCTCAAAGCAATTGGAGCAGTGGGAAGAATGGCGGGTTCAAGGAGCCAAAATCAGGCAGCATGTCATTGAAAACCTGGACTATTACCTGAACCAATTAATTGAGAATGTAAAAAAATCAGGAGGACATGTTCACTTGGCCTCTAAAGGCCAGGACGCAGCCGGTATTATCCGTGACATATGCCTCCAGCACAACGCCAAGCTGGTTGTAAAATCAAAATCCATGGTAACGGAAGAAATCCGTCTTAATAAAGCTTTGGAGGAAGCAGGTATAGTTGTGCAGGAAACAGACCTGGCAGAATATATCATTGCCCTGGCCGGTGAACCGCCATCCCACATTATAGTGCCTTCCATGCATAAAAACAGATACCAAATCGCGGAACTCTTCTCCAAAGTTGCCGGCTATCAGTTGGAAACCGATACCCCTACTCTGACGGCTTTTGCCCGTAAAGTGTTAAGAAACAAATATCTTGAAGCCCAGGTGGGAATAACCGGCTGTAATTTTGCTATTGCTGAAAGCGGTTCCATTACTACTGTTACTAATGAAGGAAATGCCCGGATGTGTACCACTTTTCCCAAAGTACATATTGCGGTTATGGGCATGGAAAGGGTACTGCCGACTTTTGAAGACTTTGAAGTATTATTGGCCTTATTGCCCAGATCTGCCACCGGGCAAAAAATAACCAGTTATGTATCGGTATTTAACGGCCCCCGTAAAAAGGGGGAAATCGATGGAGCAGAAGAATTTCATCTGGTGATAGTTGATAATAACCGCTCCAAAATTTTGGCCGACCCCCAATTCCGCGATGCTTTACGCTGTACTCGTTGCGGTGCATGCTTTAACGTATGTCCTGTTTACCGGCAAATTGGCGGTCATGCCTACGGGTCCGTTTATGGCGGACCCATCGGTTCCGTCATTACTCCCCTTTTAGAAGAAGATTATAATTTTTGGGGTGAGTTGCCCTTCGCTTCCACCCTTTGCGGAGCCTGCACAATGACCTGCCCCGTAAAAATCCCTCTCCACGATTTGTTAATCAAGCTCCGCAATAAAAAAGTAACTAAAGGTTTTACCTCCGGAGCTGAAAAAACGGTATTCAAAATATGGCGCCGTTTCTATCAAGGTTCCGGCACCTATCGTTTTGCCATGAAGTCGGCTTACTATTTGCAAAAACCTTTGGTTCGCAAAGGATATATTAAATTCGGTCCGCCTCCTCTTTCGGCCTGGACCAACTCCAGGTATTTTCCCGCTATTGCTAAAAAATCCTTTAAAGAAGAATGGAATAAGAACCACTAAAGGAGATGGAAACAAATGATAACCCAACAGGAATTTATCACCAACATAGCTTTAGCCTTAGGAAGGAAAAAACCTTTAACCAAGGGACCGCCCCACAAAGACTTAGGTCCTCCGGCTTTTTGGCTGGAGCAAAATAAATACCTGGATAAAAAAATTGAACTTTTTAAGAATAACTTGGAGGCCTTGACAGGAAGATTTGCTCTGGTCAAAACCCCTCAGGATGCCCGGGAACAACTGAAAAATTGGCTTAAAGAACTGGAGGCTCAAGAGATAATTTGCTGGGACCATCCGGAGTTGAAAAAAACAGTTCAGCCTGAAGAATTGGGTGTAACGGTCCACTTTTGGAACAAAGATATTCCCAGAGAAGAATTGATAAAAATCTGCAACCAAGTAAAAGTAGGGCTTACCTGGGCTGATTACGGAGTCGCCTACACCGGTACCCTTGTTCTTTTCTCCCAACCCCATCAAGGCCGAGCGGTCAGTTTACTGCCAGATACCCATATTGCGGTTTTAAATAGTTCCCAAATTGTCCCGACTATGAGTTCGGTACTGCAAAAAATCAAAAGCCTTGCCCAAATGCCCTCCTGTATTAACTTTATTACCGGACCCAGCCGCTCTGCCGACATTGAAATGGATCTGAGCATTGGAGTACACGGGCCTTATAAGGTCTGGGTTATTGTGGTTGATAGATAATATTGAGGTTAAGGCTAAAATCCAGGTATAGGTTAAGGTTAAATTAAAAATTAAAAGCGCCTATAATGTATTGAGCAATACATTATAGGCGCTCTTTTTGATATATATTAATCTTGCCAATCACTGTACTCAAGGAACGGTAGTTTTTAAATTCCTAAAGCAAAGATTAATACTATACTGAAAACGGCCATTATTAAAGAGGCAACCAGCCCTACCACAAAAGGTTTAATACCCACTTTTTTCATATCATCAAAGTTTGTTAATAGTCCTACTCCAGCCATGGAGGTAACAATCATAAATTTGGATAAGGTTGAAGTTTGGTTAAGAAAATTTGCCCATTGGGAGCTATTTAAAAATAAAGAGTCACCTATCGTACGAAAACCGGCCATAGCTATAAATCCAACCACAAACCAAGGGAATATTTTAAAATAATTTATTTTACCTGTTGCTTGGCTATTTTGTTGTCTGGAATATAATATGCCTAATATTAGAACAATAGGGGCAAGCAAAACCGTTCTGGTTAGTTTTACAACGGTGGCAATCTGGCCGGCACCTTCACTGAAAGCAAAACCTGCCGCTACAACCTGGGCAGTTTCGTGCACGGCAACCCCCGCCCAGGTTCCAAACTGCAAATCGGTCAAAGCTAAAATTTTGCCAAGGAAAGGATAAAGA
>JAAXZE010000119.1 GCA_012720075.1 Clostridia bacterium
CAACAGGATAACTTGTGTATGGATGTCAAGGGTAAATACACGAGCAAAAAGCACTCGCCCTTGACATCCAGGAACTACATATCGCTTGATCAGGGAATTTACAAAATATGGTGGGCATTTAAACTTGCAATTTATAATGCCCTTTCTGGTTGCAAAAATTACTTGATTAGATTTATAATTTTGGTATAATGTTAATGCTAAATAAAAACAAATGCGGACGTAGCTCAATTGGTAGAGTATCGGCTTCCCAAGCCGAGGGTTGCGGGTTCGAGCCCCGTCGTCCGCTCCAGCTACATTACAAACTTAGGCTTTCTGGTAATAGGAAGCCTTTTTATTATGGCACCTATTACATAAAGGCCCACCTTACTAATATAAAATTCCCGTGAAAAACCACGGGAATATGCTATGTCTAACAGTCTAACCACAGAGGGGCTTTAATTTACCACCAGAAAAACGGCGGGTATGGGAAGAACGGGTTAAACGGGAAGAACGGAAAAAATGGGTAAAATGGGAAAAACGGTGGTCTTGGTCTGCCAAACATCGGGCTTCCAAACTGTTGTCTCATTAGGTATTGGTCATACATGGGGTCATATGGATTTCCCATCATTTCATCATACATAAAAGGCGCCTCCTTTCCTGCTCTTTATAACATAATATGTTAGAGCAAAAAGAAAGGCTTTCAATAAGGAAGGCCGTAGACTGTCGACAAATTAATTAAATAAATAAGTTGCAAAAAAGGCTCTGAGATTTATTATCATTAGAAAAGCCTTAGCGAGATTGAATAAAAAGAACGCAGGTGGCTGAGGATAAGAATTATCAACTGTTTGACCCGGCACTTAATTGAAACTATCAATTTTGTATCTTTAAAATAAAAAAATAAATATTTAAGAATAATTATGAATGTAACTAAATTTTCAATTAAGTGCCGGGGAGTTTTGATAATTCCCGAAGCCACCGAGTTCGTTCCTTATAATTGTTTGAGCTAGCTTTTCGTTGATAATAAATATGGTTTATCAACAAGCTGAGGCTTTCAATAAGGAAGGCAGGTAAATTTTTATTATTTAAAGGGTGACAGCCCTTAACGGCAGCCAGAATAAATGACGGAAAAATAGCATATTTTTTATTGATGCTTGTTGTGCTATAATTATTAGCGTGCTATAATTCTTTTGTTTAGGTTATTTGTGGAGGGGGTAAGACAATGGAAAAACAAGTACATATAAAAACTATTAAAGTTAACCAACTTGCCAATACATTAAAAACCGGCGGCTGTGGTGAATGTCAGACTTCTTGCCAATCGGCTTGCAAGACTTCTTGTACTGTCGGCAATCAAGTATGTAAAAATTAAAAAAACAGACCCTTTGGGGGTCTAGTTTTTTTTACAGATAAATATTTGAAAGGTGATAAAAATGCAGGCATTGAATTTCAATAATATTCATAAATTTTCCTTTGATGACTTAAAAATCCTTATGGATATCAATAGCGGTTCAATCCATGTAATAGACGAAACTACCTGGGATTATCTGGAACGGCTGGAGGCTTTGGCCGGAAATTGGCAAGAAGCAGAAGCTTCTCTTGCCGACAGATATGATGCGGCAACCCTAAAAAGTGTTAAGGCGGAACTGGAGCAATTGATTGCCAATAACTCATTGTTTACCGAGGATATCGACCCCTCTTCGTACCAGCCCCAAATTAACGGGTTAGTTAAGGCCTTGTGCCTGCATGTAGCCCATGATTGCAACTTGAGATGCGGTTATTGCTTTGCCGGTACCGGTCCCTTCGGCGGAAAAAGAGCCTTGATGACCCAAGAGGTGGGAGAAAGGGCTATTGACTTTTTATTGACTGCTTCCCAAAACCGTAAACATGTGGAAGTGGACTTTTTCGGAGGAGAGCCCCTTTTAAACTTCGCCGTTGTCAAAGAATTGGTAGAGTACGGCAAGAGAAAAGCTGAAAAAATGGGGAAAATTATTAAATTTACCGTCACTACCAACGGTGTATTATTAAATGAAGATATTCAAGAGTTTTTAAATGCCAATGACATGAGCGTGGTTTTAAGCCTGGACGGCCGTCGGGAGATTAATGACCGCATGCGGCCCTTTGCCAATGGGCAGGGCTCATATGATATGATAAAGGATAAGATGATCGATTTTGCCAATTCCAGAAATCAAAAGAACTATTACTTGCGAGGGACTTTTACCCGGCATAATCTGGACTTTGCTAATGATGTAAAACACTTGGCGGAGCTGGGCTTTAAGGAAATATCGGTGGAGCCGGTAGTGGCTGATGCCAAGTATGATTATGCATTTAAGGAAGAAGATCTGCCGGTTTTAAAAGAGCAGTATGAAGAGTTAACCAGGTACTACTGGGATGCCTATAAAAACGGCCGGGGTTTTAACTTTTTCCACTTTAACATTGATTTGAATCACGGTCCCTGTTTACCCAAAAGGCTCTCCGGCTGCGGCGCAGGCCATGAATATCTGGCGGTCAGCCCCGAGGGAGACCTCTATCCCTGTCACCAGTTTGTGGGCAGGGAACAATATAAAATAGGCAATGTTTATAACGGCTTAGAAAGAAAAGAAGTGGCAAGGGAATTTCTAAACAGCCATGTCTTGAATAAGGAAGAATGTCGTTCTTGTTGGGCCCGGTATTACTGCAGCGGAGGCTGTCATGCCAATAATTTGAACTATGGCGGATCATTGCTTGAGCCTTATGCCTTTGGTTGTGAATTGCAGCGAAAGCGCCTGGAGTGTGCCATTTATCTTCAGGTGAAAAAGGCTTTATGGAATAGCGAAGGTTAATATATTTTGCTATTCTACTGCTTATTAAAATAAAAGCGGGCGTCGAAGCCCGCCCCTACATAACTAACACACTTAAACACTTACGCACTATTAATTTTCGGTGGGTGTTTTTATGGTTGAAAATTTAACTTTATTTTTGGAAAGGGGCTCGGTAATTGGCATACTGCTGGCTTTTTCCTTAGGGGCCGTTACCAGTATAAATCCCTGTTTTTTGTCCATGTTGCCCCTGATACTGGGCTATATAGGGGGCTACGGGGCGGAAAACAGGAGGAAGGGCTTTTTATTGTCCCTCTTTTTTGTTTTAGGATTGGCCCTTACCATAGCCTTTATGGGAATAGTGGCGGCGTCCTTGGGATTGGTATTTGGGCAGGGCATAGGAGGTTTTTGGCCTTATATAACAGGCTGCATAGCCCTTTTAATGGGTTTAAATTTATTGGGCTTTATTAATTTTAATTTTCCCGGGATTGCCTCCCGGGCGCCGGTATTAAAAGGTTTGGGTGGGGCATTTTTATTGGGTTTAACCTTTGGTTTTGTGGCATCGCCATGCGCAACCCCCATTTTGGCGGTACTCTTAACCTTTATAGCCGCTGCCGGCAAACCATTATACGGAGGAGCGGCTTTATTTGCCTATGGTTTTGGGCAAGGGCTCCCTTTAATAGTTGCCGGAACCTTTACCTCTGTTTTGGCTACATTGGATAAAGCTAAAAAATGGGGCCAGAGAATAAAAATGTTTTGCGGATTGCTATTGGTAATTTTTGGGATTTATTTATTGCTTTATGCATAACTTAAAATATAAGCCAAACTTACTATTTCCAGGTTGGCGGTTTAATGATTTGGCAATGAAAACCGTCCTTTGGCCTATCGTTTTTTCAGAAGAATTTATATCCCGCATAGAGTTAGTAGAGAGCCGGAACAACCCAACTGGATAAAAATGCATATAATGTATAATAAAGGGGAATAATTTTTTATACCTGGTAATTTTATGCTATTATCATAATGGAAAAATTATGTTATAATGGATTTGCTATTTGGGTTTGTCCAAGAATGCACAAGCGGGAAGGCAGGTGAAGATCTCTGCAGGTTGGGCAAGAGTACCTGCGGAATATATGCCACAGTTAGTTGATTGGTTGGGAGTAAGAGGGAACAAATCTAAACTGTTTTTTATCACCGGAGCTTTAGCCGTTATTTTAATCGCTGTTTTTGCCTTAAACCTTTCAAGTACAGGCTACATAGTGAAGGTTGACAATCAAAAAATTGCTGTAATAAAAAATGAGACCGTTTATAAAGAGGCTTTGGAAGCGGCTAAAGCATTAAAAACGGGAGAAACAGGTCTTTCTATTAAAGATATAAAGAATACTGTTACCGTGGAAAAGGTTGAAAAATTAAAAGAAAATCCAATAGATAGTGAAAATTTGGCTAATATTCTTGCTGCCAAATTGGATTGGATTATCGAGGGTGCTGCCATAAATATAAACGGCGAGCCGAAGCTATATTTGGCTACTTGGGAGCAGGCCCAGGAAGTGCTTGATAAATTAAAGGAAGAATTTACAGTAGATACTGAAGAGAAAGAGTTGTTATCCATAGAGTTTGCCGAGGAGGTAACTTTAACTCCGGCGGAAGTTTCTATGGGACAGTTAACTGACCTCCATCGAGCCGTTTCTCTAATGCTGAACGGTACCGATAAGGTTGAAACCTATATTGTTAAAAAAGGCGACACTTTATGGGATATAGCTTACGGTAATAACATGACCGTTAATGAGCTGAAAGAGGCCAATCCTCAACTAGAAAAAGATCTTCTTTCCATTGGACAGGAGTTAAAGTTGGTCAAATCCGAGCCCATGGTTAATGTTATTGCCAAGGTTCGCTATACCAAAGAAGAAACCATTCCCTTTGAAACAAAATACATAAGCGACGCCAATTTATGGCGTGGGCAAACTTCCGTTAAAGAAAACGGAAAAAACGGTAAACAAAAGGTTACATATCAAGTTGTTGAGAAAAACGGGATAGAAGTTGAAAAAGAAATACTGGAAAAAGAAGTGCTGGAAGAGCCCAAGACCAAAGTCGTTTATCAGGGAACCAAAGTAATGGTTGCATCCCGTGGTGGCGGGGGTAACGGTAAACTGGCTTGGCCATTAAGGGGCAGAATTACTTCCGGGTATGGAAGTAGGAGTTCCGGTTTTCATACCGGGCTGGATATAGACGGTGTTACCGGCGACCCGGTGTTTGCAGCGGAAAGCGGCAAAGTAATAAGTGCCGGATGGGCCGGTACTTATGGCTATTGTGTTGATATTGATCACGGTGATGGTTTATTGACCAAGTATGCTCATCTCTCGAAAATTGATGTAAAGATCGGGCAGACCGTAAGCAGGGGAGATTTAATCGGCAAGGTCGGCAGTACCGGCCGTAGTACAGGGTCTCATCTGCATTTTGAAGTACGGGTTAATGGGAACCATAGAAATCCATTAAATTATTTAGATTAGTTGTGAGTACATATTTAGACAAATTATCGAGCACAGGTGGATAACTAAGCCTGTGCTTGTTTCATTTATTCGTTCATAGTACCCGACAGGGGCATAAACATAGGCTTTTTTAACGGGTTTTTAGATGTTATACTGGTAATTAGATATAGATGATCGAGGAGGAAACTTCATGTATGATGTGGTAATAATCGGTGGGGGACCGGCAGGGATGACAGCCGGTATTTATGCAGCTCGGGCCGGCTATAAAACGGTGATTTTAGAAACAGGGGCCCCTGGCGGTCAGGCCGCCACTACGGAAACCATTGAGAATTATCCCGGTTTCCCAGGAGGAATATCAGGACCCGAATTGATGATGAAATTTTACCAGCAGACAATAAATCTGGGTGTGGAAATGATTTTCCAACATGTTACCGCCCTTGAAGCCCTGGGTCCTGTCAAAAAGGTTATGGCCGGTGAAACTGTTTATGAAACCAGGGCTGTTATAATCGCTTCCGGGGCTCGGCCAAGAGTACTGGGAGTTAACGGCGAAACCAAATTCAGGGGGCGTGGTGTATCCTATTGTGCAACCTGTGACGGTTTCTTCTTCAAAGATAAAGATGTCGTCGTAGTGGGCGGTGGGGATACTGCCATTGAAGAGGCTTTATATCTTAGCAAAATTTGCAATAAGGTAACGGTTATTCACCGGAGGGATCAACTAAGGGCCACCAAAATTATTCAGGAACGGGCGCTGAAAAATGAGAGAATTTCCTTTATCTGGGATAGTGTAGTGGATGAGATTATCGGCAATGAAAAAGTAACGGAAGTTTCCTTGCATAATGTTAAAACCCAAGAAAAGCAATCCCTTAAAGTGGATGGTGTTTTTGTCTTTGTGGGTTATATACCTAATACCGATTATCTACCGGTGGAAATAACCCTAGATGAGCGGGGTTATGTAGTTACCGACAAGCAGTTGCAAACCAATGTGCCCGGAGTTTTTGCCGTTGGCGATGTCCGGCAAAAAAGCCTGCGGCAAGTTGCCACGGCCGTCGGTGACGGGGCTTTGGTGATTTCCGCCCTTGATAAATATTTATCTAATTAGTTTAAAAATATCTTTCGTGGTTTTATCAATGATAATAGCGAAAGGAATGAGGTTTTAATAAAATGAGAAAAAAAAGCAAAAATGAACGGATGAAAAAAACCGCTTTAATTATTCTGGTAGTGTTACTATCCTTAGGCTTATTACTTCCTTCTTTTCTGAGCTTATTTGGCGGTTGGAGTTATTATTAAAACCTGAAAAAATTACTACTTGTCTTTTTCAAAAAAGCTTTGTATAATATGAAATGTGTCAAAGGGTTGAGCCGGTGTAGCTCAATTGGCAGAGCAGCTGACTTGTAATCAGCAGGTTGCGGGTTCGAGTCCCATCGCCGGCTCCATATTATATCATGCGGAAGTGGCTCAGTGGTAGAGCATCGCCTTGCCAAGGCGAGGGTCGCGAGTTCGAATCTCGTCTTCCGCTCCATTCTGTGACCCCTGGAGATTTATTGCTCCAGGGGTCTATTTTTTGCGTATAGTTTACATTATTTGGCGTATATGTTAATGAAATTAACCATGTTATAATACAATTTACTGCAACTAACTTTTGTAAAAAAAACTGGTTAAAGAAGATTAAAGATTACCTCAACTTTGCTAGATTAAGGCTGAGAACTCACACTAACACACTTATACACTTGTTATTACCGGGCAAGAGAGCGATGAATTGCTCTGGGGAAAAGCATGAGGAGGGGTGAGAGGAATGAAATCTCTATTAAACAATAGATTTCCAATATTCATGCTAGCCCTTATTTTAATTATTATTTTGGCAATTGCCACTGTTTGGCCTAAGTTAAAAATTCAGGGTTATAATATTATTCGTAATTTGTCTAAATATCAGCTGGCCTTGGTCACCAGGGATTTTAAAACTTTGAATGATACTGATTTTATTATTAAATATGTACCTGATAATGAGGACAGTGCTCGGCTGGTTCTGGAAAACAGTAAGGAGATAAAGGAACAGGTTAACGCTATTTTAGGTTTTGAAAATAAGGGACGAGTGCCTGTTATTATCTATCCTTCGATGATGGAATTGAATAAAAGTTTTGGCTGGGACGGAGACAGAAGTCCCATGGGCGTATACTGGATGGGCAGTATTCGCATCCTGGCACCTGATGTTTGGGTAGATGAAGATGCTGATAAAAAATTGGTCTTTAAAAATATGGGACCGATGGCCCACGAATACTCCCATTTCGTGGTAGATTATAAGACAAACGGCAATTATACCCGCTGGTTTACTGAAGGTATTGCCCAGTATGTTGAAAGAAAATTAACAGGCTTTACTTTAGAAGAACCGGAAAGAGAAGCTAAAAATAATTTGTATTCTTTCAAAGATTTAAACGGTACCTTTGATGATCAAAAAGATCAAGACTTGGCTTACTGGCAGTCATTAATAGCCATTGATTATCTGGTTGAAAATTTGGGCGAAGAGAAAATCTTTAATGAAATGTTGGATAAATTAGGCCAAGGACAAAAATTTGAGAAGGTATTTCAGGAAACGGTTGGCTTGGACTTAGATACTTTTGAAGAAAATTTGCGTCAGTATGCAAAAACCAAGTAAACAGCCGGACAGTTCCGGGGTTATGGGGTTATACTGTTGAAGAAGTTAGTATATTTAGCATAGCTATCATAAGAAAAGCCTTAGCGAGATTGAATAAAAGGAACGCAGGTGGCTGAGGATTAGAATTATCAATTGTTTGACCCGGCACTTAATTGAAACTATCAATTTTGTATCTTTAAAATAAAAAAAAAATATTTAAGAATAATTATGAATGTAACTAAATTTTCAATTAAGTGCCGGGGAGTTTTGATAATTCCCGAAGCCTCCGAGTTCATTCCTTTAAATTGTTTGAGCTGGCTTTTCGTTGATAATAAATATAG
>JAAXZE010000120.1 GCA_012720075.1 Clostridia bacterium
GTACCCCCCAGGAGCACTAATACAATCCTGCCTATTCCACCCACATCGGTTTGGGGAGGAACGGCAAAGGAGGCAATGTCGGTCACTCATACCACTATTACCATTGTTGAACTTATTACACCGGCGGAAACTACGGCTTCACCAATAACCAGAGCGCCGACAATACTGATGGCTGTACCTACCGGGCGGGGAAGGCGAATTCCTGCTTCCCGCAATATTTCAAAAGCAACTCCCATTAAGATTGCTTCTAAAAAAGCTGGAAAAGGTGTGTTGGCCCTGGCGGCGGCCATAGTTATCAAAAGGGGAGTAGGTATCAGTTCCTGATGAAAGCTGACCAGGGCCACATAGGTTCCAGGGCCAAAAACACTTATAAAAAAAGCCACGTATCTTAAAATCCTTACTACTGCCACATAAAAGGTTCTGGAATAATAATCTTCTACCGATTGAAAGCTTTCGATAAATAAATAGGGAACCGTCAGGGCGATAGGAGTGCCGTTAACAAGTATGGCTGCTCTTCCTTCCAGTAATTTGGCGGCTACCTGATCGGGACGTTCACTGTTTCCAACGGTACTAAAAGGTGAAAAAGGGGCATCTTCAATAAATTGCTCGATATAACCGGACTCCAAGATTGCATCGGTGTTAATGCTTGCCAGTCTTCTTTTAATTTCTTCAACCAGTCCCGGTTTAACTAAGCTTTTGATATAAACAATTTCCACATCGGTCTTGGTTCTTCGCCCGATAACCATTCTCTCTATGGTTAAATCGGGACTTTTTATTCTTCGGCGGATTAAAGCCGTATTTACTCGCAGGTTTTCTACGAATCCGTCTCTTGGACCTCTTACTACGCTGTCGGTAGCCGGTTCTTTGATTCCTCTGATTTCCCCGCCCTGAGTACTGATAAGGAGTCCGTCGGACAGACCGTTTACCAAGAGCACTGTGTTCCCCGAAAGAACCCCGTCAATTGCTTCTTCAATGGTGGTAATAATCTTAATACTATTGACAGTTATTAAAGTATTTTTAATAACCTCGATGTTATAATTAGGAAAAATTCCACATTTCTCCGACAGAGTTCTGCTTTCAATCATCAAAGGCTTAATGATCTGTTCGTGGACTGTATCTATGTCAACCAAACCATCAACCAAAATTAATACTGCTTTTGGTCTTCCCTCGGTGCCCAGGATAAAATCGTGGAAAACAAGATCGGAGCTGGTTCCCAGCATTGCCTTGAGGAGCTCTACATTCTTAGTTAGGTTTGCAGTCAGGTTTTGTTGGGATTTGGGTGGTTGGCTCTGGCTGGAATTCTGTCCTTTTAAGGGCTTTTGACTTATGAGAAATTTAAGAAATTTAAACTTTTTGAACATGCTATCTCCTCTTAACTTCCCGGAGTTTTATTAAACTAATAAATACCGGCTGTTGAATTTTAGTATTACTAAATTTAGGTAGAAATATGTAGATTTAAAGGGATTTTAACAAAGATGGCGAAGAAGTATAATAAATATTTTGACCAGTGAATTTAAACGGGGTTTTTATGGAGAAGAATCATAAAATTTTAATTGTCGATGACAATGAGATAAATATTGATCTCATAGAGGCCTATCTTTTGCAGGATAAAAGAGATGTCCACATTTTAAAGGCAAGGGACGGCTACCAGGCGCTGGAAGTAATTGAGGCCAATGAACCTGATTTGGTACTTCTGGATGTAATGATGCCGGGTATGGACGGTTATGAAGTGTGCCGCAGAATAAAGGCCAAGGAAGATTATAATCTCCCCGTTATTATGATCACCGCCTTAGGGGATCGAAAAAATATGATAAAAGGATTGGAAGCCGGAGCTGATGACTTTCTGACCAAACCGGTGGACAGGCATGAATTACTGGTTCGCTGCAATAATTTATTAAAAGTCAAAAGACTTACTGATGATTTGAGCCAGCGTTATCAGGACCTTAAAAAAGAAATGGAAATGGCCCGTCGCCTTCAGCAAGGTTTTTTGCCGCAAAGAATTCCCGAATTTAAGGAATTGCATATAGAAGTTTTATATCAGACCAGTATTGGTGTCGGCGGGGACTTTTATGACTTTTTAGTCCTTGATGACCACTCGTTAGGTGTTTTTATCGGCGATGTTTCGGGTCACGGTGTTTCTTCGGCCATGATTACGGCGGTTTTAAAGGATTTAATCGCCAAGGGTGCTAAGGACTGGGCCAATCCTGGAAAATTCTTGACATATTTAAACCAAGAGATTTACTCATTTTTCAACAGTGTCAACAGTGACCATTTTGTCACTGCCTTTTACAGTGTCTTTAATTTAAAGAAAAACGTAATTATTTATGCCAATGCCGGCCACCCAGCGCCTATTTTTTCAGGAGAAAAGGGGGTTTTCCGGTTGGAGTGTTCCCGCGAATTCCCTTTGGGATTGTTTGACAATGTTAATTATGAGGAAGAAGAACAACTTTTTAGTATTGGTAACCAGGTTTTTATGTTTACCGACGGTTTGTTTGAGTTGAAAAACACTCAAGGGGAGTATTTAGCGGAAGAAGTTTTAATGGAAGAAATAAAGAACAACAATGACTTTTTTGCTTATCTCAGGGAAACTATTAATTCGTCCAAAGGGTTTTCTTTGGACGATGACATAAATATTATCAAGTTAAAAAGGACAGAACCAAAAGAAAGTGGGGGATGAAGGTGGCAAAGGTAACATTTAAATATGAAGATGGTATTTTATTGGCTGTTCTTTCCGGTGAGATTACTTTACTGGAATCCAATGATTTGAAGGAAAAAATAAAGGATGAACTGGCTAGACTGAAAACCTTTAAATTAGTTTTGGATCTATCCCAAGTTCCTTTGCTGGATTCATCGGGTTTAGGAATGCTTATTGCCCTGTTTAAGCATATTAATCAAAAAGAAGGAGCTATTATATATGTAGGAATTACCGATTATGTTAAAAAAATTATCGGCTTTGCTAAGTTGGATAAAATTTTTACAATAGTGGATACTTTGGAAGAAGCAATGAAGATACTGAAACAATAATTATTCCTTTGTTTGAATAAATTATTCTTTTAAAAGTAAAGAATGGGAAAGCGCATAAAAAAGGCTATTGCTAGCGAACTTTTGGTTCGTTATGCAATAGCCGTTTTTTTAGGGTTTAGTAGAAAAATCCGCATTGACAAAATACAAAAATAATCAATGCGATTAAGGCGATCCAGACCAACCAAATCCATTGATTGTAACCGTACCCGAATTGACCGGCAACATTATCGGCCATGTATTTTAACCCCCTTTCCGGTTGAGGCTATATTCTTTTCACATTACTATACTATGAATTTATTACAGGACCTGTGAATATATTATAAAAAAGGGCCAGCTCGAAGCTAACCCTTTATTTGCTTATTTATCTGCAGAAATTGTCATTAAAGCAGAACAGGTAAATTATCAAAGCAATGATGGCAATCCAGATCAGCCAAATCCCTTGATTGTAACCGTATCCGAATTGACCTGCAATATTATCAGTCATATTTTTGCCTCCTTTCTTTTTGCTGTTTTATTAGCAAGGACCGGGACCAAAACCGCAACCGCCAAAGAAGAATAAGAAAAACAATACGGCGATAATAATCCAGATCCACCAAAAACTGCCGAAACCGCTGTAACCATATTGTCTGCTGGCATTATCGGTCATATATAAACCCCCTATCTTTTTATACATTCCGGTTTTTAAACATCCATATTAATAGCTGATTCAAAGAGGTAAAGCTGATAAGAATATCAGCTTTACCTTATTGAGGTATACACTTATCCGTTGTAACCCCAACCAAAGAGCCACCTTAACAGCCAGTAAATAATAATCACCATTAAAAGAGTTTCGAAGAAGCAGGAGTTACCAAAACATACCCCTCCGAATAATCCTCCTCCGTATGGAGCAGCAACATTATCAGCCATTAAAAATTTCCTCCTTTCACATTTTTACATAAGTTTGTAAATCTCTCACTATATCTTATGATTTTGCCATATTTAAGGTGCAACTTAGGTGCCGGGATTGAGAATTTAGTATGCGCCATAACCCCAGCCAAAGAGCCATCTTAACAGCCAGTAAATGATAATTAACATTAGAATGGTTTCAAAAAAGAAGAAGTTGGAGTAACAAACTCCGCCGTATGGGCCATATTTTCCGGAAAAATTGTCTGCCATTAAAATCCCCCTTTCATGCTTGGGTTTTATTATCCGTTACCATAACCCCAACCAAAGAGCCACCTTAACAGCCAGTAAATAATTATGACCATTAATAAGGTTTCAAAGAAACAGGAGTTACCATAACATACTCCTCCAAATAAACCCCCTTGATCAACCATATTTTTTCCTCCTTTCTTTACATGGTTATTGCCTTTTACGATAATATCCTATGATTCAAACGAAAAACTGCTACTTAGAATTAAAAGAAAAATTAAATAATATTTTTTACTCTATTTTTGGCACATTTACGAGTTACCAGCATATTATGAAATGACTTAAAAGCTGAGAAAAAGGAGGGGAAAATCCAATGTTTGGGTTGGAGCGCGGAAAAAATTCTTTTGGCCCTATACTGATTTTGGCCGGCCTAGCTCTTGTCTTTTTTGCCTCAAAAGGTAGCAAAAAACCACTGAGAACACCGGCAGATTCAGAAAATAAGGGGGATGAGAGACCGGTGGAAAAAAATTCAACGGTTGTGTTATATTCCAGAACTTTGGGAAAAGCGGATCAAATCCCGGAAAAAAAAGTATTGGAAGCTGTTGACATCACAGCAGGTGTGGAGGAACAGAAACCCTGTCACATACTTTATTCCAGATCTTTAGGAAAAGACCGGATAAAAGGCCAGGAAGAAGAAATACAGATATCTAAAGAAGAACAGCCCAATACCGAGACCAGGGTCTACTTTTCCCGGATTGTAAAACAAAATAGGGAAGAGATAAAACCCTTAAAAGTGCTATATTCCAGGTCATTGGGGAAAACGGAGCTTTTAAGACAGGCTGAAGCGGAAGTTACTTATGACGAAGAACGGGAATCCAAAGCCAAGGTGCATTTTTCTAGAATTATTAAAAAGCCCGGGCTGGAAGAAAAACCTGTAACTGTACTATATTCCAGGTCGTTAGGCGTTGAAAAAGTATAATTTTAAGGAGGTCGAGCATGAATCAATTTCAGTTGCCTCAAAATTTTGAGGAGTTGAAGGCCCTTATTGCTCAGTTTGAGATATTTTTGCCCGAGGATAAACGCAAAGTTATCCATGAGATTCTGGGTGAGATAGAGGAATCCGGAGGAATAAAAAACCGGGAGCAAGCCGATCAACTGCTGCAAAAGCTTCTGGCTGGTATGGGTTTAAATAATTTGCCTTTTTAAAGATACTTTTACATTGAATGAACCCCTTAATGATTAAACTCATTAAGGGGTTCAGCTTATTATAAACCATATTTATTATCGATGAGAAGCTAGCTCTTATCTCAGCCACCTGTTTTTTTCAATCTCACTAATGCTTTTCTTATGAAAATAGATTATAAATTTCATAGCCGTTTTTCTACACAATAACTTTGTCGATTGTCTGCCTTTAATGAAAGAACTCATTAAGGGGTTTTTAATTTTACGAGTATTTAAAAAAGCATTTAAAATTTTCCAGTTCGGGGTTCTGAGGGTTATCTTTAATTGCATTATTGAATATTCTTCCTAAAAGTTTAAATATTTTTTCGGAAATAATTTCATACAAACCGGAGTTTTTTTCTTCATGAATTTTTGTAAAAGCCGTATCCAAAAGCATTAAACTTGTTATTATGCAGTCCTTTCTGATGGCAGTCTCGGAGGCAAGACATAAATTTAAACCGGAAGCCAAATTATTTTCCTGAAGGTAATCTAAAACCCTTTCTGCTCCCAGGTTTTCAATTATTACCTGAGTTAATAACGGAATTACCGTATTATGTCCTTCCGGATAGCGGGCGGCCAATTGGTATTGTTTCAAACATTTTTGTAAGTTATTTTCTTTCAAGTATGTTTCGGCCAAGCCGCAATGGGCTAAATAAGAGCCCGCTCCCGGTTGGACAAGATATTTTTCCCAGTTTGCCTCGCCCAGTTCCAAACATTTGGTAAAACTTTTTTCCGCTTCTTCTAAGGAGCCCAGTTTAAGATAGCAAAGACCCTCTAAGTAGAAAAGGTTGGTATAGTCCGGATAATATTGGACGGCCTTTTTTACCAAATCTATGGCATCGGAAAAACTGTTTAACTTAAATAGACAGTTAACGGTTTTATACCAAAGGCTGGGAGATGCCGGACAATCAGACAAAACTAGGGCTTTCTTCAAGTAGTACAAAGCTTTCTTGAAATTATTTATTTTCATGAATTCATTACCCAAAGCTTCATAGACAGCAGTGTTTTTGCCGAACTTTTTTATGTCTTGTACAATGAGTGCTATATTTTTTTTAAAGTTTTCCTGCTTAAACGGGGGTTTTAAGATAAAACTATAGTTAAAAATTGTTAAAGGTAAAAAACCCAATATTTCCTCCCGGCAATTGTCCGCAATACTCCGATGGATGTCTTCTGAAATACATGACTGATATGAGAAGGCTTTATTATTTCTAAAAATTTTGCAGAGAGCTTCCTCCTGATATAAAGACCAATCATTTTGGGTAAAAAAGGATTTGACCTTTACTTTATAGGCCGGTATTTCTGCTCGGTTTAAATAATCTATTAGGGTTTTCAAATCGGCTTGCTGCACTTCTTCTTCGCCGTTTAGAGAGAGAATCCAGTCGCCGGAGGCTTGTTGGCAGGCGAAATTTCTTGATTTGGATAAACTTTTATCCCCGTTTAGTCTAAAAATAGTTGCGCCCATCTGGTAAGCAATATTTAAGGTATTATCATCGCATCCGGTAGTAACCAAAATTATTTCATCGGCCAGTTCGGCAATACTTGTCAGGCAACGGGCAATATTATTTTCTACGTTATTGGCCAGAATGCAGACGCTTAGTTGAAATTTTTTTTGGTCGGCCAACATTAAATTTTGATAAGTTTCTAAAAGAGCCTCCGGCTTTTGACCGAAAATAGTTCCTTCTACAGGATAAATTGTGTTATTATTACCGACTGCCTTGGCTTTTTCAATACTTTTTTTGGCCAGGCTAAAACGTCCGCATCTTAGATGGCAGGTTGCTTCCAAAAGATAAAGATCACTGTAGTCCGGGTAAACTTCTTGGAAATAAGCCAATTGTTCCAAAGCATCCCGGTATCTTTTTAGCTCGATTAGACAAACAACAAGTTTATTAACTAAGGAAGGAGCGTATCCCGCCGTATTGACCGTCAATTTTAGCGATTCAATGAATTTTTCCAAAGCCTCCTGAAATTTTCCCTGCCTAATGAATTCAATGCCCAAATTATAATAATAAAAGCCGTCATTTTTTTTAGGATTATTCCGTTCTTCTTCTAACAAGCTGATATTGCGCATAATTTTGGCCTTAATATTTACTTTTTCCGGATTATAGCCGTGGTGAAGCAAAGTAAAATTAATACGGCCGATTTTTTCCTGTCCACAGTTTTCTAATATGGAACCGGCTATTTGTTCATGAATTTTTCCTCTAAACCTGTATTGGGGCAGGTTGCGAAAGAGCCGGATAGAGTAGAGGGACACCTGATTTTTGTCGGCCAGAATATTTGTTACTTTAATATAATAAGCGTGGTAAAAATCTGATTTTACTGCTTCCAACAATAATTGGCCGGTATTTTGATCGATTTCTTCATCGCAATCCATAAACAATATCCAGTCGCTGCGGGCTTTTTCCAAGGAAAAATTTCGGGCGGCGCTAAAATCATTGTTCCAGGGGAATTCCCAGACTTCCGCACCAAGGTTTGCTGCAATTTCCCGCGTGTTGTCACTGGAACCGGTGTCGACAACTACTATCTGGTCAACATAAGGCAGGGCGCTTTTTATGCATTGTCCGATTGTATCGCTTTCATTTTTGGCAATCATACAAAGACTGATGGATTTTTTTTTCATGAAGATACTTCCTTTCCGTCCAGTTTGGTTCTGAAAGTGGTCAGGGCACAAAGATGGTGGGTGATGAGGCCCCAGTGGGGATAAATCCGGAAGATCTCCCGTATCCGTTCTGCAAAGTAATCTACAACATGTTTTAATAAACATAGATAGTTTTCCGATTTATTGGGTTCCATCAGAACTGCCTGACAGAGAAAATATAAGCCTTCTGTTTTTTCGCCCATAGAGATATATGTTTCACCTAACAAGCGGTAGATTTCAGGAGAATGGTGACTAGAACTAAGGTTTGACAGGAAAAGACTTTCGGCCAGGTTCAAATTTCCGGTTTTTAAAGCTATTTTGCCTAATTTGCTCAATAACAAATTTAAATCGGCACTGCTATTTAAAATGTTCTTACAAATGGATAATGTCCTTTCCTTATCAAAAAGCAGGAGTTGATAAATTATTTCCGGATTAGTATTAATTACCGCACGGATGCTAAAATCAGGTTTTAACAACTTTTGTTCAGAAGATTGGTCTTTTAGACATAGGCAGAAATATTTTAAAATTTGGGCTTCCTGGTAATTTTCACTGTTTGCGGGTATTAGATCCAGATATTTTTGGGCCTTTTCCCATTTTTTAAAATGCATTTGGGCCTTAGCCGCCAATAATAAATCCTGGTGATTGTTTTCCCCTCCGCTTTCAAATTCTTCTAAAACCAAGTTGAAGCAACCGGCATTAAATAAAATATTTGTCTTATTTTCCCTTGTCAAATGATGCAGATTTTCTTTGAGGAAAACAGATAAATCCCTCTTGTTTTGAAAACTCCGGGCGGCAAAAACAGCTAAGCGGTGAGCGGAAGTATAGGATTTGGCCCCGTTTTTTACGGCCAGCAGTTGATATTCCGTTGCTTTGGGCCAATTGTTTTTATATCCATAGATATCTGCCAGGTATTCATAGGAAAGAAAGCCGTTAATGCCTTGGGTGGATACATATTCAGGCTTAACCCGGGTAAATTTTAAACAATTTTCAAAGCATTCCTGAGCATGGTTAACCAACCTTAAGGCAAAATAAATTTGTCCTTTAAGGTAATAAAGGTCGGGATAATCGGGGTAATAGGACAATCCCTCATTAAGCAGGTTAAGGGCTTCTTCATATCTGGTCAAATCAAACAAACAAATTGCGAAGTTGCGAAATAGGACGGGACGAAAGAATGCTTTAGTGCCGGTTAATTGCTTTGCCCTTTGGTAGTGTTCAATGGCCTTCTCCAGCCGGCCGTTGACATAATAGCTTACCCCCAGGTTATAGTGAAGAAAGGCATCTCGGGGATTCTCGGCTAAAGCTTCCTTTAAGAGTTCAATGTTTCGTAAATTTTTTTCCTTCCTTTTCTTATTATCACTGCAATAACCATAGTGAATAATATTTAGACCCGAGTGGATAATTTTTGCCCCAGGATTAGCCTTTAAAATATTTCCTTTTATCTGTTCATGGATTTTGCCTTGGAATGTATATAAGGGATTGTTTCTAAACATTCGCAAATTTAGGCCTATTTGTTTTTGGCAGTCTTTGTCTTTTGTGGTGTAATTTACGATGTTAAAAATATACGCTTCCGCTTCTTCCTTTTCGGCCAGTTCTCGTAAAGCCCGACCTGTTTCTTCGGGTACTTCTTCGTCGGCGTCTAAAATCAGTATCCATTTGCCTTTGGCAGCTTTGATACTTTCGTTACGGGCCCTACTAAAATCATTTTCCCAAGTTCCAAAGGAAACAACAGCTCCTAATTTTTTGGCTATTTTAGGCGTTTGATCCGTAGAACCCGTATCTAAAATCAGTATTTCATCGACATAACTTTTGATACTTTCCAGACAGCGGGCAATATTTTCTTCTTCATTTTTGACAATCATACACAAGCTGATTAAAGGTTTTGATATATCCAATGCTGAAACGACCTCCTGCTTAAACTCTGTTCGTGATTTATATTATGAAAAAAATTAAGCAGTGTACCAAAAATATTAAACAAAGCACACACTTAGGTTGCTCCCGAATAATATGAAAATAGGTATAAGGTTTGCTGAAAAACAGCGAGCCTATATCAGATCACTAATAAGGAGGTCAATATAAATGGCAATAAGAAGAATTTGTGTGCAGGAGATTACCGATGTAGCGAGGACGGATTCCTTTACCGTAACTTGTACTAATCCAGCCCATACTCCGGTTGGTCCCGGCGATGCGCCCGAGTGTAACATAGCATTATACAATGTAGCCTTTACTACCAATCCTGTTCCGACCGTTTCTTATTCCTATGATGTTCAGTTTAAGTACTCCTTTTTACAAAACGGAGTAACCTTTGAAGAATTCTGCAACGTCTTCGGGCAATCTGCTTGCTTAACCTTTGATACCGGAACAGCTTCTTGCTGCGGCTTTGCTCCTTCCATTGAATCATCGGCAATCTGTAACCCTGCAGGTATTACCACATCAGAAACCTTTGTTGCCGGGCCTGTTAGTTTTGCCTTTACCATTACTAACTTGTGCGCTCAGACCATCATCTGTGTTGATGATACTGCCTGCGAATAAAAGCGGAAAATCTCCTCGCAAGAGGAGATTTTCTTTTTAATGCTTATTCTTCCCACTTTATCAAATTGGGGTTAGGATCCAGTATGGACTGATACTGCTCCATTATTCCGTATTTACCTTGGGGATCCTGCTCCATATACCTTTGGTATTTTTTCAGCCTGTCTTCGGCTGTTGACCAGCCCAGGTGTTTAACTCTCAGCTGGCTGACTGCACCGGGGAGATCGGTTATATTGGCCGGAAATCTTCCGCAGTGCAGGGGAGATTCTTTCCATTTGTAGGGAAAACGGGGCTGATACCTGATTAAAAAGGGCCGGTAATATTTATGGGCCTCCCAGTACTTATCCTCCCTATAATGGGTAGGACTCCAGAAATCATACAAGCGGAAGGCAAAATAGTCATAATAGGGTTGATTGATAAGCAAAGGTATTTCGTCTGTCACTCGGTTTTCAAATATTTCATCGGCATCTAAGCATAAAATCCAGTCAGGATTGGTAGATATGGTTAATTCCCACAATTGTTTTCGTAAAGCTATTTCATTATGAAAACCGGGATAGGCGTTAGAAGTAAGGCGCAGCGGAATACCTTGGAGAATATTTCGGCAAACCTCAACAGTATTATCTTCGCTGGCATCATCAAGAATCACTGCTTCATCAATGTATTCCGAGGCATGTTTTAAAACTTCAGGCAAATAACGATTTGCTTCATTTCTTACCAGCATGGCCAGAGTTAACTTATTGTCCCGGTCTTTGGTATTGCTGCGGACCGGAATTAAGCCGTCAGAATAGGTGACCCTTTGGCAAGATTCTATATAGCTTTGGACGCCGGCAAGTTCCGATTCCCTATAAATATGATAAGCGGGGTAGAAAGTGTCAACAAAAAGTTTAAAACCCAAAACTTCGGCTCTGATACAGAAATGTCTGTCTTCTCCTGTGAAACTTACGTTTTTTATTTCTTTAAAACTCAGTCCCGACCGGAGGGCTTTTTGACTTATCAGGGTACAGGCGCCTAATCCTCCCACCTCATAGATACCGGGAATCTGTAAACAGTGTAAGAACCCAATTGTTCTACTGTTTAATTCTTCCTGAGAAAGTTTTTGGTTTCTATAACTATAAAAAAGATTGTATTGATCACTTACCCAAACCTGGGGCAAAGGGGGAGTGTTAGGTGTCCATTTGGTCCAGAAGATCTCAGAAATAATGTCCTTTTGGGTAGATATTAAATGCTTTAAGGTGCTGGGGTGCAGTACTATATCAGAATCGACTAAAAAGAGAAAATCGTAGTTTTGTTCCAGGGCACTGGTGATGATGTAATCCTTGTATTCAGCTACTTTCCAGATCAAAGCTTCTTGCCAGTTGTGCCCCTTTTCATCACATTGGTACCGGCTGATTTTGTCACCTAAAATTATTTCGGTTTTCCACCCATGAGAGCCAAAATCTTTTAACAATTCGCTGGATTCAAACAATTCATTATCATCGATAAATAAAAAATCAACATGGATATTATCCTTTTCCAATCTTTCCAGGGAATTTAAAAACTCGGCCAAAATCTTTGGTTTTTGTCGGATAGGACTTCCTATTAAAACTTTGGGTGCAGACAATTTTAGAACCTCCAATTTGTTAAAAGTTATTTCAAGTTATCTTATGCATGAAATAAAATAATGGAACTTTTTTAAAACATGCAAACATTCTCCTTTTCTAACATATAAAAA
>JAAXZE010000121.1 GCA_012720075.1 Clostridia bacterium
ATTTAGTTACGTTTCTTAATTATTTCTTTTATTTTTATTCATTATTTTTTAAAAGATACAAAATTGATAGTTTCAATTAAGTGCCGGGTCAAATAATTGATAATTCTAATCCTCAGCCACCTGCGTTCTTTTTATTCAATCTCGCTAATGCTTTTCTTTTGATAATAATCATATAGTTTTATTTTTGCTAAATATTTATTAATGGCTTTGTCTACAGTCAAAGCAGAGTTTTCCCTCTGCTTTTATTTTTTTAAGCTACTTTAGATTCGGCCGAGATGTTTACGGTAATTTTTGTTTCTTCTATGAATAACGGAACCGAGATTATGGTTTCTTTTTGGCTGACTATTACATTCTGCCCTTCCAAAATTGTTGGACTGGTAATATTTATTCGAATACCGTCTTTTTCAAAATATCTGGCTGCCGTACCTAAAATCATGTTAAATAGTTCACCAATGGCACTTTTCGAAATCTCATCAAACTGCATTTCCATTCCGCCCATCATTTTGGATGCAATCTGAACACAGTCAACCTTGTTTAAATTTATAATGGCCTTGCCGTTTAATTCTCCGGTAATGCCAATAATAATTAATACTTCCTCGGAGCTAAAGGGCGTTTTTTTCAAAGACGGTTTAGCAAAATTAGGTGTTGTACCTAAAACCTGGGTACTAACATCTTTTATCGCTGCAAAAAACGGATTTAAATACTTAACGTTCAAAGGTTTTACTCCTCCCAATTTATTAATAAAAAATAACATAGTTTTTTAAATAAAAATACAGTCTGATTTACAGACTGGCACAAGTAAAACAAAAATACTTTGGCAACCTGGCAATCATAGCTTTTAGCCTTAGACCCATGGCTTTGCGTCCCAACCTTTCGGATGGTTTGCCTTTTTCTGTATTTATATAAACAAGGTTATTATAAAGGTTATTATATATGATTTTTTTAGCATTGTGTGTCGAATTTTGTAGTAAAAAATAATTTATTGCAATATTGTTGTTTCAACATCTTTAAGACTGGGAACAATATTTACCCAGGCATGTTCACCCTTGAACTTCATAGGTTGTCCTTCGTAAAGATACTCAAATTCATCGGCGGCTTTTTCTTTTTTCCAGGTACCTTGATAGAACTTGCCACCGGTAAAGAAATACGCTTTGCCGCTGCCCAATACTTCAATTTCCGATTGTAATTCTTCCTTTACAACATCCCGGGTTTTGGCTTCCAAAACAATGACATTTTCAGTATATATAACCGTTCCCTCTGATGTTTCATGGGGGATTCCGTTAATATACCTTTTATACCGTTGACCGTCCCATTCATAGGTTACAACATAAATATACCGGGAGTCCGTAGAATATGTAATGTCAATGAGGTCAGCTTCCTCTCCCCCTGCGACATCACCCTGGGGCAGAGGTTTTAAAGGTTCCAAAGCATATTTCTTTTTTTCTGCCCCTTTTATTAACAGGTCGGAATTTGTATAAAGGTTATGAGGCATCTTCCGGGACTTATCCCTGTAAAAAAAAGCACCGGCATTATAGATCTCATCCAAGTCTTTTATCTTTAATTTGGGAATTAATGCTATGGCATCATTATTTCCGCCGGCATGGGCAAAAGGAAAATCGTGTCCTTTAACGATATAGGCAAAATAATAACGGGCACTGCGAATAGGGCCAATTTTTTCGGGTGCCTGGGAATGAAAAACTGCCAGGTAGCGGGTTATTCCGCCTTCCGCTAATATTTCGTAAACCCGATCAGCTTTTTCCAAACCGCTTTGCGGATAGGCATTGCGATGGTTGTCGATAGAAACTATAAAACCACCGGGCAAATCCTTCTCTTTTTTTACTAACGGTTCTATCTCTACCAGCGGCGTTTTAATTTCCACCACTTGAGGCTCCTGATTGGTTTCCGGCGGTTCTTGAACGGTTTTCGAAGGCTCGGTTTTATCGCCACATCCTGTGATATTAAAAGCGACAAGAAAAATAATCAATAAAAACAAAATTTTCCGCATAGAACACCTCGGTCTTGTTTTTTAGTCAAGTTTCAAACTAAGAAAAGCTCAACATTTTCTCTTTTTTCTATGCACTTAAGATTTTTCCTTGTTGATAACTCCAAAGGTCCTAAAATTCTTTAATTTTTTTTAAGATTTGACTTTTAGTAAATAAATGCAATAATGGCAAACCTAATAAATAACAAGCTCCTATCTGACCGATGGCTACATAACCCGCTGTCAAATAAAAAGGCATCTGGGCAAAATAACTCCACATATAGCCGATTATCACAGCGTTGACAGCTACAGGCGGCAAGGGTGCCAGCCATTTGGTAGGCATTTTGGCCGTCAAAAAAGCGCTTATTAAGGTCGCCAGACTTCCAAAAACTATGTCATATATACCTAAGCCACTATAGATATTGGCAATGGCACAACCAATAAATAAACCCAAAATACTCTCCGGCATGATAAAAGGCAAAACGGTCAGGGCTTCGGAAATCCTGAGCTGAACAAAATTATAAGATAAGGGGGCCAATCCGATAGTTAGCGCTGCATAAATTGCCGCTATTAGGCTAATCTTAGTAATAGTCCTGATGTTCATTTCTCTACCTCCATAATTTTTAGAAAGGATGTGTAAATTAGTATGAGAGAAACAGGCGTGACCGGCGAAAAAGTAAAAATTTCCGGAGAATATCGAAATAAGTATGGCAAAAAGGTTACTTTAGAGGCAGGTAAAAATTTCCCCCCTTGCCCTGAAAAGGGTATCCCAACCTCCTGGGAAAAGATTTAATCAAGTTATATCCAATTCTTTAACCCTTCAATATCAGTGATAACAATATTCTTGCCACAAATATCAATGACACCTGACTGACTTAATTTACTAAGGATACGGCTGATGGTTTCTCTGGTTGTACCTACAAAAGAAGCTAAATCCTGCCGGGTAATATTTATGCACAACTCTATACCTCTATTTGATTTATGGCCGTGACCTTCGGCCAAAGCCAGGAGAACCCTGATGGTTCTTTCAACTGCATCATTGGCCCCCAGTTGGCTGATTCGCTCCTGGATAGTCAAGATTTTATCCGTTAAAGCCCGAATAAATTCCAATGCCATTTGGGGGTTTCTTAATACCAAACTTTCCAGGTTTTTATTCTGAATAAAACCTATCACGGCATCTTCTATTACCTCTGCCGTTGCGGGATAAATAGCATTCTTTTTAAACAAGGTTACTTCTGCAAAAATATCTCCGGTACCTAAAATGTGAATAATAACCTCCCTGCCGGTCTCCGAAAGCTTGGATATCTTTACTTTCCCCGATTTGATAAAATATAAAGCTGTACCTGGGTCACCTTCCATAAAGATTATTTTTCCTTTTGGAAAAACCTTTACTTCTATTATTTTTAACAATAAATTAAGCAATTCATCATCTAAACCAGAAAAAAGACTAATTTTTTTCAGCAGTTCTTTATTGTCTAACAAAATAATCACCTCCCGTTTGGCACCAACAAAAAACACCGGGTAGGCACCCGGCGTCATGTTTTTTTAAACAGTTTTTTTAACGCAGGTGACTGTAACTGCGGGTCGCTTATTTTGTTAATATACCATTTATAACGGCAAAAAGCAACAAAATTTCATTAAAATTGTAAAAAAATTTTAGAACAATCAAATTGATTTTTCTCTTGCCTCACCTTTATTTTTATTTAAACCTTCTTTTTCCTCGGCTAAAGCCCAGGCCTTATTCATTATCCTTTGGGCTTCCGCAACCATATTGTAATAATGCAAGGGCTCTAAATCATGGGCTTTGTTAACCAAGGCCACAATTTTGCTCTCCAATTGTTTCTCCTGTTCTGCGAATTGGGCCAACATTCTCTTTTCCAAGGGTTTATCAAAAAGAATATAGTCATATATCTTTTGATGGTAAAAGAAAATTTCTTTAAGATAGCTGTGGATATCCCGTCTCAGTTCCCGGTATTCTTCATCATTAGGAGCAAAAACAATACTTCTGTGCAATTCCAATAATCTTTCCAAATTGGATTGAATAGCATTTATTGCCCTTCGAATAAGATAATAGGTATCCTTTTCCTTCTTGGAACTATTACCAATTTTACTATCCACCGATAAAACATAAATGGATCTTGCTTCTTCTAAAATATTTCTTATATGTTGGGCTCTGTCTTTTACTTCCTGCTTAGTTTGCTGGGTACTAACAATATCATCCACACATCGGTGATAGAAAGCTTCAAAAGCATGCCTTAATTCATCAACTTTCTCTAAAAGACGATGGGTATGCTTTGGAGGAAAAATGATATTTAGGGCAAAAGCGATGGACAGACCAAGCAAGATGCTTGTTACCCTGAATTGGACAACGGAGAAAAAATCCTGGGTAGGCGCATCGCCAATCAAGATAAGAGTAATTACAGCCAAAGTGATGCTGTCCTGCCAGCCCATCATCAAACATGAGTAGATCGTAGCTATTGCCGCAATGGCCAGCATGATAAGGCTGCCGTTAAAATAATAGGCTACCACGATGGCAAATATACAGCCGATAAAGGTTGCCAGTACCTGGTTTTTAATGGTATTTAAAGAATCTTTCAAAGAAGGCTGCATGCCCACTACAGCGGTAATGGCAGCCAAAGTGCCCCCGGCAAAACCTAGTAATTCACAAATTGATAAAGCCAGGTATATGCCCAGCCCGGTTTTTAAAATACGCATCCCTAATTTTAACTTCACCCGAAACCGCTCCTTAAAGATTTACATTTTACCTCATCTAATTATAATTTAGTATTAATAATAGTATCTATGCAAAATAATTAAGAAAATGAATAATTTGTATAAGTCAGAAATTTGCCCTTCCTAAAGTAATATGTTATACTTTAGTTGTACTTAAATAATGACGCGGGATGGAGCAGCCGGTAGCTCGTCGGGCTCATAACCCGAAGGTCGAAGGTTCAAATCCTTCTCCCGCAACCATTGAGAAAAACCCCGTCTAACCAACGGGGTTTTTCTTTTGCAATTCTTCTAGGATAGTTCTTAATTAATTCGCAAATCTATACTACTTATTATTCTCCCCTAAAGAGAGGATCTTTTCTCCAAACCGGCGACCGAAATCTTTACACAGGGTCAGTTCCTCCTCCGTTGGATTGTATTTTACCTTTATTCCTTCCAAAACTACCTCTATCCCGGCGGCTTGCAAAGCATCCTCGATTATTTTGACATTTTCACCGCTCCAGCCATAAGAACCAAATGCCGCACCGACCTTGTTCTTAAACTTAAGTCCTTTGATCATTTCCAGTATCGCGGCGGTATCGGATAAAATACCGTTATTTATTACCGAACTGGCTACAAGGATCCCTTTTGCCTTGAAAACTTCGGTCACGACATCATTTCTATCACTCTTGCCCAAATTAAACACTTTTGTTGGAATACCTACACTCTCAATTCCTTCGGCAACAGCCAAGGCCATCTTTTTGGTGGAACCCCACATGGTATTATAAATAATGGTTACGGTACCCTCATGATAATTATTAGCCCATTCATAATATTTTTCTACTATTTGCATAGGGTTATCCCGCCAAATAACACCATGACTGGGAGCTATCATATTTACAGGAACATTTAATGCTTTGAGTTCATCAATTTTCGCCCTGACCAGTTTGCTAAAGGGAGTGAGAATATTGGCGTAGTATTTCATCGCCTCTTGATAGAGTTCACACCGGTCGACCTGATCATTAAAAAACTGTGGTGTTGCATAATGCTGGCCAAAGGCATCATTGGATAGCAACACTCCCGGTCCTTGGACATAAGTCATCATAGAATCGGGCCAATGAAGCATGGGTGCTTCAATAAACACCAGTTTATATTCTCCTAGGTCGACAGTATCACCGGTTTTTACAATTTTAAAGTTCCAATCCCGGTGAAAATATTTTTTAATCATTTCAGCCCCTTTTTTGGTGCAATAAATAGGTGTTTCCGGTATTTTTTCCATTAATAAAGTTAAACTTCCGCCGTGATCAGCCTCAGTATGGTTGACCACAACTAAATCAATATTATGTAAACCTATGTCTCTATCCAGGGCACTTATGAACTCTTCTTTAAAGGGGGTCCATACGGTGTCTACTAAAGCCGTTTTTTCATCTTTAATAACATAGGCGTTATAAGTAGAACCCCGGTGAGTAGTATATTCTTCCCCATGAAACAAACGTAATTCCCAATCTTTAATACCTACCCAATAAATTTTTTCAGCTATTTGGTGCATTTTATCCTCCTTTCTATCCCATGACTTTTTGTAAGCACAGTATTGTCTAATCCTCAATTATAATGGCTTGTACGGGACAAGAACGGGCGGCTTCCTGGGCACAATCTTCCAATTCTTTGGGCACCTCTTCAACTAAAGCATAGGCAAAATCGCAATTGGGATACATAGCAAATAAATCGGGACATAGAGCAGGACATGCTTCACAAGCGATACATAAATCTTGATCAATGCTGACTTTCATAAATCATTACCACCTTTCATTATTTTGGTTAAATTTTACCATTTTTTCAGATAAAGCAAATGATAAAAATCACAAAATGTTTTCCTGCCCTTAATTTACCCGCTTTACACAATCACTAAACATCAAGTATCTTTTCAAATTTTAAAGAAACTTCCTTAAACCCCAGCCTTTTATAAAATTCATGGGCCCTGACCCTCCGTTTATTGCTGTTTAGCTGAATACTGTTACAACCCCGTTTTATGGCCACGGCTTCTACTTCATCCATCAAAAGTTTACCTATCCCTTGAGAACGATAGTTTTCGTTGACAACCATACTACCCACATATAAAACCGGTTTCTCACGATGTAAATAGTACTTTACGGTAAAGCCTACCATTCCAATAACCTGTCCCTCTTTTTCCGCTACCAGCAAATAATAATCAGGATTATTAATGTAGTGGATCAATACCGGTTTTATGCCGTCCGGCGTCACCTTATAATCCATCTGTGCGGCCAGTTCAACTACTTCCGGTAAATCCATTAATGTTGCGCTACGAATAACTACCATTAACTGCCAACTCCTTTTAAAAATTTAATAATCAAACATTTTCTAGGATTTATTTTCCTATTTTAATAATAATACTTAATTGCAAACTATAAAAGCCAAAAGTAAAGTTAAAAAAACCGGTGCTGCTTACACCGGTTACTTACCTGATTTCAAAATGTTGAACATATTCCAAACGGGATACGTTGGCTATCTCATAAAAGGGGATTTGGAGAGTTACCGGATCCTCGTTAATAATCTTATATCCTAAATCCTCTAAACTTCTAACGGCATCTCCGGTATCACCTTTAACAGTGATTTCCACTTCAACAGCCCTTTCTAAATCTCCCGTAACTAAAATATCCTTAATTTTTTTATTGGTTTCATCTCCATAAAGTCCTTCCATCGGCGGCAGGGTAAGTCCGGCTCCTTTATATCTTTCCGGGTCCCAGACAAATCCCTGTTCATTAGCGTCCAATTGGTATTTAAAAGTGACATAACCCTTGGTAAAGGTAAAATTTAAGTTGCCGCCTTTTTTTCTTAAACCCACATAGCGGGCTTCGTTGTAATTAAAGGCATCAAAATCCCCTTTTTTTTCCTGGGGAATTATTTCTTGAATTTTTTCTATCGCTTGGGTTACGGTTATTTGGTCTATTAATTTTCCTTTTTTATGTACCTCAAGGATGGTTTGGGCCTGACCGTTGACGTTGTCCTCAAAATTTCGGGCAACTATGGAAAAACCACCTTCTATTCTTACGGCTTTATCATTTGGAGTCAAATCCTGAACATCGGCCTTTATATGAGCAAGATAATTGTCCAAAAGAACTGACTCAAGTTGGTCCATAGGGAAATACCTCTGGGCAAATATTAATAACAGTAATATAATGCCGACATTAATTCCAATGTTCCTGACTTTTTTATCCCGTCCGAAAGCTAACTCAGCACTAATAGTGAAGGCAATGGCAACTACCATGAAAAGAGGATAAACAATTATCCAACTCATCATGTAATCGTCATAAACATAAAGCCAGGCCAGAAAATTCAAGATAAATATGGCCGGAATGGTAACCCAGCGGGAAAATTTGGGGGTCTTCACTAATAACACCTCTAGTCTGAAAAAGTTTTTAATTATTTAATTATTATAACATAAACTTAATTCATAAATCTTTTAAAAAAATAATTCTTTTGTTAATCTTTAATGCTTACAGTTTTATTGCTATACTTAAAAGAGGTAAAAAAGTCTATAAGGGGGTATGATTTTGTCTCTAAAATTTTATACCAATAACATTCCCGATGAAATATTAGAGCAATTGAAAAAATCATATTTAATTAGCAACAAAGAACAAATCGTTGCCCTTTACGTTTATACTTTTTTTGGTAAAATTCGGGAGGCCCATATTTTAACTGACGAAAAAGTAACCTGCTGGTCAACAAAAATAAATAACAGTATAGAGAAAAAAGTAATATCTTTAAAAAAAATAAAAGATATAACCTATTCGGAAAAAGGAATTTACGGCACAATAACCTATCACCTTTCCATGAATAAAACCTTTGATTTAAAGCTGGACCGAAAAGACGGAGAGAAATTTTATAAATTTTGCCTGGAAACTTGGGAAAAAACAAAAGAAAGCACCTAAATTAAACTAGGCTTGCACCCATTTTGACGGTGCAAGCCTAATTCTATTTTCCGTACCACTCCAGCCTTTTTGAAGCCTAATCCTTATTAACTGGAATTCTACAATTTAAATATTTTTACTTTTTCTATTAGTCCTTGGGCCGCTCTATTTATATTTTCCATAGTTGCTCCTATTTCTTCCAACGCAGCCGATTGGTCCCTGATTCCTTCGGAAATCCTCCTGGCGCTTTCTGCTGTTTCATCGGTTACAACTACAATATTATTTACCGTTGCGGTCATTTCTTGACTTAAAGCAGACTGTTCCTCGGCTGCTGCCGCCATCTCCTGGATTTGGGTATTGATTCTGCCAATAGCTTCAACGATTTTCACAATCTGTTCTTTGGCCAGGCTCACTTGGTTGACCGTGTTTGTAATCAACTCTCCGGTTTTGCTGCTGGAAACGGCGGCTTTATTGGTCTTTTCTTGGATGTTAGTGATAACATTATAAATCTCTTGAGCCGATTCGGCCGATTGTTCCGCCAGCTTTCTTACTTCACCGGCTACTACTGCAAAACCTCTCCCGTTTTCCCCGGCCCGGGCCGCTTCAATGGCGGCATTAAGAGCTAAAAGATTGGTTTGATCGGCAATATTGCGTATACTCGTCACAAATTCGGTAATTTCGCTTACGGCTTTAACCAATTCTTCCACTACCTGTTCTATTTCCTTTCTCCCCGCATCCAAATGCCGGGTGGTTTCCTCCACATTCATCATAGTATCTAAAATACTGGCAGCTTTTTTGCTTACCTCATTACTATCTTGAGATCCCGCTTGGGCCGAAGTGGCCACATGTTCTGCCGATTTAGCCACTTCTTCGGCGCCGGTGTTGGTTTCTTTCAAAATTTCCGTATTCTTTTGGGCTCCCTGTGCTACCTGCTCCACACCGATACTTATATTTGTCATGCCGGCATTGGCTTCTTCAATGGCTTTATTTATTTCAACCAGTACATCTGTAGAGATTTGACAGTTTAAAAAACTTGCTTTAGCAAAAGCCTGCCCTTTTTCCGTAACCACGTAACGAGGCTTTATATTATTTAAAGCAATAGCCATAATATCAGCTCGGCAACGGTCACAGCAACAGAAAT
>JAAXZE010000122.1 GCA_012720075.1 Clostridia bacterium
TCATGTTGATACTGACCCTAAAAATTACCCATAAGCCAAAAAACGTTCCTCGATAGCTCAATGGTAGAGCACTCGGCTGTTAACCGAGTGGTTGCTGGTTCGAGCCCAGCTCGGGGAGCCATTTTTATTTTTTTATACTGCAATTCTGCAGGTCAACGATGGGACATCCAAATTGACATACATTGTGTCACGATATGAGAGTTAAACATGATGAGGTCTCGTCAAAAGAGTTTGGTACGCATTGTGACACTGTCCCAAAATTTTAACCCAATAGCATAATGAAGGGGTGTAGCTCAATTGGTAGAGTAGTGGACTCCAAATCCATTGGTTGCGGGTTCAAGTCCTGCCGCCCCTGCCATAAACACAAATAAACTGGATTGTTTTTTACTTAAGTAAAAGCAATCCAGTTTTTTTCAGCTAATATTATGTGTGAGCAAGCTTGCATAAATTTAATTAATTTAAAATATTTATGTCGAGTACCAGAATGCTGTTTTGTCGCTTGAGGATTTTAGAAAAGATTGAGCAATATAAGCTTAACATGCCGCTATTTCTTATTTTTATCAGTTAAATTGCTTATTTTAAAGTATTTCCTAAGAATATGGTTTTTGTTAATATATGAATTTTGTTATATGATACTTTCATATAATTAAATCTATACTGGTGGTTTTGCTATGCTAGATAAAATATTACTTAAACTTAACAGAGCAGGAATGCTTCTGTACATCCTGATATTTTTGCTTAATTCCTTTTTCCCCTTAGATTCTTTAAAATATTTTCTTGGTGGATTAACTTTATTTATTATTATTTCAGGTTTAGGATTTATGTCTTCCTTTAATAAATATGTTTCAGTTGTATTAATTGGTTTGGGCACTTTATTCTTAAGTATTTATCCCAACACTTTTGTCGATTTTTGTAATGCACTTATTCATAATGTGGGTATAGTGGCTTTATTGTTGGCTATTCCTCTCTTGGAAATTGTTTTTCATTATGATGATTATGAAAAATATGTAATGAATTTAGCAGCAAAGTATATGAATACAGAATTAAAATTCTATTCTTTGACTTCATTTTTTACAAGTTTTTTCGGAGTATTTATTAATTTAGGGAGTATACCCTTTGTTTATCAGTTATTTTTAAAGCATAGTGAAAACTTTTCCGAAAACTTAATGTATAAAGCCATTAATCGTGGTTTTTTTTCAAATATGTTATGGGCTCCAAGTTGCATTGCTGTTGCAGTTATTATTGAATATTTTAATCTTTCCTGGCAACAAATTGCCCCAGTGGGCTTAACGCTAGCGGTTTTAGCTCATATATTGGCCGCTGGTATAGAAAAAATAGTGTCTTTAAAAAACAAAAAAAGAGTTTTTATAAGTGTCGTTGAAAGTTCAATCAATACGGGAGAAGTTTTTAAATTATTTATCTTGGTTTTCATTTTAATTTTTTCAGTAATTGTATTGGATTTACTAACGGGAAAAAGTTTTTTGGTAATAATGTGCCTTATTTCTCTATTTGTACCCTTTATTTTATCTATTGTATATAAAAAATTTAATACCTTTACTGATGGCATAAAAGAGTACTATGTTTCGTTGGATGATAAACATAATGAATTTATTCTTTTTTCTGCCATAGGTTATTTTGCTTATGCCCTTCAGAATACAAATATAGGTGAATATATTGCTTTTCTCTTAAATGCTTGGGGATTTAACAGCCCATTAACAGTAATTCCGTTATTTATATTCTTGGTCTTAGTGCTTTCGATAATAGGAGTGCATCCGATAATTACCATTTCTACCATAGCTTCGACCGTTTCGATAGAGCAATTGCCAATTTCATTAGAACAATTAGCCTTTAGTTTATTAATAGGTTACTCTCTTTATCAGTTAGTATCACCTTTTTCTACGGCAGTTCTGGTGTTAACCAGTCTGACTCATAAAAACCCTTTAGATGTAAGTATTAAGATTAATAAAATATATGTTGTTTTGTTTGTGGCCCTTTCGGCTTTAATTTTGGCCAATGTATATTAACTCAAATACTTTTGTATTGTATAAAAATGTGTATTGCAAAGAAATCAATGGTGTGGTATATTATCTAAGTGCCTTTTCTGAATTGCATAAATGAAGTTGAGTTGACAAAAAATAACCTGAGTTAATTAGTTTTTTAAATAAATAATTGCCAGAACTTGGTTGTTGACTTTAAGCAGCAGAAGATGATATACTAAGATTTGTCGCCGCGGGGAAGCGGCGGAGAGGAAGTTCTTTGAAAATTAAACAGTTGGTAGATGCGTTTGGCCCATAAGTCAA
>JAAXZE010000123.1 GCA_012720075.1 Clostridia bacterium
ATCCTTTACTCCTACCGGACCGGAGCCGGGTCCTCCGCCGCCATGCGGAGTAGAAAAGGTTTTATGGAGATTAAAATGTACAACATCAAATCCCATATCCCCCGGACGGACATAGCCCATAATGGCATTCATATTGGCCCCGTCATAATAGAGAAGCCCTCCCGCCCCGTGGACAATTTGGGCAATTTCTTTTATTTCTTCCTCAAAAAGACCTAAAGTGTTGGGGTTAGTCAGCATTAAAGCAGCAGTATCTTCCCCTACGGCCTTTTTCAATTCTTCCAGGTCTACTAATCCTCTTTCATTGGATTTTATTTCGATAACCTGAAAGCCGCTCATGCTGGCAGTTGCCGGGTTTGTACCATGTGCGGAATCCGGGACTATTACTTTATTACGTTTAAAGTCTTTGTTATATTCATGATAAGCTTTGATAATCAAAATTCCCGTCAGTTCGCCATGGGCTCCCGCAGCCGGTTGTAATGTAAATCTGGCCATGCCGGAAAGCTCACATAAATAACTTTCCAAATCATACATAAGCTTCAGGGCTCCTTGGGCCAAACTCTCGCTCTGATAAGGATGGGCCAAAGCAAATCCAGGCAATCTGGCCATATCTTCATTTATTTTAGGATTATATTTCATAGTACAAGATCCAAGGGGATAAAAGCCGGTATCGACACCGTAATTCATTTGGGACAGGCGAGTGAAATGTCTAATGACATCCACCTCAGCCACTTCCGGAAGTTCCGGCTCACTTCCTCTTAACAACTCTTCCGGCAAAAGTTCTTTAATGTCTATTTTAGGCACATCCAAATCCGGTAATGAGTAAGCTTTGCGTCCGGGAGCAGATAATTCAAAAATCAATTTTTCCTTTTTCATTGTTCTCCCTCCCAAACCCTTTTAAGTAATTCAATTTCGGCCTTGGTTCTGGCTTCAGTTACGCAAAGCAACATGTGATTAGCTAGTTCAGGATAAAAACGGCCCAAATCCAAACCGCCAATAATACCTGCCTTCAGCAAACGGTTATTGATATCTTGCGGCGGTTCCTCGGTTTTAACCACAAATTCTTTAAAGGTTTTTGCGGAAGAAAAAGCAATTTCCACGCCGGGAATTTCCTGTAATATTTTTTTAGCATAATGGGCTTTAGCCAGACACTGCTCTGCAACCTCTTTGATCCCTTTTTTACCCAATGTACATAAGTAAATAGTAGCAGCCAAGGCACAAAGAGCTTGATTGGAGCAAATGTTGGAAGAAGCCTTTTCTCTCCTGATATGCTGTTCTCTGGCCTGGAGGGTCAAAACAAATCCTTCATTACCTCTTCTGTCTATGGCAGCACCTACAATCCTTCCAGGCATCCGGCGAACATATTTATCCTTGGTAGCCATAAAACCTAAATAAGGCCCGCCAAAACTCAGCGGAAGTCCCAGTGACTGTCCTTCTCCGACAACAATATCTACTCCTAGTTTCCCTGGAGCTTCCATGAGACCTAAAAGTATGGGATCTGCACATAGAATTACTAAAACTTTGCTTTTTTGGGCTATTTGAATAATATCTTTTAAACTCTCAATGTTTCCAAAAAAGTTTGGATTTTGGATAACCAGTGCTCCAAACTCCGAAGAAAGGTTCTTTTCCAATTCCGCCAAATTTTTAAGACCGTCAAGATAAGGAGCCTCTACTAATTTAATTCCTCTGGCCCAAGCATAAGTTTCGGCTACTTCCAGATATTCGGGATGAACTGCAGAGCTCACCAGCACTTTATTTTTTTTGCTCTGATCACAGGCCATTATGATAGCTTCCGCCAATGCTGTTGCTCCGTCATACATAGAAGCATTAGCTACATCCATCCCCGTCAACTCACAAATGGCCGTCTGGAATTCAAAGATCGCCTGTAAAGTACCTTGACTAATTTCCGGTTGATAAGGCGTATAGGCAGTATAAAATTCAGACCTTAATAAAAGATGATCAATCAGCGCCGGCCGAAAATGTTCATAAGCTCCTGCCCCTAAAAAAGAAACATATTCATCGGCATGGGCATTTTCCTGGCTTAAAGCCGTAATTTTCTTTCTTAAAGTTATTTCATCCAAACCCGAAGGAAGTTTTAATTCACTTTTCAGCCGGAGTTCAGAAGAAATATCCTGGAATAGACTATCGGTTGAGGAAATGCCGATTTTAGCCAGCATTTCCTCAACATCGGCAGCATTATGAGGAACAAATCTCATTATTTTTCCTCCTCAACCAACTTTTGATACTCAGCGGCATCCAGCAGTTCATCTTCGCCTCCTGTGATTTCCATTTCAATAATCCAGCCTTTTCCATAAGGATCTTGATTGATTAATTCCGGACTATCCAATAATTCTTCATTTACTGCAACAACCTTGCCGCTAACAGGAGCGTAGATGTCCGAAACCGCTTTCACCGATTCCACTACGCCAATGGTATCCCCTACTTCCAATTCCGTTCCTATCTCCGGCAATTCAACAAAAACCACATCTCCTAAAGACTCTTGGGCAAAGTAAGTAATGCCCACTTTCTTGGTTTCAAGATCTACCCATTCATGCTCTTTTGTGTACTTTAAATTTTTAGGATACATAATGATAACCTCCTCTGAAATAATCTTTAAAATTAACCTTGTTTAACATAATTGACGGCAAGATAACAAGATTATTTAGTTGAGTAAAAGGGTATTTTAGTTACCATGGCCTTACACGGCCGATTTCTAATCATTACCGAAACCTCATTGTCTATTTGAGCTTCCCCAATCTCAATTAAAGCCATGGCTAAATTTTTCCCTAAAGTAGGGCAAAAAGAACCGGAAGTTACAAAACCTATTTCACGCTCTCCTTTATAAACTTGATAACCTTCTCTGGGAATACCCCGTTCGATCATTTCAAGACCAACTTTTTTGCGCTTTAACCCTTCTTCTTTTTGGCGCAAGAGGACATCCCGGCCGATAAATTCCTTGCCTGATTTTAAGTCGACAAATATTCCTAACCCTGCTTCCAAAGGAGTAATCTCAGGGCTTAGCTCATGACCATACAGAGGTAACCCCGCTTCAAAACGCAAGGTATCTCTGGCTCCCAGTCCTATTGGCGCCAGTCCAAATTTTTCTCCGCTGGTTAACAATTGCTGCCATAAAGTAATAACATCATTGCTTTTCGTATAAAGCTCAAACCCATCTTCTCCCGTATAACCGGTCCGAGAAATAATACAATGACAACCGGCCACTTCTCCTTCTTGGAATCTATAGTACTTAATGCTACTTAAATCAAGGGGGGTGAGAAGCTGGAGTATCTCCTGGGACCTAGGACCCTGTAATGCCAATTGACCAATATCATCAGATATATTTTTCAGTTGCACGTCTTCATTTTCTTTATGCCTAACTATCCACTGCCAATCTTTTTCCGTATTGGAAGCATTGACTACCATCCAAAAATGTTCCCAGTCAAAACAATAAATCAATAAATCGTCAACGGTTCCACCGTTTTCATAGCAAATTGGAGAATAAATAATTTTTCCGGGCTCAATTTTTTCTATGTTATTTGTTATCAGCTTTTGGATAAATTCCTTTGCCCCAGGACCGGTTATTTCGATTTCTCCCATATGGGATACATCAAAAAGTCCTGCAAACTTTCTTACGGTATTATGTTCTTCAATAATGCCTTTATACTGGACCGGCATTTCAAATCCGCCAAATTCAACTATTTTGGCTCCCAATTTTAAGTGTTCATTATAAAGTGGTGTACGTTTAAGTTGTGTCATTTAATCACCCCCAAAAATAATTATTTTATTTTATAATTAGCTATTACCAAAATTGTAAACAAAAAAACAGAGCAACAAGAAAGAAAGCTGCCTTGTTACTCTGTCCGTAAACCTGAGAGATTTTACCCCTTGGGTGCTCAAAAAGAGCTCTCCAGAGTCCCGTCAGAATGCGGTACTGGACCTGAGAGTTTCCAATTGCTTGGCAAGGGCAATCGTTGCTCCTTCGGTGTCCATTTAAGGACTCTCCCACATCATTCAACCGGTTAATATATAATTAAAATTTAAAGTACTAGTTATTTTTGCTAGAGTATATTCGTCTTCTGTTTAAAAATTACTGCAAAAAAAAACGCCTTTTTAAGGGCGATTAAAAAATTTTATTATAATTTGGATAAAATATTCGTTATCTCATCACAACCACATTCAACGGGTTTGTAACAATAACGCTTACGGTTATTCATATCAACTGTTAAAACCCGGATTAATACCCCTTTATTGACTAAATTTTCGATAATATTACGACATTGACCTTCATGGAGCTTGGTCTCTGCGGTAATTCTTCCTATACAGCTAGCTTGACCGTTAAATTTTTTCCATAAACGGCAAACAGCTTCCAATACTTTTCTACTCTCATCATCCATCACTCACACCCCCATGAAATTAAGGAGACTTAATGTATACAATAATATAATAATAAAATTCTAGCTATTTGTAAATATTTTCACTTGAAAAAATGTTCAAAAATGTTTTATAACAGTTTAAATGATTACACTTGTATTATACAAATAATAAATATAGAAAAAATTATATAAGGAACTTACAAGCATTTAAAAAAGCCGGTAGCATAACTACCGGCTTTCATTATTAACTCAAAGCTTCAACACAACGGCGGCATAAAGTAGGATGGTGGTCATTTTCCCCGACATCCTCAGTAAATGTCCAGCACCGTTCACATTTACTACCGGGGGCTTGAGACACCTTAACACCCAGACCTTTGACATCTTCCGATTGATATATTCCGTCTATTTTGTCCAAATCATTGAACGGAGTAAGAATAACCTTTGAGGTAATAAATACTGTTGCCAAGTCCTTTTCATACTGCTTTAAAAATGAGAACCATTCTTTTTCGGCAAAAATTTCCACACTGGCATTTAGAGAATGACCAATAATTTTTGCTTTACGAGCCTCTTCCAATTGTTTTGTTACTACTTCCCGAAGGACCAAAATTTTATCCCATCTTTCCTCTAGCTCCGCATTCAGATATTCACTCTTAAATTCAGGCCAGCCTGCCAATTGTACACTCAATTCCTTGTTTTTCTCCGGCAAGTGGCTCCATACTTCTTCAGTAGTAAAGGCTAAAATTGGCGTCAGCATTTTTACCAGAGCGGTACAGACCTCATAGATTACCGTCTGGGCTGCTCTCCGTTCTTTAGAATTGGCTTTGGAAGTATAAAGGCGGTCCTTAACTACATCCAGGTAAAAAGCACTCATATCAACGGTACAGAAATTATGCACAGAGTGATAAACAACATGGAATTCATATTCATCATAAGCTCTGGTTACCCGTTGGATTAATTTGGCCAGCTTTAAAAGGGCCCATTTATCTATTTCTTCCAAATCGACATAATCTACTTTATGCAAGGAGTAATCAAAATCACTAATATTACCTAACATAAAGCGGAAAGTGTTCCGAATCTTTCGGTATGTTTCAGTGACTTGCTTTAAAATTCCCGGCGAAACCGCTACATCGGAACGATAATCGGCCGAGGCCACCCAAAGTCGTAAGATATCGGCTCCCATCTGTTCAATCACTTCCAGAGGGTCAATCCCGTTTCCTAATGATTTGGACATTTTTCTTCCTTTTTCGTCAACCAAGAAGCCATGGGTTAACACAGCCTTATAGGGAGCCTTCCCGGTGGTAGCTACCGATGTAGTTATTGAAGAGTTAAACCAGCCCCGGTGCTGGTCACTGCCTTCCAGATATAAATCGGCAGGCCAAACCAGGTCATCCCTGGTAGTCAAAACCGCCTTATGACTGGAACCGGAATCAAACCAGACATCCATTATATCGGTTTCCTTTCTAAACCTGGTGCTGCCGCACACAGGGCAAGTCAAACCTTCCGGGATTAAATCCTGGGCATCACTGGCATACCAAATATTGGAGCCATGTTTTCTAAACAAATCTTGGATATGTTTAATGGTATGGTCATTAATAATTTCTTTATTACATTCCTGACAGTAAAAAATAGGAATGGGAACACCCCAGGTTCTCTGCCGGGAAATACACCAATCGCCTCTATCGGCCACCATATTGTAAATACGCTCTTTGCCCCAGCTGGGAATGAATTTGACGGTGTCAATAGCATCCAAAATTTGTTGTCTAAAACCGTCAATGGAAACAAACCACTGTTCGGTAGCCCTAAACATTGTCGGGTTTTTACATCTCCAGCAATGGGGATATTGGTGGTTTATAAAACTGAGTTTCATCAATAACCCTAATTTATCTAATTCTTCAACAATCATTTTATTTGCCACATCAGTTTTCAAACCTTTGAATTGGCCGGCCTCATCGGTAAAAGTTCCGGTATTGTCTACCGGAGAAATGACCTCCAAGTTATATTCTTTACCGACGATAAAGTCCTCTACCCCATGGCCGGGAGCAGTATGGACACAACCGGTACCTTGTTCCAAAGTAACATGTTCACCTAAAATTACCAGGGAATCCCGGTCCATAAAGGGATGGCGGCATAAAACCCGTTCTAAATCTTTGCCCTTAAACTCCTTTATTACTTGATAATCTCCGGAAAACCCAGTCTCTTTTAAGACATTTTCCACAAGTTCTTTGGCCATTAAGAGGTTTTCGTCACCTATTTTAATTAACTGATAATCGAAGTCAGGATGTAAAGATATAGCTAAATTGGCCGGCAGCGTCCACGGGGTGGTCGTCCAAATAACAACAAAGCTATTTTCCTCCGGAAACTTGCCATTGGCATCTTTAACCGGAAATTTAACATAAATGGAAGGAGATTTTTTGTCATGATACTCAATTTCTGCCTCGGCCAAAGCTGTTTCACAATTGGGACACCAGTGAACCGGTTTGAGTCCGCGGTAAATAAATCCCTTTTTGGCCATCTCTCCAAACACACCAATTTGTTCAGCTTCAAAATCTGGAGTCAGCGTAATATAAGGATTTTCCCAATCGCCCCTTACGCCCAATCGTTTAAATTGTTCTCTTTGGATGTTTACATACTTTAAGGCAAATTCTTTACAGAGTTCGCGAAATTTTACTTTATCAATTTCATGACGATTCAAACCCAACGTTTTTATGGCCTGTAGCTCGGTAGGCAGACCATGGGTGTCCCAGCCTGGCACATAAGGTGCATCATAACCATTTTGGGAATGGTATTTGACAATTATGTCTTTTAATATTTTATTCAAAGTATGACCCAAGTGGATATCACCATTGGCATAGGGAGGTCCGTCATGCAATACAAACTTGGGTTTGCCGGCATTCTTTTCTTGTACTTTTTCATATATTTTGATTTCTTCCCAGAACTTTAATATTTCCGGTTCTTTTGTGGGGAGATTAGCCCGCATTGGAAATTCGGTTTGGGGTAAATTTAGAGTTTTTCCATAATCCACTTTTTCCATTTTCAATTATTCACCTCGTATAAATATAAATAATCTATAAAAGGAGCTGTGCTCCGTGGTTACAGTTCTACAATGCTGCAAAGAAGAAGGTAGGTTTCGCCAACTTCGTTGGCAAGCTTTCGCTTCGCTAGCTTAAGGGTCTCCGCCCAGTGATCTAAAATAATTCTCAACTCTCCATTCTCAATTCTCAATTAATTGATATCGGCTTACTAAAAAAACCCTCAATCCCAAAAGGGACGAGAGTTTTCCCGCGGTACCAACCTAATAATGGGTAAAAACTAACCCATCACTCAAAGGTCTTTAACGCAGACCAAACGAGTAGAACTACTAAATTTCGAACTACCAACTCCCGGATGATTTTCCTTTAATTTAAGATGCCCGGCTCCCACCTTCCCAGGTTCGCTGTAACCTTATAAATTAAAGTACTCTTCCGTTCATCGTTTTTTTATATCCTTTAACATATTATGACAGTTTAATCAAATTGTCAACTCGCCTTTTCCACTGTTTGCTTAAGCAGCAATAAAAGTTTAGGAACAACATTATTTATTATTTCACTGTCATCTCGACTGCTTATGAGCCTAATTGCTAATGTTGATAAACCTTTGGCTTGTAAAATGGAAAACAAGTCTTTACAAGAGCAGTCCAAACAGGTCAAACCTAAAGGGTTCTGTTGGTCAGCAGCTTCAGTTAATATATTTCCCGCAAAAATTCTTAAAGGCAAATCTTCGGATTCCGCTAGTCCATCGTTTAAAAATCTATCCATTAGTTTTTGGCAACTGCTTGCAGGATAATCGTTAATGAGTATATCACCTTGTTTAAGGTTTGAATTTAAAGGTTGGGCTGCACCTACCGAAATAACCGTATTTATGGCCCCATCGATAATTAGCAAATCCAATAATTCGCCCAGTGTATTACTTTCATATTTTTCCACTAGGTAAAGTTCCTTAGTATAAAACTTTCCTTTAAACCAGGAATGTTTATTAATTGCATAAGGTTGTAAATCAGATAACGCTTCTTTTATATAACGGCTGATTAAATCAAAATTTGATAAAATCAATGTTTTCATCAAATAAAACTCCCCACAATGCAAACTTTCACCACTTTTTAATAATAGTCATAAAGGGTCTTTTTGACAAGACCTAAGACTATTCTCCTTCGGCTTGTTCCATGGTTACGTCTATGTTTGTCTTTATATACGATGATTTTTTTCCGTCATCAACCAGTTCCAACTGAGCCAGTAAAAACGCTTTAAATTGAGCCTTAAATTGTTGAACGGTTTTTTGCAGTTCTTTATATTCATTCTTTAACTCAATAATGTCTTCCTTTGCCTTTAAAACAATCTCTTCTGCTTTCTGCTTGGCGTTACGAATAATTAATTCCGCTTCTTTCTCAGCATTTTTCTTAACTTCCTCTGCCGTTTGTTGGGCCAAAATCATGGTATTATGTAAGGTATCTTCTAATTCCCGATACCGAGCAATATTTTCCTGAATACTTTCAATTTGATCTTTTAGATTAAGGTTATCCTTATATAAATGTTCATAGTCTTTTATTATTTCATCAAGAAATTCGTCCACTTCATCGGCATCATAACCCCGTATAGCCCTCTTAAACTCTTTATTATGGATATCTAAAGGTGTAAGCACTTTTACCACTCCCTTATAAAAAGTGACTAGCCTCAATTAACCGAGAATTTATCCAATATACCATTCCCATTATTGGTATCGGCTGATAATAATTTTTAAGCGACCTTTGGCAGTTTGACCGCAGATGCTCTTGATTTTTATCCTTCCTTTTCCTCTAAAGGATATGACATCGTCCTCAGCGCATTGAAAATCAAGATCTTCAATAACCTGCCAATTAACCTTAACTTTTCCCCCTTTAATGAAACCGGTCGCTTTAGCCCGTGAAATTCCGAAACCATGAGCCACAACTGTGTCTAAACGCAAGGAAGAAACCGTAGTGCTTATTATCTTTTCCGATTGTAAAGGAGGTTGCCACTGTCCATTCTCCAAAATCTCAGCCTTTAAAGGAACACCTTTTATCATTAAAGGTTCCATCAAAAAAAACTCAGCTATATCTTGGCTTAATACCACTACGAACCCATCATTAATAGGAAATAAATCGCCTACCTTTTCCCGTCTGATTCCCTGACCCAACAAAGCACCTAAAAAATCTCGATGACTATAATTTATAAATTGTAATTTTCCCGAAAATTTTACCAGACATATTTGAGCCATGGATTCTTCAGGTTCAAGAAAGTCCGGGCATATTACAATTCTTTGCCGCTCTGCGTCCATAACGCCACCAAAACCGGCATAATTAACAGCGGGGATTTGTTTTAACAATTGAAACCCGCATTTTCTCAAATAAGGGTCAACAAAATCAGTAACTTGCTCAATATGTTTTTTTAAAACAATATTAACCTTATCCTCCAGTCTCGACAAAAAAACTTGTGCTTCATGGTCTAATTTATTAGTCATTGGAGAACCTCTAAAGTATACCAATAATTAAATTAATCAACAGGGTTTTGGTTAATTGTAAAAGGATAAGCACCACTATAGGCGAAAAATCAATACCCATAGCCTGCAAGGGAAGAATATTGCGTACAGGCGCCATTACTACTTCCGTAACATCATAGATAAATCTGATAATAGGATTATACGGGTCGTGGGGAATCCAAGAAAGGAGAACTCTTACGATAACCAGCCAATACATGACTTCAAAAACAATATCAACAAAATCGATTAAAAAATACAAAATTAACACCTCATTCGCCATCTAATCCCATTTGTTTAGATTTTAAATAGGCAGCTTCTACAGCATCCATTACTGCCGCACGAAAACCCGATTTTTCCAACACATTAATAGCTTTTATGGTAGTTCCCCCCGGCGAGGTAACCATATCCTTAAGTTCTCCGGGATGAAGTCCGGTTTTTAATACCATAAGCCCGGCTCCCACTACCGTTTGCGCAGCCAAGAGATAGGCGGTTTTTCTGGGAAGCCCTACTAACACTCCTCCATCAGCTAAAGCTTCAATAAACTGATAAACATAGGCAGGTCCGCTGCCGCTTAAGCCTGTTACTCCATCAATTAATTTTTCGTCAATAATAACCGTTTCACCAACGGATTTAAAGATTTTTTCCGCAGCTTCCAAATGACAGTCAAGAGCAAAATGCCCTTTACACAGAGCCGCCATCCCTGCTCCGATTAAAGCCGGAGTATTAGGCATTACTCTAATAACGGGTATGGATCCAAAATGTTTTTCCAATCTAGAGAGGGAAATTCCGGCGGCAATAGAAATAATAAGCTGCTCTTTATTTGGTTTAGAAATTAATTTATGAGCTACATCACAAAAGTTTTGGGGCTTTATAGCAATAATAACTATACACGCTTTTTCCATTACTTCATTATTATCCTTTGTGATACATATATTCAGTTTTTGTTTTACCTGGAAAAGCCTATCCTCATTAATATCGGAGGCAATTACCTCCATGGGTTCATAAAGACCTGCTTTAATCACTCCCGATATAATTGCTTCGGCCATTGCCCCTGCCCCAATAAAGCCTAATTTATATTGCGACACTAGCGCAAATCTCCTTTCTTGGCAAACTTAGAAACCCAAGCAAAGACATCTTCCCGATCTTCAACAAAGGAATCTTTCAGCTCACCGCCGATATCAATATTGGGAGGTACGGCCAGAATTATTCCCTGCCCTATTTTTTGCATTGTACCGCCAATGGCATAAGCTGTACCACCAATAAAATCAATTAACCGTTTTCCAAGCTCATAATCGGCGTTTTCCAAATTAATGATTACCGCTTTTTTATTTTTCAGGTTATCAGCTATTACCTGGGCGTCATTAAAGTCCTCCGGTTCTATAACAACAACCTTTACATTTTCTCGAATATTATGAATGGCTACCAACTGACCTCTTTTTCTTTTACTATCTTCAAACGGGGATTCCTGATACACTTCCTCGATATCTTCATTTTCTTCCTCACGATCAACAAAGCCCATAATATCTAAGAATTTTTCCACCATTTTCATTTTTTATCCCTCCTTTACTAATTTCTGGGTCCAAAAATACCACTGCCGATTCTAATCATATTAGAACCTTCCTCAATGGCTACTTTGTAATCACTGGTCATTCCCATAGAAAGATAAAGCATTTCAACATTGTTTAAATGAACATTATTTTTAATATTTTGAAATAACTCAAACATCTCTCGGAAAACGGGCCGGACCTCTTCGGGGTCGTCTACTTCCGGGGCAATAGTCATTAAACCTTTTATCTCCAGCCAGGGCAGTTGAGAAACTTCTTTAATAAACGGTATTACCTGGGAAACATCCAGACCAAATTTAGTCTCTTCCCTGGCAGGATTGACCTGGACCAAGCACTTCATTGGCCGTCTTAGAGGTTCCATTCTTTTATTTATCTCCACTGCCAAATCATAGTTTTCCAAGGAATGAATTAATTTTACTTTATCAACGATATATTTTACCTTATTCCTTTGCAGGTGACCAATCAAATGCCATTCAACTTCATTTGGCAATAAAGGATATTTGTCTCTAAGCTCTTGTACTCTATTCTCCCCTAATATAAAATGCCCTTTTTGTAAAACTTCATTTATTTCTTCTACACTTTTATTTTTTGTAACCGCCACTAGAGTAACTTTACCACCAGGGTCGGGACTTCTAAGCAAAGAAGAGGCAATATCGTGTTTTATTCTCTCAAGATTGGCGGCTATACCCAAGACTATGACCTCCCTCTTAAGTGGCTAATGGTTAGTGCCGGAACTAAAAAACAAGTTTAACTTTATCCGCTGTAATCCTTTAGGTTCTATAGCATTGATCTTATCAGCGAAAATCCGCAAATTTAACGAATATGCTGCCCTTCTTTTACCAAACCGGGAGTTAAAACAACCTCCGAATATGGCTCTAAACCGTTTACTAATATTTTTTCGCCTTCTTCATAAACAATTTCTACAGGCTGCCAAAAAACAAAACCTTTTCTTAACCAGTATACTCCTGTTTCCTGCTGTTCATTGGCAATCAGAGCTTTTCGGGGCAATGCTATACCCCTTTTTTTATCCAAAACTACATCAACCTTTTGGGTCCGTGGAGTAAATAAGCTATACCAGGCTTCCGGAATTTTTACCAAAACCTGAGCTGTATTGGCCAAACCTTTTAAATCAATAATTTTCCCCTGGGTTTCTTTTTCCAAATCGGGAAAATAAAGAGTTAATTCTTGATTTTGCTGTAAAGGAGCCGAGAAAATATCCAAGGGGACTTCAAAATAAAGTTGAATGCCTTCCAAATTATTGATTATCTTGCAAAACCTTTTCCCCTTTTCTACCACATCGGCATTGTTGTTGTCAATAAACTCTATTTTTAATTGCTCTACTTTTTCTATATCCAAAGACTGCAAGCGGTTTGGCCGGAATATTTCTTCCAAACCATCGGAAATATAGGAAACCACCCCGGCCATGGGGGCGGTAACTGTCACCGGGGTACCGGCTTGTAAAGCCGTACCTGCCGTTGTTTCAATTTGAAAAATAGGTTCTTTTAAGCTTAACCTTGAACCGGCCTGAACTTTGTTTAATATTCGTCCGGTAGCAGGCGCTTCCACAATAACTTCATCACGAATAATTAAAGCATCTACCGGATATCTTTTTTCAATAACCGTTTCTTCAACTATTTCAGTTGTAACCAAAAGGCCTCTGGCAAAACTAAAAAGGCTGCTCCCCAAAAACCAAATAACGACAAAAATAAAAGTTAACCTGCTTAAAAACAGCACCTTTTTATTATGCCGTTTTTTGTTCCACCTGGGTTGACTGATTTCTGCCATAAATTTCACACCTTGGTTAAACTTAGGTCTGTTTTATTTTTTTCGACAGCTGGGCAAAGAAATCCTTCTAAAAAAAACCTGCAAAGCAGGTTTTTTAATATAGAAACTATTAGTTTATAAATTTATATAACAGGCTGACTAACCGGCCTAATCAATTTAAAGTGCCCACAGAATTTTTTCTAATGTAAGCGACTAAATCTTGAGTCATTGATGTAGTTGTCCCTATTCCTCCTAAATCCGGCGTCAGCCTTTCTTTCCGGCTTAATATCCAATTTATTGCATCTTTAATACTACGGGCTGCAGCGGTTTCATTAATATGCTCCAACATCAGAACCGCTGATTGTAAGAGGGCTAAAGGATTAGCCAAATTTTTCCCGGCAATATCCAAAGCGCTGCCATGAACTGCTTCAAAAACACTGTAATGGTCGCCTAAATTTGCCCCCGGAACCAGTCCTAATCCACCTACCAGCCCTGCACATAAATCGGAAACAATGTCCCCATAAAGATTAGGCATAACTAAGACATCAAAATATTCAGGCCTTTGCACTAATTGCATGCAAAGGTTATCTATAATTATTTCTTCATATTCAATATCAGGAAATTCTCCTTTTATTTCCCTAACACTCTCTAAAAAGAGACCGTCGGAATACTTTAGAATATTGGCTTTATGGACCGCCGTAACTTTTTTCCTCCCGTTTTTCCGGGCATAATCAAAGGCAAACAAACCAATTTTCCGCGAAGCCTCTCTGGAAATCATTTTGATAGCTTCTACATGATCGTTATCAATTATTTTTTCGATGCCACTATAAAGGTCTTCGGTATTTTCCCTGACAATTACTAAATCCACATGGTCAAAAGGTGTTCTAATACCCGGCAATTTTTTAACCGGCCTGAGATTAGCATATAAATTAAATTCTTTCCTAAGAGCTACATTTATACTCCGGAATCCTTTGCCTATCGGCGTTGTAACCGGGCCCTTCAAGGCAATTTTATTTTTCCGTATCGACTCAATTACACTTTCCGGCAGGGGATTGCCCACAGTATTAAATGCTTTTTCTCCTGCCTCCTGGATATCCCAATTAATTGAAACTCCTGTACTGTCAATTATCTCTTTTACGGCAAAGGATACCTCCGGTCCAATTCCGTCACCGGGTATCAATGTTATGTTATGCATTTTTCTCCTCCTGAACTTTCTTGGTGTAATTTAAAAGTCCGCCGGCCAAAAGAATCATACTTTGTCGGCAGGTGAAGTCAGCCCGAACCCTGATTGTATCCTTAGAATTTATATCAATTGACCATTGTTTAACTTGGTTGGTCAAGTTTTCTCTAATTCCGGAAATTTTTATTTTATCACCTTGCCTAAGTTTTTCGTAATCTTGATTATCTTCAAAAACTAAGGGAATTATCCCCATATTTATAAGATTATCAAAATGAATACGGGCAAAAGACTTGGCTATTACCATCCTGACCCCTAAAAAGCGGGGAACCAAGGCTGCATGTTCACGACTTGAACCTTGACCGTAATTTTCACCGGCAACGATAATCCCATTTTCCACATTAGTAATTCGGTTGTAGAAATCTTGGTCAAGACTAGAAAAACAATATTTTGCAAGATAAGGTATATTGGAGCGATATGGCAAGAGTTTTGCAGTAGACGGCATGATATCATCGGTGGTGATATTATCCGCTACTTTTAAAACCACGTCGGCCCATATTTCTTCCTCCATTTTCTCCGGAAGGCTTATCGGAACAATATTGGGGCCCCTAACTACTTCCCCCTCCGGTGTTTTTTCCGGTAGTACCAGCAAACTGTCATTAACAATGAATTTTTCCGGCAATTCAACCTTGATTATTTCTCCCAATTTTCTCGGGTCGGTTAATACACCTTTAATAGCTGAAACAGCAGCGGTTTCCGGACTAACCAAATAAACTTTGGAATCTAAGGTTCCACTGCGACCATAAAAATTACGGTTATTGGTTCGTAGAGATATTCCTCCTGTCTGAGGCGCTTGTCCCATACCTATACAGGGACCACAAGTACTTTCCAAAATTCTGGCTCCGGCATTGACTAAATCAAAAAGACTTCCGTTTTTCGCCAGCATGGATAATACTTGTTTAGAACCAGGAGCAACAGCTAGACTAACATCAGGGTGACCCGCTTTTCCCCGCAAAATGTTCGCAACCTGCATCAAATCCTGATAAGAGCTATTGGTACAACTGCCGATTATTACCTGATTTATTGGCATTCCTTCCAACTCTTTTACGGCAACAACATTATCAGGACTATGGGGTTTTGCGACTAATGGTTCCAACTTATCGAGTTCAATAACGATTTCTTCATCATAACGAGCCCCTTCGTCAGCAATGATTTCCTGCCATACATTTTCCCTGCCTTGGGCTCTTAAAAACCTTTTTGCCTCCCGATCGCTGGGGAAAATGGAAGTTGTCGCACCAAGCTCCGCTCCCATATTGGTTATGGTTGCCCGTTGGGGAACCGAAAGACCCAAAATACCGTCCCCGGAATATTCAAATATTTTGCCTACTCCCCCTTTAACAGTCAAACGGCGCAATATTTCCAAGATAATATCTTTGGCGGAAACCCCCGGTGTTAAAGAACCGGTAAGTTTAATATTACAAATACGAGGTTTTTTCAAATAATATGGTTCCCCTGCCATACTGACAGCTACATTCAAACCTCCTGCACCAATAGCCAGCATACATAAAGCACCTGCTGTAGGAGTATGGCTATCGGAGCCCAGCAAAGTTCCCCCCGGAACAGCAAACCTTTCCAAAAAAACCTGATGGCATATTCCATTGCCCGCTTTGGAAAAATAAATTCCGTACTTTTGGGCAACTGTCTGAAGATAACGGTGGTCATCGGCATTTTCAAAACCGGTTTGCAAAGTATTATGGTCAATAAAGGACACCGATAATTTTGTTTTGACCCGAGGGACCCCTAATGCTTCCCACTGCAGGTAGGCAAGGGTCCCGGTAGAGTCTTGAGTCAATGTATAATCAATTTTCAGAGGCACTTCAACATCATTGCTGTTTACTGACTTCAACAAATGAGTACTAAGAATTTTTTCCACTACATTTTGGGCCATTATTTTTTTCACCTCGTTGTTTTTCTGCTAAATACTCCTCATAAATATAGACTAATTCTTTATCAAATAAATGTCTTTTTAAAGAAATGGCAGCTGCTCTAACCTTCTCTAAAAGATCTTGGGCCACTTGATCCGAGATTTCAGTGTTATACTCTCTAAACTTTTGCTTAATGGCAGCGGTGCCGGAGTGTTTACCGATAATTATCTGCCTGGTCAAACCAACTTCCTGGGGATCAAAAACTTCATAAGTCAGAGGATTTTTCAAGGTTCCGTCGGCATGAATTCCGGATTCATGAGCAAACATGTTGCTCCCGACGATAGCTTTCCAAGCAGGGAGTTCTCTATTGGAGGCTTGGGCTACATACTTGGAAATTTCTAGAAACTTAGCGGTATCTAACTTAACCTCCTGTTTTAATAAATGTTTCAAAGCCATGGCTACTTCCTCTAAAGCGGCATTACCTGCCCTTTCCCCTAAACCGTTTACAGTTACGCCGACATGGGTAGCCCCGGCCATAATTCCGGCAACGGCATTAGCAGTAGCCATTCCAAAATCGTTATGAGTATGCATTTCAATGTCTATATCAACGGTTTCTTTCAAGGCTTTTATTATTTCATAGGTACTTATAGGATTTAATATACCTACGGTGTCACAATACCTTAAGCGATCCGCTCCGGCTTTTTTAGCTGCCAGGGCAAATTCACACAAGAAGTTAAAGTCGGTACGAGAAGCATCTTCGGCATTTACAGACACATAAAGTCCATGACCTTTAGCAAAGTCAGTTGCTGCAATCATATTTTCCAAAACTTTGGAACGGGTGGATTTTAGTTTATGGAGGATATGGATATCGGAAGTAGAAATAGATATAGCCACAGCATCAACACCGCATTTTATAGATTCCTTTACATCATCGATTACAGCCCTATTCCAGGCCATTATACTGGCTTTTAAATTAGAATTAACAATTTCCTGAATAGCTTCCTGTTCTTCCCCGCCCATTACCGGGATACCAACTTCCAATTGATCAACGCCCAACTGATCCAACATTTTTGCAATTTGAATTTTTTCTCTCTTGGCAAAAACTACACCGGCGGTTTGTTCACCGTCACGCAAGGTTGTATCAACAAAAATTGTACGTTTATTCATTTTTATCATCCTCCTTAATTTTTATTTTATATAGCCTAGGTTTTCCGAAATTTTAGCAGCGCCGTTTATAACCAATTTTGTGTAATTTAAAAGATTTTCATCATTAAATCTGGCATCCGGACCGGAAATACTTAAGGCTGCTATTACCATTCCATTATGATTTTTGATGGGAGCGGCAACTGAAGTAACTCCTATCTCTCGCTCCCCATGGGAATAGGCATATCCTTTTTCCCGAATTATCTTCAATTCTTCCCGAAAAGTAGTTATATCAGTGATTGTATTTTGGGTCCAAGCTCTTAATCCATTCTTTATAACTTTTTCAATTTCATCTTCGGTTTGATAGGCCAGTAATAATTTGCCCGATGCCCCACAGTAAAGAGGCAAAACATCACCAATATTAGAAAACCTGCGTAAATTGTGAATCCCTTCCGCCTGTTCAATACAAACCCTTTCTAAACCCCTTTTTAAATAAAGATTAATGGTCTCTCCGGTCAAATCCCGTAATTCAATCATTACCGGCAAAGCAATTTCTCTCAAATCAAAATTTTTTAAAACAATATTTGCCAGTCTTAGAAAGGGAACACCCAGTTGATACTTGCCGCTTAACTTGTTATGCTCGATAAATCTCCGCTTCTCTAAAGTGGAAAGTAAACGATAAACAGTACTTTTGGGCATATTCATTATTGCACAGATTTCCGGCAAGGAAAGCTGTGTTTTTTCCTCACTGAAAGCCAAAAGAAGATCCATAGCCTTTTCTACTGAACGAACAGTATCCCCTTTATTTTCCATAGCATCACCCCTTTTCCCGCATAGTGGAACCATTGTCTCTTATTTCGGAATTTAAATTTGGTTTATTATAATTCGATAACAATGAAAACTTTCCTTCTGAAAAATTAATGTATTATGTATTCTTATTAAAAAAACCAGCCCTAAAAGGCTGGCCTGAGCAATATATTCATATTTTTTCCAGGGGAATTGCCACCTGCTGTTCTTCATTGCAATTAGTACAAGCAAATAAATGAATACAATTTCCCGGAGATTCCGCTAACTGAGGAATTTTATCCTGTTCTTCATAAGGACTATAGGGATTATAATAATCCTCTATCCTCCCCATGTCCTCCATTACTCCCTGACAATTTTTACACACTTCACCGATGCTTAAGAGACCATTGCAAACAGGACAACCGATTTCCATGAAAAAATAACTCTCCTTAACTAAGATAGATAATAGTGTCCTCAGTTTTCCATAAAAAATGCTATTCTATACGTTTATTTGTTAGATTGGTTATAAATAAAAGTATATAGCTTAAAGCCAATAATGACCGGACTTTCAGGAGCAACATGGAAATAATGATTCCCTGCCACCAATTGACGCCTTTAATCTTTGAGCATGATAATACCTGCTAATCGTCCGGTATTCCCATTGTCATACCGATATGAATAAAGCAAATGAGGATTACAAAAAGTACAGACCTCAGCAACTGTTATATGCTCATATAACAGTCCTGCTTCTAAAAGGGTAATCCGATTGGCTTCCCATAAATTCAATTGTCCTTTTAAGCCCTTGTCTTTTAATTGAATAAAACTCTCCCATCTGTTAAAGTTTTCCTGAAATTTGGCAATGACGGGAATGTCCACTTCATAATGGCATGGTCCGATGGAAGGGCCTATAGCGGCTAAAATGTTTTCCCTTTGACAGCCAAATTCCTCAGCCATCTTCTCAACGGTTTTTTTGGCAATTTTTAATACTGTTCCTTTCCAGCCGGCATGGGCAATTGCGATTACTTTTTGAACAGGATCTAAAAACATGATGGGAACACAATCGGCAAAAAAAGCAATCAAGGCCACTTCAGGGTCTCTAGTTATTAAAGCATCGGTTTCCGGAATCGACGTATCCTGGGATAACGCTCCCTTACCCCGGTCTTTTACGCCGGCAACATAAATATTATCTTTATGAACTTGATTAGCCGCTACTAAATTATTTATTGTAATTTCCAAAGTTTCGACAAATAATTTTCGGTTTTCTTTAACCGACTCCCAGGAGTCTCCGGTGTGGAAACCCAGATTTAGACTATGAAAAGAACCTTGGCTGACTCCTCCTATCCTTGTACTAAAACCGTGCTTTACTAATCCCGTTTCCGCAAAAGAAGAGATGGTAAAATATTTAATTCCGTTTTTTTCCGTTAAGTCAAAGCTTCCCATGATCTCCACCTCCAAGCTGATGACTGCTTATTATAACCGCTAACCTAAACTAACGCTCTTATTAAAAACCGGTTTTAAAAGTCCCTTTTCAAAGACTTTAAAATATACTGTATACTTGAGCAAAACCTCTAAAATATATTTATTTTGTGTTTTATAATAGAAATACAAAATAGGAAAAGGAGCTGATAAATATGTATAAAAATCTGACTAGCTTTGTCAACTCTCCCGAATATTTAATGCTCCCTAGTATTGAAAGAAGGAAAATAGAAGCAGAACTTTTGGAAAAAGAAAAAAATAATAATGAAGTAGCCAATAAGGAATAAAGTTAAAGAGGGCTTGATAATTCTACCATTTCCTGGAAATTATCAAAGCCTCTTTTTATTTTTAATCGATTGAGGCTTTAAATAATTTTCCCCATATATTAGGAGGCTGAAAACTTCTTCCTCATTACAAGAAACCTGGCCCCTTAGATTTGATTGCCAAAAGAAAAGGATTTAAGAAACTCCTCTTGAAAGTCCTTGTGGACAGAAAGTTCCACATGCCGGGTTTTTCTGGCCAAAACCTTTGCCCGAAACCTTTCATCGGGAGATAATAGCGCCATTTTTGCGCCTTCGCCGGCTGCATTGCCAATAGCACTGATCTTTTCCGGTTCAACAGGAGGCAATAAACCTAACATTAGAGCGCTTTCTTTTTTAATATAATTGCCAAAAGCCCCAGCCAAAAAGACCCTTTCAATATCCTTCACTTTTACACCCAATTCTTTTAAGAGTATTTTGATTCCGACCGCAATCGCTCCCTTAGCTAACTGCAATTTTCTAATATCCTTCTGAGTAATTACTATATCTTCGCCTATGGAACAGTCAGAGGCCCAAACTAAAACAAATTCCGCTCCACCCTCATTATTAATGCGGACCCGCTCTTTAACACCGAAGGGCAGTTTTTCAAGATTGTCACTTTTTAACTGAAAACTACCCGAGGAATCAATTATGCCCGTCCTTACCATTTCAGCAACTGCATCTATCAGACCGGAGCCACAAATGCCTTGGGGTCTCTCGTTGCCAATAATATCCAACTCAACATTTTCATGTATTCTTACTCCTTCAATAGCTCCTGCGGCAGCTCGCATGCCGCATTTTATCTCTCCTCCTTCAAAGGCCGGCCCTGCAGCCGTTGAACAAGTTAACAGTTTTCCTTTGCCTACTAAAATAATTTCGCCGTTGGTACCAATATCTACAATTAAATTGACGCCTTCCAGATTATCAACCCCTACAGCCAGCATTACTCCCACAGTGTCGGAACCTACATAACCGGCAATATTAGGTAAAACAATTACTTTTCCTGTGCTAAGAATAGCTAAACCCAATTCTCCTGCCTCCACTTCCACCTCCTGCCGAAAAACAGGGGTAAAAGGGAAAGAAGCTAAATATCGCGGATCAATCCCTAAAAATAAATGGGCCATGGTTGTATTGCCGACAACTACTGCTTGATATATTTCCTCAGAGCTGACAAAACACTCCGCACACAACTGGGAAATAAGCCAATTCAGAGCGGCAACAATTTTTTTCTGCAGTTCTTCTAACCGGTCAGGTCCTTGAGAGGCATAGGCAATCCTTGAAATAACATCGGCTCCGAAGATATTTTGGGGATTGGTGGTTGCCCGGCCGGCTAGCACTTTTCCCTGAATTAAATCCACCAAATAGGCAACAACGGTTGTTGTGCCAAGATCAACGGCTATGCCAAAAGCCCGAGAGCTGGTATCCCCCGGTTCTACCGCCAGGATGGAATTACCATGCAAAACAACCGTTACTTCATGCTTTTGTTGTCGTAATATTTGGGGTAAAGAAGCCGCCACTTTACGATGAAAACCAATTTCTTTAAAGGGTAATAACTGCCCAAGCCGTTCCCAATCGGGGCAGGGGTTATGCAAACTTGGCCGGGGGACGAGCAGATGAAGCTTTTTAATGCCAGCCTTTAACCGGAATTCTTGAGCTGAATTTAAGTTAATTTTCCGGTCCGTTACTTCCCTTTTTTCCATGAGTATGATAAGAGTGTCTTCTGTTATTTTTTCCTGACAGGCCAAAACAGCTTCCGGTGTCTTTTCCGGACAATCCAGAGGCCTTTTCAGCACTTTGCACTTTCCGCATGTTCCCCTGCCGCCACAGGTACTTTCAACTTCTACTCCTGCTAAAACTGCAGCATCTAAAATCTTAATTCCCTCAGGAACTTCTACCGTTTTTTCCATAGGTAAAAAAGTAACTTTAACCAAATATTACGCCTCCTCAGACCAAATAACAGCCGGTAATACACCCATATCCCAATACTCCTTCGGAAAATTCCATCAATTAAACAAAAAAGAGAATAGTTTTTAGCCCACCTAATTGTTCTTAGGTCCTTTTTTCAAAATCATTATCTATATTCATAATATATATTATTTTCCCAACGCAACCAACTAGCAGCCGCGAAAACCTTTGCCCTTTACTCCTCAATCAGCTAAATTGTTGTTTTGGTAAGCTTTTAAAAAATTATTGCCTGATCTATCTTTTCCTAAAAGAAGCTCATTGGTTACTACAGAAGTCATAATTTTAGGGTCCGTTGGATCCAAAATTGCGGCATCAACGCCAAAAGCCATGCACATGGTTAAGAAATGACGGTTTAAAATTTTTCTTTTGGGCATCTTATATGAAATATTGCTCAACCCCGCCACCGTTTTTACATTAAATAATCTTTTAATTTCAGTTGAACATTTTAAAAAAATGACGGCACTAGCATCATCAACGGCCAGAGGTAACACCAAAGGGTCAATATAAAGCTTCTTTAAATCATAACCTTCTTTATCCAAAATATTAATTAGCCGTCCTGCAATTTCTATTCTTTCTTCAACAGTTTTGGGGACGCCATTTTCATCCATGGTCAAACCGATTACCGGACACCGGTATTTAAGGACAAAAGGGAGAAGGCCATAAAGACAGTCTTTCACTAAAGAAATAGAGTTAATCATAACTTTGCTTTTGTCACCCTTAATACAACTAAGGGCTTTTTCCACTACGGGAGCTGAGATGCTGTCAATACACAAAGGTATATCGGTTACTTCTTGGACTGTGTTTATTAACCACTCCATATCCTTTATTTCCTCACACTCTGCTGTATTTAAGTCCAGATAGTCTGCCCCTCCCACAACCTGCTTCAGGGTAAGGTTCTGAACAGCCGCTTTGTCTTTATCTTTAATAATCTGTTTGACACCGGGAATGGAACTGTTAAGTTTCTCACCGATAATCAACATTTTCAAAAACCTCCGTTTTTATAACTTCTCCTTTTCATACTTGGCTTATTCCCCAAACCATTTCCCAAGAAAATAACCCTATTAAACCAGTGTTTAATAGGGTCCGGCCTTTTTTAGATATTGACTGCATTTTTTTCCGGTAAAATTTCGATTATTTTTCCCTGTTTTAAGGTGTTAGGCACATCGATAATTCTTTGATTACGAGAACCCTTAAAAACCAGAGAAATACTCTTTTCTTCCATAATAAAGGGTCCGTCAACCAAAACATCAATTAATCCTAAAACCGGCAAATCTTTTATTTCTTCAAAATAATATCCTGTATATACCCAAATATTTATTTCGGGCTTACGTTTGCGGATATAGGTTATTACATTAAATAAAGCCTCCGGCTGCATCAATGGGTCTCCGCCGGAAAAAGTAATGCCGGCATGTTTGGCCGTTAATTTTTTTAAAAGGATTTTGGCCAACTCCCGTTCGCTTATTTCCTTTCCTCCCTCAATCGGTAACAACTGGGGGTTATGACATCCTATACACCTGCGGGGACACCCCTGAAGAAAAGCCACCACCCTTAGACCCGCGCCATCAACGATGGAATCACTTATTATATCTCTGTAACGAATCATTGTCACACCTCATGAGCATTAGATTTCCATATGGCTGACCCGATTTCTCTCCTCGGCTTTTTTGGCATCATTAAACATATCCAAGGTAGAAAGATAACCAGTAATCCTACGCACTCTGCTGATTTTTCCGCTGGTACCGCAGGCGGGGCATGTTTCGGCATCAATTACACCGTTAAAGCCACATTCCTTACAAATATCCACCGGAAAGTTTATAGCCGCGTAACCCATATCGGCTTCGTACATAGCTTGAATAATGCTTTCAAAGGCCTTCAAATTATTAGTGGGCGCCGATGGCAATTCGATGTAAGAAATATGGCCGGCGTTGCACAATTTATGATAAGGGCCCTCGATATTAATTTTGTGAATGGCGTCAATTTTAAAATCAACAGGCACATGGAAAGAATTGGTATACCATTCTTTATCTGTTATACCCGGAATGACACCAAATAAAGCCCTGTCTTTTACTACAAATTTACCGCTTAATCCTTCGGCCGGTGTAGCCAACAGGGAAAAATTCAATTTATATTTTTGAGTAGCTTCATCACATCTGCGCCGCATGTGGTTTACAATAGAAAGACCCAAACCTTGAGCTTCCTGGCTTTGACCATGGTGTTTACCGGTCAAAGCGATTAAGGTTTCAGCCAAACCGATAAAACCAATGCTTAAAGTACCATGCCTTATAGCTTTCTCAACAGGGTCATCAGGACCTAAATCCTCACTGTCCAAATACAGTTTCTGACCCATCAGGAAGGGAAAATCTTTTACCTTTAAACGTTTTTGCAAATCATAACGAGTTAAAAGCTGTTTAATAGTCAAATCGATTATTTGGTCCAGGCTTGCCCAAAACTTGGCCAAATCCCCTTGGGATTTAATCCCTAAACGGGGCAAATTAATGGTCGTAAAGGAAAGATTGCCCCTCCCCTCGGTGACCTCAGGACCGTTGACGTTGCCGATGACCCTGGTCCTACAGCCCATATAGGCTACTTCATCATCATAAACAGAGTTAAAGCTGGAATCCTGGAAAGAAAAATTGGGAAACAATCTTTTGCAAGCCACTCTCATGCTTAATTGAAAAAGATCATAGTTAGGGTCTTCAGGGTCATAGTTTACACCGTCTTTAATCTTAAAGCAGATATTGGGGAATATAGGGGCTTCCCCTTTTCCCAAACCTTTTTCATAAGCCTTTAACAGCATTTCGGTTACCATCCGCCCTCCCCGGGAAGTATCGGTCCCCAGGTTAATGGAGGAAAACGGCACCTGAGCTCCTGCTCTGCTGTGCATTGTATTTAAGTTATAAATAAAACCTTCCATGGCTTGATAAACTTCATCTTCGACCCGTTCCTGGACCAAAGAGGCAATTTTGTCGTCATCGACCCGAAGTCCAAGCCTTTCCAAATTATCCCGGATTATTTTTTCTTGGCGGGCAAATTCTAATTCTACAAATTCTCCCATATCCCGGTCAAAATAAGCAAAAGATTGACCCCCATGCTGGTCATTCTGATTACTTTGCAAAATAATAGCCGCTAAAGCAGCAGCGGTTTTTATACTTTTGGGGGGCCTTATGTAACCATGACCGTTACTAAAACCGTTTCTTAATAATTTCCGTAAAGGTATTTGCAAACAGGTTGTGGTTTTGCCGTACCAGGCCAAGTCATGGATATAAATATCGCCTTTAATATGGGCTTCAGCTTCATCGGGAGGAATAACCCTTTTTAAATAATATTCTTTGGAAGCAATCTCAGATATTTGTAAAACTTTGGCCGAAGGCGAATTGCCGACATTGGCGTTTTCTCTGCTGGTTTCCCGAAGAATTTGGGCCACAGCATCCATTAACTCCGAACGGGCTTCTCTGATCCGGGTCCTTTTGTCCCGGTATAGTATATATGCTTTGGCCGTTTTAGCATGTCCTTTTTCGATCAAAACCTTTTCAACCACATCCTGCACATCTTCTACCGTAAAGATATGTCCATTAAAGCGCTCTTTAAGAAAACGAAGCACATCCAGGGTTAGCTCCATGGCCAGCTGCCGGTCTTCTCCCCCTACCGATTGAGCAGCCTTAAAAATTGCATCAGTTATCTTTCCTTCGTTAAATGGAACTTCCCGTCCGTCCCTTTTACGGATAACAGTAAACATTAAAATACCTCCTATTTATTAGCCTTCAGTAAAGCTTCTATTTCCTTTAAAAAGGTATTGATATCTTTGAACTCCCTGTATACTGAAGCAAATCTTACATAAGCCACCTCATCCAAATTCTTCAGCTTGTCCATAACCAATTCGCCTATGACTGCGGAACTGACTTCCCGTTCCAACCGGTTTTTCAATTCCCGTTCTATTTCATCGGTGACCTGTTCCAATTGATGAAGAGAAACCGGTCTTTTTTCACAGGCTTTTATAAGCCCGTTTAATACTTTATTGGGGTCATAAACCTGACGTTTGCCGTCTTTTTTAACAACAACTATGGGAACATCCTCAATTTTCTCATAGGTTGTAAATCTTTTGGCGCAGCTAATGCATTCTCTTCGTCTTCTTATGGAGTTACCATCATCGGCGGAACGGGTATCTAGAACTTTTGTCTCAAAGAAACCGCAAAAAGGACAACGCATTTGTATCACTCCTGCATTATCGTGAAAATACTGATTATTATTAAAAAAGGGTTTTTGGAAATTAGGACGAATATAGTATATGTAAGTTGACCAAGACCACTATATCTTGGGTCAAGTAATATTTTAGACTACTATATATAGTGTGTCAATCCTAATTTTGGAAAAAATAAAAAACGGGCTCCTGCCCGTTTTATTAGTTTTCGGTCCATCAGTTGGCCATAAAAGTTAACGGATCCATTCCCCATCTGACCTTTCTTTACGAGGAATTTCGGTATAAGGTTGGGCCTCAACCAGGATGACGTCAACACCTATCCGAACTATTTTTTCCCATGGCACAATATAATCTTCTCTTCTACCAAAAATATTTAAAAATTTCCCTTCTCCGGGAAGAATTATTGCCGTAATTTTTCCGGTCTCAATATCAATATCAATATCCTTGATGGGACCTAAGCGCCGGCCGTCAACTATGTTGACAATCTCTCTTTCCTGTAAATCAGATACTTTGGCAAGCATAAGAACCCCTCCTTAATGGTGGACAATATATTTATATTAAATAAAAGTCTGGTTCATGACAAAAAAAAATCGCCTAAAGCGATTTAGAAAAACTCCAAACTCCACGAAGCAAGGAAAAATATTCTCTTGAAAACTCTTTCAGGCTTAAATTGGTTTCCGCCCTTTCCCCCATATCTGCCATTACGGTAATAGTATTTTCTTCTTCAACCATTCTTTTGGCCGGTTCCCGCACCCAGTCACCGTGGCAAATGGGTGGAAACAGCACACACCACCAATTTGAGCCTTTTCCTTCCCCAATAACAACTTTCAAGGCCAGGTATCTACCGGCCGGCAAAACCATATCATGGTACTTCCGGGTAGGAAAAGAATATTGGCCAAATTGGATATTAACGGAATAACTAAAACCCATCTCTTTTATTTTCCTATTTAACCTCTCCTCCAAAATTATTATGTTCTCCCAAATATATTTTTGAGCTTTTTGGGGAGAATTAATTTGTTGTAAAGGCCGCAATTCCTTTAAAACTTCATCCCTTATTATTAATTTCAGAACTTGATCTTCTTCTTTATCCGAATTTGCTATTACATGTAACCGTACAAGATTATTCCCAAAATAATCTTGCTCACTGCCCCAAATATTGGCCGGAAAAAGTAATAAAGCAATAAAAAAGGTGATTAATGCTTTTTTCAACAATGAACCCAACACCCTTCTACATATGCTTCCTCATATGATTAAGGGCCGCTTTTTCCAAACGGCTGACTTGAGCCTGAGAAATTCCTATTTCTTCAGCAACCTCCATCTGGGTTTTTCCATCAAAAAATCTCAGAGTTAAAATCAATCGTTCTCTTTCATTTAGTTTACGTAAAGCCTCTTTTACCGCGATACTTTCCAGCCAATTTATATCGGAATTTTTCTCGTCACCGACTTGATCCATAACAAAAATGGGATCCCCACCATCATGGTATATTGGTTCGAATAAAGATACGGGCTCTTGGATGGCGTCAAGGGCAAATACTATTTCTTCCCTTGGTAATTTTAATTCTTCAGCAATTTCTGTGATAGTAGGCTCTTTAGAATGTTTATTGACGAGGGAATCCCGAACCTGAAGAGCTTTATAGGCAATATCCCGTAAAGAGCGGCTTACTCTTATAGGATTATTATCCCTTAGATATCTTCTTATTTCACCTATAATCATGGGAACGGCATAGGTTGAAAACTTGACATTTTGACTTAAATCAAAATTATCTATGGCTTTCATTAAACCTATGCAACCAACCTGAAATAAATCATCAACATATTCGCCCCGGTTGGTAAATCTCTGGATAACGCTTAATACCAACCGCAAATTTCCTTGTATTAGTTGTTCTCTGGCTTCTTCGTCACCAGCCTGAAGTTTTTCAAATAACTCCCGCATTTTTGCGTTATTTAATACCGGCAACTTTGCTGTATCTACTCCACAAATTTCAACTTTATTAATTATCAACCAAAATACCCCCCGACTTCAGAGCTTATTTTAGTTATTGCCTGGGAGAAAAGGGTTTATGCGGGTTAATTTGGGAAATGCTAAAGTATTTGCATTCAGAGATTTGTTAATTTTCAATAACAAAAGCAACTTTTTCAACATTAAAAAAACTGAGCCGGGCTCAGTTTTTCATTCCAAACGTTGAATCTCTTTTTTTAGCCGTTTAATAATTCTTTTTTCTAAACGGGAAATATACGATTGGGATATTCCCAAGTAATCGGCAACTTCCTTCTGGGTTTTTTCCTGGCCTCCTTTTAGACCGAATCTAAGCTCCATTATCTTCTTCTACCGGGGATTTAATTTTTTCATAGCGGCATGGAGAAGTTTTTTATCTATTTCTTCTTCTAATGATTTATATATAATATCATTGTCGGTTCCCAATACATCGGAAAGCAATAGTTCATTACCGTCCCAATCTATATTGAGGGGTTCGTCAAAACTGATTTCCGACTTGGTTTTATTGCTTCGCCTTAAATGCATGAGAATTTCATTCTCAATGCATCTTGAGGCATAAGTTGCCAGTTTTATTCGTTTAGCCGGGTCAAAAGTGTTAACGGCTTTAATTAAACCAATGGTCCCGATGGATACTAAATCCTCAATTCCTACTCCCGTGTTCTCAAATTTCCTGGCTATGTAGACTACCAGCCTTAAATTTCTTTCGATAAGAATACTTTTTACATTATTATCTCCCGCTTCTAACCGATCTAATAATACTCCTTCTTCATCCTGAGTCAGCGGAGGAGGCAGGGCCTCACTGCTGCCTACATAAAAAATATCCTCAGAAAGTCCTAACTTGATTAATAGCTTTACCAACACCGCTTTAAAGCTAATTTTTGTCTTAATTACCTGACCTTCCGGAAACAATTTTGCCCACCTCCTGGTTAATTTTCAGTCAACATATCAGGGTGAACTAAGGCCTGATATGTACCTTCGGAACAAAGTTTTCGGTAATAAATTCCCAATACAACTCTTATGTTGCAGTAGGTTTTCTGCCCATCCTGAATTAGGACCTTATCGTGTTTAATTCCCAATAACATTCCATTTTGGTTACCCAAAGATGAAAAAGGTATTAATCGTATCCTGGTAATCCATTTAGGGTCCTGAAGGATGGCAATTTGCTCATCTAACGAAGGCGGTTCTTTTTTGTTGAGCATAGCTGTTAATTGGGGAGGCAAAATGCCTGACAGTTTAGTATGTTCAATAACCATTACCGGTTCTTTTGTAATAGGGTCATTTAGCTGATTGCCGGTATCAACAAGGGCATCGGCTTCAATAACCTGACCAAATATCTCCAGATATGCTTTCACCAGCCATGGACCTTGTTGCAAGGTGCGCCGGAAATAACTTGCTCCCCATAAGCCTAAAATTAAAGCAATTATTAATCCTACCAGCAACCAGGCAGTTTTAAAGTTTATTACATTTACTGCGATGCCGTTCCAGGTTTCCAGGATAAACAAGCTGTCATCAAAAAGATACATGGACCCTAAAACCGCCCCGCCCATGATAAAAGATACTAAATAAAAATAGGCGGCAGATTTTAAAAACCGCCCAATATTTTTAAAACCAAAGGCAGCCCCTACCATCAGCAAAGAACAAACTACTTTTGCCGGGAAAGTAGCGGTAAAGGAAAATTGAGGCAGAAAAATAAGCACGGCATAAGAGGCGACTATTAAAGCACCCAGACAAAGACCCCTTAAAGTTGTTGCAAGTTTTCCAAACTTGCTGGCCGCCCACAGTACAAAAAAGTCCATAATAAAATTGATTAAAAAAACCATATCGATGTAGATATTTGTGTTGGGCGACACTTAGACACCCCCGTAGACAACAACTCAAATTGAATTCCTCTTTCATTATAACTTAATCCTTTTCAGAAATATGTCATTATTTGCGAATATTAACATTTCTATAAATACATTTAACGCATTTTCCCGGCTTGTTTCCCGGAAAATTACTTGTTAAATAATATAATGATTAAAACTATTCACAACTATTACCAAAGTCTGGCTAAATTAAAGTAAAAGTAGTAAAATCTAATGTGTTGGGTATTGCAGTGTAGAGGAGGATGTTAAATATGGTGAGGACGGTAGGAACAACCATCAGAGGAATTCGAGCTCCCATTGTAAAACAGGGAGATGATTTGATTACTGTTGTTGTTGACTCTTTAATTCAATCAGCTGCTCAAGAAAAATTTCATTTTAATGACGGAGATGTAATCGGTATAACCGAGTCGCTGGTGGCCAGGGCTCAAGGAAATTACGCAACCCTTGAAGATATTGCCGTGGAAATAAACACTAAATTTGACGCCGAGGAAATCGTAGTTCTCTTTCCTATTTTAAGCAGAAACAGGTTTATGCCAATTTTACAGGGAATATTAATGAGCGGCAAAAAGGTTTTTCTTTATTTGAATTATCCTGCCGACGAAGTTGGTAATCCCTTACTTGACATAGATATCATTGATGAAAAGGGTATTAATCCCTATACTGATGTGTTGAGCGAAAAAGAATACAGATTATTATTTGGTTCAAAGATAGTTCACCCTTTTACCGGAATTGATTATGTACAACTTTATAGGGATTTGGACATCAACAATAATATGGAAATTTATTTGGCCAATAACCCTACTGCAGCCTTAAAACATGGCAGGCAAATCTTGGTAGCCAAAATCCATGAAGGACATCGGACCAAGAAACTGTTAAAAAAAGCCGGAGCAGAAAAAGTTTTAGGCCTTGATGACCTTTTGACCCAATCAGTTAACGGCAGTGGTTTTAATCCTGAATACGGATTACTAGGTTCCAATAAAGCTACTGACGGTAAAATTAAACTTTTCCCCAGGGATTGTCAAACTTTGGTTAAGAAAATCCAAGTCAAAATGAAGGAAAAAACCGGGAAGCAGATAGAAGTAATGATTTATGGTGACGGCGCTTTCAAAGATCCCCAAGGAAAGATATGGGAATTGGCCGATCCGGTAGTTAGCCCCGGCCATACCGATGGCCTCATCGGAACACCCAACGAAATAAAGCTAAAGTATATAGTTGATTGCGAACTGGAAAAAAATGTTTCTCCCAAAATCGATGAAATAATAAAAAGAAAAATCCGGGAAAAAGATTCTCATTGCCAATCGCTGGGAACCACACCTCGAAAAATAACGGATCTTTTGGGAAGTCTATGTGATTTAACCAGCGGAAGAGGCGATAAAGGAACTCCTATCGTTCTTATCCAAGGATATTTCGATAATTACGCGGTAGAGTAGCTAATAGGCTACTCTTCTTTTTTAACTTACAAAAGTTCTATAAAATTATGCTTCCTACTTTATATTCCCTAAAAAAAAAGATGGATGAACAAAAAAATCCTTGTCCGGAGACAAGGCAGCTTGTTGACAAACCATAATTTATTTTCAACGAAAAGCTAGCCCAAACAATTATAAGGAATGAATTCGGTGGCTTCGGGAATTATCAAAACTCCCCGGCACTTAATTGAAAATTTAGTTACATTCATAATTATTCTTTTATTAATATTCATTTTTTATTTTAAAGATACAAAATTGATAATTTCAATTAAGTGCCGGGATAAATCTCATATCCTTTTTAGTTACATTAATTAATAACTTTGTCCACTGTCTGCCTCGTCCTGAGACCAGGGTACATTTATCACCAATAAATAAAGGTACAGCGGTTTCCGCCATACCCCTAAGCTTTAATAATGGTTTCAATTTATTTTAAACGATACGGTTTAGTCGACTTCTTCCTTAACAGTGTCTTTTTTATCGGCATTCAGAGCAGTCTTAAACTCCCTAATACCTTTTCCTATTGCCTTACCTACCTCAGGTAGTTTTCCAGGGCCAAAAATTATCAGGGCAAGAACTAAAATTAAAATTAATTCCGGCATTCCCAAATTAGGCAGTAAACCAAACAAAAAAATCGCCCCTTCCTAAAAAAATAAAAAAATCCATAAAACCTTTTTATATTATAACTAATATTTTTTACAAATGCACTAATTTTTTAAAATTTATCTTAATTTTATAAATTGCAAGTTTAAATGCCCACCATATTTTGTAAATTCCCTGATCAAGCGATATGTAGTTCCTGGATGTCAAGGGCGAGTGCTTTTTGCTCGTGTATTTACCCTTGACATCCATACACAAGTTATCCTGTTGTCA
>JAAXZE010000124.1 GCA_012720075.1 Clostridia bacterium
AATTGTTTGAGCTAGCTTTTCGTTGATAATAAATATGGTTTGTCAACAAGCTGACCATGGTTGATCTTCAATTAACCAAGGTTTCATAAAGAAACTAATTTTTATAATCTTAAATCCCTTTCGCCGTTGCGGATCCGGTTAAGGTAATCCAAAGCTCTGGCCCTTGCCTTTTGATTTGGAACGTTTTGAATTTCCCGGTCGATAAGATCCCGGCCCATTTCCTTCAGTTCTTCATCGGCATAATCGGCCAAATACTCCTCAAAAGTTAAAAGGGCATTAGGCAAACAGCAATTTGCTATTTGACCCGATTTAGCCAAGGCCATAAAACGATCTCCGGTCCTGCCCAGACGGTAACAAGCGGTACAATAACTAGGGATATATCCGTCTTTTACTAAACCTTTAACAACATCAAGGGGTTTTCTATGGTCAGCCAGGTTAAATTGAGGTGTTTCCTCAATGCACTTTTCAGCATCCTTTTTCCTTTTAGCGTACCCCCCAACCCCTACCGATGAACCAGCGCTCATCTGGGATATTCCTATATCCAAAAGCTCTCTCCGAAACTGGGGAGTTTCCCGGGTGGAAAGAATCAGACCGGTATAAGGAACCGCCAAACGAATAACAGCCACCACCTTTTTAAAATCCCGATCATTTACCAGATAAGGAAAGCTTTTATAATCAACACCTTCCGCCGGCAAAAGCCTGGGAAAAGAAATAGTATGGGGACCCACTCCATAAACGGCTTCCAGGTGTTCGACATGCATCAGAAGAGCTACCGTTTCATAACGGTAATCATAAAGACCGAAAAGGGGCCCGATACCAACATCATCTATACCGCCTTGCATGGCTCTGTCCATTGCCTCGGTATGCCACTCATAATTGCGCTTTGGTCCCGAATGCATTTCCAGATAAGTAGGTTTATGGTAGGTTTCCTGAAACAAAATATAGGTGCCTATTCCCGCTTCTTTAAGTTTCCGATAATTTTCTACCGTGGTGGCGGCAATATCAACATTAACCCTGCGGATGGCTCCCTTTTCAAATTTCTCATTATAGATGGTTTTAATGCATTCCAAGATATAGTCAATGGAGCATTTTTCATCGTCTTCGCCGGCTTCCAGTAACAGCCGCTTATGGCCCATAGCCTCCAACGCCCTGACTTCCTCCCGCAATTCCTCTTGTGTAAGCTGATGCCGGGAGATTTTATTGGAACACTTGTAGCCGCAATATTTACAATTATTTACGCAGTAGTTTGATAAATATAAAGGGGCAAAAAGAACGATTCTCTTGCCGTAAATCTTTTCTTTTACCTCTTTGGCAATTTTAAACATCTCCTCGAGGATCTCGTCGTCATCCACTTCAAGCAAAACGGCTACTTCCCGGTGGGTAAGTCCCTTGCAGTCCCGGGCTTTAGTCAAAAGTCCGTAAACAATGTCTTTTTTCTTGGCCAGTTTTCTTCCTTCTTCAATAGACGCCAACACTTCACCGTCATCTATAAATTCATTGGCATCCAAGGATTTAACATTATACATTCTTTTCTCCTCCTTAATTAAAACTAATCTTATCCAGGATTCCGACCAGATAAGCCAGAACAACTCCATAATTGGTCATGGGCACCTTCTGCTCTTTTGCTTTAGCGATGCGGGAAAGCACATATTTCCTGTTGAACATGCAGGCTCCGCACTGAATTATTAAATCATAGGGAGTCAAATCCTTGGGAAAATCGGTCCCGCTTACCACTTCAATCTTTAGCTTTTCACCTATCTTTTTCCGGAGAAGGTTAGGAATTTTTTCTCTTCCGATATCTTCGGTCAAAGGTGCATGGGTACACGCCTCGGCAATAAGGACCCTGGAATCTTCAGTCAGACCGTCAATAGCCCGGACACTTTTCAAATAGTAATCCAAATCTCCTTTATACCCTGCGTAAAGTATGGAAAAAGAGGTCAGCTTGCTTTCCGCCGGTTTTTTTTCATAAACCGTCCGGAAAGCCTGGGAATCTGTGATAATAACTTGAGGAGGCCGGGCTAATGCCTTTAAGGCATCATCCAGTTTATCAGTGGTTACACTGATTACTACGCATTTTTTATCCAGTAGCTCCCTGGTCGTTTGGACCTGAGGTAAAATCAGCCGTCCTTTAGGAGCCTGAATATCCTGGGGCATAACCAAAAGAACCAGGTCTCCCTCCTGAACCAACCCACTTGTTATGGTTTGGGCGTCATAATCTTCCGGCAAATGTCGGATAATAGCCCCACGAATCTCTTCAATACCCGTCCTATCCTTGGCACTGACTACAATGGGTTTAAGGCCGACAGCCTTTTCCAATAAGTTTCTTGTTTCTTCAACATCAGTCAGCAAATCGGCTTTGTTAAGAACCAGAATAGTGGGGATCTTTTTTTCTTTCAAAAAAATATTAAGCCATTCTTTAACACTATCCGTATCTTTAGCGCTATCCATGACAACTAAAGCAATATCGGTCTTATCCACGGCTTCCCGGGTCTTTTCCACCCTTAAAGCTCCAATTTCTCCTTCGTCATCAAAACCTGCCGTATCAATTAAGACACAGGGCCCTAATCCGTAGATTTCCATGGATTTATAGACTGGGTCCGTGGTGGTTCCTGCCAATTCCGAAACTATAGCCGTTTTATGGCCGGTAATGGCGTTTATTAATGATGATTTTCCGCTGTTTCTTTTGCCGAAAATGCCAATGTGCAAACGGTTAGACCTTGGGGTTGCATTTAAACTCATTAAAATACCTCCTTACTGAACTATCCGGCGATAATCGCCCCTATCAACTACGATTTCATACCCAATTCCTTTTATCCGGTTTTCCAGGCAAAAACGGCATTCGGCAGCTTCTTCCCCGGTGCAAATCTTATTATCATAAAGGGAGTATTTGTCCCTTACTTCCACCGGGGAGAGATTGGGCATAACTACATTGGCCCCAGCCAATATCCCCAACTCCCGTCCTTTGGAATGAACGGTCCCCAGGGCGGTGGTGGCAGGAATCATGGCATTGGGTAACATCAGCCGCAAAATACCCAATAAGATAAGGGTAAGCTCTAAAGACCCTTGGGGAAATGGGGCTAAAGGGGTATCCTTATGGGGGATAAAAGGGCCAATTCCTACCATATGAGGGTCCAGTTCCTTAATAAATAATAAATCCTCAACTATATTTTCCGGGGTTTGATAGGGCGAGCCCACCATAAAACCCGGTCCTACCTGGTAGCCTATTTTTTTCAAATCTCTAAGACAGCGCTGTCTATTCTCAGCCTTTAGGTTTGGGGGATGCAATTTTTGGTAATGGTTAAAATCTGCCGTTTCATGCCTCAAAAGATAGCGGTTAGCCCCTGCCTGGAAAAGTTGCTCATACTCCTCAAATTTTTTTTCCCCTATTGATAAAGTAATGGCACAATCAGGGTAAGCTTTTCTAATGGAGGAGACGATGTCAATCATTTTGTCCAGGGAGTACCATGGATCTTCGCCCCCTTGTAAAACAAAAGTGCGAAATCCAAGCTTATAGCCATTTTCGCAGCAGGCAAGGATTTCTTCTTTCTTTAGCCGATAGCGTTCAAGATTTCTGTTGCTTTTTCTGATTCCACAGTAGAAACAATCATTACGGCAATAATTGGTAAATTCGATGACTCCTCGCAGGTATATTTTTTTGCCAAAAAGTTCATCGGTCAAAGCCCGCGCTTTACTGAAAAGATAGCGGCTGTCTTCATCGGTAAAGGAAGTCAAAAGCGTAACAAATTCATCTTTTGTTAAAATCCTTTCGGCCTGTAATTTGTCAATAAGCTCTTTCATTAACCCAACCCTTTCTCGTTAATAAAATAAAAAAACCTTATACCGAGAAGGCATAAGGAAAAAATTCCGTATTATACCGGATTATACCCCCTACTTAGGGGAAAATCGGTAATACAAAATATTCTCTTGCCTTCTCACTTGGGACGAACCCTCATGAACAGGACAATTACTTTGTCATCTCACCGCTCACTGCCAGGAATAACCTTACAGATCGCGGTCCTCATTCATTTGTTTTCAGTTTATACGAAATAAACCAAATATTTTTTATTTATTATATACCAGCATGCTTATATTTTCAATTAAATATTTTTATCCTTCCGCCGGTGTCTCTTTTTTTTTAGTTCAACCGTTGACCAAACTTCAACCCGAATCGCCGGCGTTAAGGGCTTTTTCAAAAACTTCCTTTATGATGTCCTTGGTGGGAACTCCCTCATGAAGTTTCTCATTATTTAAAAAGAATGTCGGAACATAATAGTAATCGTATTTGCCGGCAATCTCCGGTTCTTTTTCTTCATCAATAATTTTAATATCCACTTTTGAGTAATGGGGATTTTCAGCCTTTAATTCATTCACCCAGGAAAGGGCCGCTTTGCAATAAGGACACCACTCTGTTACAAACATATATAACGTATTCATGATCATCACCCCGGAAATACAAATAACCTCAAATTTTTTTATATTATACCGCGCTTCTTTAATTAATAAACATTTTCTCGAAAGACTTGTTTTAAAAAACGGTGATGTTCAATGCCTACTTTTCAGCGGGCATAGGGCCCAGAACTCCTAACATCACCAAAGGTTCGGAACCGGTATTTTTATAATAATGGGCTTCTCCTCCCGGGACATGGACAGCCATTCCCGCTTCTATCTCCAGGGGCTCTTCTAAATTATCATCAACTATTAACAGCCCTCTTCCTTCCATAATATAATTAACCTGTTCCCAATCATGCTTATGATTTCTGGTAATGCCGCCAGGCTGGACAGTAACCAAATTGGCCGCTAAACGTCGTCCCTTTTCCTGGGCAAAGAGAGTTTTATACTCCAGCCCCACAGCCCCGGAATCCTTCACCTGTTCTCTTTCAATGTTTAAGGAATTTACTATTGCAGCCACCCTGCATCCTCCTCCAATATAATCATGTACTTTATTCTCATATTTCCTCAGGGAAAGATGAATATCCTTTATTAATTGTTAAGTTCTTTAAACCTATTTTAAAATATATTTAAACAATAGAAATTGTGAAGCAAAAAATGAGCAGGCAAAATTGCCCGCTCAACTGTTGAAAAGCTCTCAAAGCTTTATTTATAACTTGAATGATTTCGAATATCCGGCTTATCCCATTACAGGATTTTATTTATTTCATGAATTTTTTCAAAAATATTAATGAGTATAATTAATAAATGTATAATTAATAAATGACAGGTCCCCCTCCTTAAATTCCACGCCGAACATATTCTCAAAGTTCTCCGTAACCGCCAAAAAATGACCGCCCTCTTCGTCCAGTATGTTTTCTATAACCTTGGGAAATTTATCAGTGGCAAGTTTTATATATTCCTGATAAACCTCTTTTGTTAAGCCGGTTACAGAATAGATATAGGAAAAGTTTATTATCAGGATTTCCGATAAATCGGTCTCCGAAAAAATAGTCACTCCTTTCGGCTGCGGCATACCTCCCATTTTTACCGCATCCCAGAAAATGTTGTCACCGGTTTTAACATCCACTTTGCCGCCATCTACATTGAGCTTTATATCTATACCCATCTCTTTTAAAACCTCCTGTACAAAATCAAAGCAACCGTAGCCCTCGGATCTTTCCCATTGTTCCCCTCGTTTGTCATTGTTCTTAAGTCTTGAAACAATACGGTCACCGAAACCGACAAAAGATTAAACACTAGATATTATTATTGCCAACCTCATCCTTAATCTCTTCTTCCCCTTTCCTGTAAAACCTTTTCCTGTAAAATATACTCTTTTTAGCTATTTACACCGGTTGAATTCTTATAATACTTCGTGCATCTCCTTTTCTTCGCACTTTTCAGTAAATCCGTACTAACGGCAAATTTCACCGGCTATGTACATAATGTGACATTTTTTTCATTATGCTAGCAAATAAAAAAGACCTTTTGTTTTTTAAAAGTGCCTTTTTATTTTCTCAAGGTGCTATATTTTCTGCAAAAAAACTGTCCACCGAAACGGTGAACATGTTTGGACCTCAATATGCTTTTATTTTTACCCATGCATTTTTCTGTACTCGGACGGCGTCATTTTTATGCTACGCTTAAAAGCTACCGCAAAATGCCCCGGATTAACAAAACCGCAGAGTCTGGCTATATTTTCGATGGAATTTTCGCTTCTCGCCAACAGTTCTTTTGCCTTCTCCAATCGGATATCCATTAAATACCGGTGAGGAGTGCGCCCGGTGTGTTCCTTAAATATCCGCTTAAAATGATAGGGACTGAAATAAATAAGATCACAAATATCTCTGATGGTAATGTTCTCTTGATAATTCTCCTGCATGAACAAAATGGCTTTATTAATATACTGATTGTCCCGGCCCACTTTTTCCCGACCGGGTTTTTCCTCGGCATGCAAATCCCGTATTAATTGAAATACAATTTGGGTAGAGAGGCTGCGAATCATTTGCGGATAGGCCTGGCCGTAATTCATTATTTCCAGCTGGAATTCACCGATTAAATCCAACAAATGATTGCTGTACCGACCCTGAATGCGTTTGAAGGCAAATGTTCCTTCCTTTGCAATTTCAGCAGCTATTTCCTGAAAAAACTCCTTCTTGACAGCAATATGCAGGTATTTTCCATACTCTTTATTCTCACCGGGAACACCATAGATACCCTCCCAGGGCTGAATAACCAGCATATCACCTTTTTTGACATGATATTCTACATCATTAACTTTTGTAATAGGGGCCTTTGACAAAAACAAAAGGAAGTGATAATCATCTGCGCGCAAAACTTTCCCTAAGACATATTCTTCCGCCTCAAAGATAGCCATGTACCGGCAAACGGTCGCTTTTGTTCCGGAATAAATATCCGGCGGTATTATACTAAGAAAATAATTAAACTCCGTTCCCATCCTTTTACCTCCCCAACCCCAAAAAGCCATTTTCCACAGAAACTATACCTTACATATTTTCATTAACACATCTTATAACCTTTTTAGACAACTATCTTTAATCTTTTCCTTTGGGAACCAGCATAATTTTAGCAAAACAAAAAATTGAAAACAAGAAGACAAAAAGCCCTCGATTTACTCCTCTTTCACATAATCGAGGGCTATTAATTATCACGGCTTCTTCAAATCGGTATTGTACTCATAATAGTATCTGCATTATGGTCGATCGCCTCTGGAAAGAATTAAATTTGCCGTTTTTTCCTGGGCTTCGGCTGCTTCAGTGCCGGCTTTGGCAATTAATTTCTTAAGAGTCGGGTCAATGATTTCCGTTTGAATAATTGAATAAGCTAAAACAGCCATTCTTGCATCTTTTTCATAATCCTGCAGCATATCCATATCATTAAATTGCATCCCTTACTCACTCCTTAGTCATGCTTTCATAATACTCCTGCAATATGTTTTTGGCTTTTTGTAATTTTTCTGCCTGTTCTTTGAAAAAATCAGCAATTTCCTGGTCTGTAGCAATGCTTCCGTAAAAAGCACATTTACGGGCTGCGACCTCCGTTTCACTAATTACTTTTACTAAATAAACTCCTTCTTTAATTCTTTGCACTGTTGTAGGATCAAATTCTCTTAGTTTCGGTTTATTAAGGGTTAAAAATTTGAATAAATGAATCATGAGACTACACCTCATCCCATTTCTCTTTTCTTTTAAATTTATTTTCCCCATTATCAGTCGGTTTATAAAAATATTTTTCAATAAACAAAACAAAAGGGTTACTCGGTATCAAAAAATACGAGACAACCCTTTTAGTAAAAAAACTACTTTTTTTGATTACCATTCAAAACAAATCCTTTGCATCCTAATTCGTTGAATTTTTCGACCGTCATAAAATGGACGGTACAACCGATATAACAGGATGCTGTATTTTCCTATGCTGATACAAACTGCTCAAATTCCTACAATTTAATTACCCTTGGCTCATCGGTAAATGAATAAAAAGTAGCCGTAGCATCCTCAAAATAGAGAACTTCTGTATTATCATCATCTGCAGAATACATAGATTGAAGCTCAGGATAATTATCAAGCATATGTTTTTTTGCCTCTACTCTGTCATCTCTGATAAGTTTACCGGTTACTCTCAGCCACTTTCCGTCGGCATAAGCACAGATCTCCGCTTTTGGATTTGCCTGAAGCTGTTTGGAGACATTTTTTACCTTGCCTGTTTGTATATATAGTTTACCTTCAAAAATATCAACCGTTCCAAAGGGTCTAACTCTTGGCTGATCTCCTTCCACTGTTGCCAAATAATACGTCCCACACTTCTTTAAAAATTCATAAACTTCTTCCATTTTCTTTCCTCCTGTTTATTAAATAAATGTTTAATATTTTCTATTTCGATTAAACATATAAAACTATACTTATTAAATATCTTAACATATTTTTGTCATATTAGTTAGTTTTACTGATTTCGTGCAGACTTCTAATTATAAGGTTTAAAAAAATTTTCCATAACAAGACAAAAGGGTTGCATGATATTGGAAAATATCAGACAACCCTTTTGGAGATTAAACTACTTTTATTAATTTCATTCAAACAATTTTCTTACCAACCCAATCCATAGACAAATAACCTATGAAGTACCGTGATTGCCTCAGCACGAGTTATATCTCTTGTAGCTTGAAAAGACCCGTCAGGATAGCCCACTAATACATTTCCCTCCAGAGCCGCTTTTGCCCACTCAGGAATATCGTCAGCATCTTTAAAGACGGCCAGATTTGCCTTTTTATACCCGGGCAAAATTCTTAAGGCTTTACTGACCATTGCTGCCGCCTCAATTCGAGAGATCGGTGTGTTGACTTCCAGATTACCGCTGCCGGCTATTAAATTTGCTTTTACCGCACCGGCAATTTCACGTTGGTTCCATTCCGGGATGTCATTGGCATTTGAAAAGTTAGCAGTCAGCAGCTCTCTGGCCTCGTCAGGATGCAAAAGAGGTACCATGGGAGCTTGGGGATCAATATTTAGAACTCTTACCAAAAGGGTAATAAACTCCCCTCTTGTAACCTCTTGATCCAACTTGGCTTGCCGTACCATGGGAAAATCATTATTCACTACCGGATAGCCTTCAAGTATTCCTAAACCGTTCATTCGATTAGCGACCTCTTCCGCCCAGTGCCCCGCAATATCAACAAAAATGGGTTGTATTACGCCAAAAACATTAAACCACCCTTTATACAGGCCGCCGGTTATTCCTTTTACTGTTCCGGGGGAACCGGGGTAGGTCGCTAACGCAATCCATTTTTGGGCCTGAGAGTGCCAATAATAAACCCTTGGTATTTGGTCATAGCTCGTTTTCTTTCTTGAATCATACTGCATGATTATTTCATTTTTGGCTGTACTTTCTTTTATCGGTTTGCTTAAGGAAACATACCCGGGCATACGCTCTATTAGTACATTGTCCGGCAGATTACCGGTTTGCGGGGGCTGTTCAATACTGTCACTGCTTGAGCCGCCGCTACTCGAATCAGATCCCGAAACTTCATTATCTTTAATGGTTAAAGTGGCTGTAGCCGGCTCACCTAAAGCTGCTCCACCCGTAGGATTGCTTAGTGTTAAGTTGACGGTTTTATCACCTTCAAAAATCGGATTATAGATTATGGGGATCTCGAAAGACTGACTCTTTACTCCATCATCGAAGCTTAAGGTTCCGCTCTCAGAGGTATAGTCCAATCCGGCTTTGGCAGTACCGTCACCGGTACAAAAATCTACGGTCACCAATCCATAGCTGCCCTCGGTACGGGTTACTTCAATAGATATACTGCCTGCATCTTCGTTTACGCTATAGGTGGGCGAGCTGAACTGTAGTTGGCCAGGCTTAGGTTTACCGGTAAAGCTGCCGGCCTTGATAAATACATTGGAATCATATGCTCGATCTCCTACATCAGCGATAGCCAATTTAATATGGTTGACCTCATTGGCTTTTACTTCGGCCTTTACCTCAAGGACTACAGTAAGGCCATCCATCTCAGTATTAATCTCTCCGCCGCCATCATCTAAATCATTGTTTCTAAAATACTCAGGATTTTGAGCATTTTCACCATAAGGTTTGCCCCCATTTACGTTATTGATGGAAACCGGGATATCGGTACCAGGGAGTAAAGCCACATTTTTTCCATTTAAGAAAAAGCCAAATACATCGTTATACTGGCTATTGACATATTCATTATACTCATCAGATGCAAAGACATACTGAAAAGCAAGGGCATCGGTTTCAGGAATAAAATCGAACTCTAGTACAGTGGCATCGTAAGTTATTCCAGATATTAAAGATGCAAGATCAGGGTCCCCAAACAAGCCATTTACTCCAGTAATACCATCTTCTTGGTTTGGCCCCACCACATTATAAATTGAGCCACTGCTAAGAATAATACCCTCCTCAAAACCTATGATGCCTGTACCACCGCTGAAAGTTCCGGCTGAACTTGAAGTGCCTTTGAAACTCACGTTACTTACTGTTACACCTTCGCCTAAGAGTCTGGCTACCAAATCTTCCGGAGTAGTCATTTCGGAAACCGTTAAGCCCCCGCCGGAGGCCATACTGAAAAAGGAAAACTTTTTAATTGTATTTCCTCTCTGGTCTACTAATGGAGGTTCTTCCAGTTTCAGTTCTTCCTTGAGATTCTCTAACTCTCCAGGAATTTGAGGCTGTTCAGGGTCTACCGGCTCTACAGGTTCTTCGGGTTCGGCAGGCTCTTCAGGATTCATCGGTTCTTCAGGACCCACGGGTTCCTCTGGTTCTACCGGGTTTTCAGGAATTTGGGGCTCTTCTGGGCCTGACGGTTTTTCAGGAACTGTAGGCTCCTCTAGATCTCCTGGTTCTTCAGGCTCTACAGGTCCTTCGGGTTCGGCAGGTTCCTCAAGCTCCACTGGTTCTTCGGGTTCCTCAGGGTCTACCGGCTCTTCGGGACCTGAAGTATCGTTTTCTTCTTGAGTAACAAACTGGGTGCTTTCAACTAATGCCGTATTAATTCCTCCCGTTTCAGCAAATACCGTTAATAAAGAAGAGAAAGCAAGTAAAAAAACCAGAACCAACGATAAGCAGATTTTGCCAAGACGCACTTTAACCACTCCTTTTATTTTATAGTTGTAAATTACCACCACCTTTTACACAATTTAAATAAATTTACTTTTATTGGTTTCAGTATAAATCACAAAATAGCAAAATATACGTAAAAAAACGAGGAAACACCTCGTCTTTTTTTACAAAAAAATTTGCTTTCTTTTATGTTTTTCTAATGCTATTAACATTTTTTACACTTCAAATCAACTGTCAGGAAAAAAATCAGCTGAAAAAGCAAAAATTAAAGAAAAAGTTTACAATAACATCATCAAGGGTTATTATTTTCATGGCTTCACTTATACACTCAATCCAATATACTAGTCTTGATTAGTTCTTAATAGAACTGTAGCCTTTTTTGTAGTCACTGTGATAAACAAAAGAAAAGGCTTTCAAGGTTTATCAAAACCTTGAAAGCCTTTTTCTTAGTCGACCTAAGGGGATTCAATCCCTCTACCTTTTGACTGCTCAACTTATATCAACCCTGACTTTTGCAGCAGTCTGCTGACAATTGCCGTAACCTCCGCTCTGGTAATATTATCCTTTGGCGCAAGGGTTGTTTTACTCCTGCCGGTGATTATCCCGTTTTTCACGCAGGCGGCAGCGCTTGCTTTGGCATAGTCAGCGACATTGTCTAGATCAGTATAGCCTGCCAGCGCTTGGTTTATCTCCTTTTCCGTCAATTCCGCATCTAGCCCGGTTATCTTCATTGCCCTGGCAGTCATGGCCATCGCCTGTTCGCGGGTAATTTTCTCCATGGGCCCTAACTTTCCATTGCCGTAACCGGCTATGATATTGTATTCATAGGCTATCGTCGCCGCATCATAGTACCAGGCATCTTTTAGAACATCAGTGAAGATATCCTTGCCTGTTCCGGAACGCATAATCCCCAGGCCCCTGACAATAATTGAAGCAAATTCCACTCTGGTAACGTCCCTGTCCGGTTCAAATTTATCCCCACCGACGCCGCTCACTACCAGCCTTGATGCCATATCCTCAATTGTTTCTCTTGCCCAGTGGCCTATAGTGTCCTCAAAGGATTCAGGGTTATAGATTAATGAGTAGATGCTGTTGGTCAGGCTGTTGATTTTGGCGTAATATTTGCCGTCTATCACTGTAATGACTGTGGGCACATGAGAGAAAGTTCCGTCAGGATTTAAAATAACAGCCGTGGTTATTTTGGACGGATCAACTCCTCCAGGTATGGCAATCATCCTTTCTACATAGGCGCTGAATTTGGATACCTCTACCGTCTTGCCTTTGCTTGAGCAGGTGATTTCAAACTCAATGGGCTCTACCACTATTTGATAATTGTTTGTATTGGCTGTATCTTCAACGATTTTTACTGTATCCTCGCTAGGTTCGGATATCTTTACGCTTACCGCAATATCCTTCAATTCCACCGTTCTTCCCATCTGCTCCGATACGACGTCAATATTAATCTGAGAAGCCGGAAGCGTATATGTAACCTGTCCGGTTCTTATTTCCAGAACAGCGTCTTTTAATTCCATGCTCTTGACGGTCTGGCCTTTTAAGGCCACCACCACCGCATCCGCAGCGTTGTTGAGCTGGATGGTTACAACAGAATTGCTTCCTTCCTTTTCCAATTTTTCTTCCACTTTTTTATCATCCACAACTACTGTTGTAACCGTTTTGCCTCCATTCCGGGTGGTTGTTACCGTAGCTGCGCTTTCTGCCTTGCCGTTAATTAGTATATCAACTCTTTCCTGGGCCGGCTCATGGGCCGCAAAGCTTCCCCGGTCACCACTGCTGCTATCACTGGAAGTATTCTCCGCCCACCTGGCGTAGAGAATTTTATCCCCTGTACTGCCTTGGACTATTTCTGTCACCTTGCTGCCTCCGGTTGCGGCATCATACCACCCAAGGAATGTATAACCGGTCCTGGTGGCATCCTGCAGGGTGATGGTGGCTGTCTCAATATTGTAATTTGCCGGATTAGCGCCGTTAGTGCCACCGTCCAGGTTGTAGGTGATTGTATAGGTACTCGCGGTCCACCGGGCTTCAAATATGACATTCCCGGCAGGCATTGTGTAAGTCGTCCCTGACGAATATGTATTCGTCCCGTCATTCCAGCCTGCAAAAATATAGCCTTCTTTAACGAAAGGATTTGCAGGCAATGTAAAGGTTCCATTTTCAGGAGTTGCTCCCTGGCTCGGCGGGTCTCCTGTTCCGCCATTGGCATTAAAGGTAACGGAATAAGCCGGTTTGGTGGTTACCGATACCGTTGTTGTCACATTATTATAATTGGTTGTGTCACTGGGGATAAAGGTCATTATAACATCCTGAGTTGCGTTATAGCTTAACGGCGCTGTTCCCTGCCAGGAACCTTCGAGGGGACCGCCAACACCATTAACCGTTACCCCGGTAAGGGTTGTGATGGCACTTCCCGGTTCCGCATTGGAAATTGCCTGCACAGTACCGGTAACAGCAGGGGTCGCCTTGTTTATGGTATATGTTCCCAAACTTAAACCGCTTGTAGCAAAATAGTATTCACCCTCAGCAACATCTACGGTTATTGAATATGTGCCCGCATTGACCGGAGAAGTCGTACTGCCATTGTATTTTCTCGTATTTTCACCCATGCCGGTTTTGCCCGAAACGGTTACATCCTGGGGACTGCCTGTATAGGTCGGGGATACTGAAAAATCATAAGTGAAATCGGCTGCTGTCGGTGTCGGGAAAATGGCCCATCCATACCAATATTTATTGCCAGGATTCCCGTCCTCCGCCGCCCGGTAGGCATTCTGAGCCAAAGTCAGGGCTTCGCCCGTCAAAGGTTCACCTGTTGCATCAACAATAATTAGGTTTCTTGGCTCCTGACAATTATTAAAAGCATAATCACCAACACTTGGAGGAGTAGCCGGAACATATAATGTGGCAAATTTACTGCAGTAAGAAAAAGCGCTACTCCCAATACTCGTATCTGAGTTTGAAATCCTGACAGAAGTCAGGGAGGTGCAATAATTAAATGCAAAATTCCCAATACTCGTAACTGAGTCCGGAATGGTAATAGAAGTAAAGCGACAACAGTAAAACGCACCCTCCCCAATACTTGTGATTGAATTTGGGATGCTTACAGAAGCCAGGGAGGTGCATTCATTAAACGCTTTTTCCCCAATACTCGTAACTGAGCCCGGAATGGTAACAGAAGTCAGGCGTCTACAATTACTAAACGCTTCACTCCCAATACTTGTGACTGAGTCTGGGATAGTTACAGAAGTCAGGGAGGTGCAATTATAAAACACATATTCGCCGATGCTCGTTACCCCAGACTTAACTTCAACTTTTTTAATCAAATTTCTATCATTATAGAACGGCGCATGGCTGGCTATGGTATAATTATACATTGGTCCGGAACCGGAGATTTCCAGCACTCCATTGGAATCAAGGGTACCGGTTACACTATCTCCAAGGCTGTAGGATCCCTCAGAAGACATCGGTGCAATACCAAAGGTCTTCAATCCTGCAAAGGGTTTTTCCTCTTCCTCAATTTTTTCTTCAATACCTTCTTCTAAATCTACTGCTTTTATATCTTCTACTGTCAGCTCAGCCTGGTAAAAGGCAACGATCAGGCCTTCGTCTTCAGGATCAACATCATAGATCTGCAGGTATTTGCCTGCCGCCACTCCGGCGGTAATATCAGCACCTGTTTCATAATCGGCAAGCAAATTATCTCCGGCAGTTGAAGCTATATCTCCAACCTGGGGCCATGAAATCTCTTCCTTTGTTACATTGACAAACAAATTCCCGTAAACATAGTCGGTAACCGTTGCTGACGTGGCACCGGTTGTTTCTCCGGGAAACAAAGTTACGGCCAAAAGAGGCACAAACTCAGGCTCCACCGGCGGCAGGTCGCTTGTATCTTCCCCCAGCACCGGCGCCGCACCGGCAAGCAATTGCAGGAACATTGACATTATTAATAAAATAGTAATCCTTCTTCTTACTGTTCTTAACATCCGTTTACACCTCCGAAGTTATTTATAAAGGTTGAACTATTTTTGCACACACATGTTCAATCAGACAGGTTATTATTCCATTACTCTTTTGCCGTAGCAAAATCTGCTGTATTCTAGAATCGTCACCGTCTTGAGCTTTTCTCCATACTAAAGAGAAGCCGATATGTTACCGGTTTTTCCATAATATGGATATTTATCTGTGTTCACCTCCCTTTGGCTGCATAACCCCGTATTTAAATTGTTTTCGGGTAGTTAACGTAAAAGAGAGATTCTCCCAGTTGCGTTAAATTTATTACCCTTATTTTTTTGAATTTCGGCTTTTATATTAATATCGTCATTGATATTTTCTTTATAAATCCACCTAAAGCCCATCAAGAATCCGGGAATACGATTCCACGGCTTTTGCAGGGCCTGGTTATAGAGCATCACAGACTGGTAGTAGATATCGCGGCTGCGAGTGAGTATGCAGAGGGCCTCATCCTCACCGGGGCCGTTCCTTGCCTGCATATGCTTTTTCCGACAAGAGGAAAGCTGAATCCAGGCGCTGTTGACAGTATCCTTTTTTGCTCTCAGTTCCCGGCGCACTACCCAAAACCATAGCGTTAAAAATGCCGTAGTGCTGATTACAGCCGTTACGCAGGCAATAATGGTAGTCAGACTTCATTCCCCCTTTCCGTCCTTGAGCTTGATAGATCCCTCAGACCCAAAGCAGAAATAGCTGTTGTCAGAAATTGATTAAAAACTAATTACATAATAGTATTACTAAAAAAAATTTGTCGTACTTTGCCCGAAATGTATGAGATTTTATCCTGAAATGCATTTTAAGCTGGAATAATAAGGTATTTAATGATAAATTAATATGTGAATTACTATTTGAAAATAGGGGTTGAGTGCTCTGAAAATTGCCATTTGTGATGATGATTCCCGGGAGCTGGCCAAAATCTCCTCTTTTATCGATGCTTACAGACAGGAAAAGAACGTCCTGCTCACATACAAGACCTTTCAAAGCGCCGCAGAGCTTGTCTCCACCATGGAGAGCGGGGATTACGACATTTTGTTGTTAGATATACTGATGCCCGGTCTAAGCGGGATACAGGCCGCTTATGAAATACGGGAAATTGACAAGGTGGCGAAAATTGTCTTTCTGACCTCCTCCCCGGAATTTGCGGTGGAAAGCTACCAAGTCAAGGCATCCAACTATATTCTCAAACCCGTTTCCAGAGAAAAGCTTTTTCATTTGCTGGACGAGCTCATCTCAGAAGAGCAAAAACCGCAGGAAGGCCTGACGATAAAAGCCCAAAAAGACCTTGCTTTCATTTTGTTTTCCCGTATCGCCTTCGTGGAGGTCATGCATAAAACCCTCTATTTTCATCTGGCCGACGGCAGCGTCCGGGCGGCACATTCCACTCTGGCCGCCGTTGAAGACAAACTGCTCTCCCGCCCGGAGTTTATCAAGGTACATCGCTCTTATCTCGTTAACCTGTGGCACATCAGTGAAATCGGCCCCCAGGGGCTTATTGTCACAACAGGGAAAACCGTTCCGGTTTCTCGCCTCCTTTATAAGAAGGTGCGAGAGCAGTACATGGACCACCTCTTTGTGGAAAAAGAACTGAAATAGCGCCGGATATGGGGAAATTACTCCGACCGGCTCAGGACAGGACATTTACACTGGAAATTATGTTGCCGTTAAAAAAATAGGGAACCCCATAAAAAACGGAGACCTCGGAATAAATTAAGGAGGCAGGTGAATTAATCAACTGCCTCCTGTTTGTTTTTCTAAGACAATATCTGCCTACTTAATTCCATTTTCATAGTTTAATAATACCTGGGCCACTTCTGCTCTGGTGGCTATACTCTTGGGGTCATAGATGTTGCCCGGTCTGCCGCCCATCAACCCATGGATTTGCATCTGGTAAACAGAATCCTTGGCCCATGGGTTGATTTGACTGTCATCGGCATATTGGACGGTTTCCAGTTTAACTGCATACAATTTTATATTCCTGACCTTGATATAGTTGGCCAGCATGGCCGCCATCTGTTCTCTGGTTATGCTGTCCTCAGCTCCGAACAGACCATTGCCATAGCCCACTATGATGCCCTTTTCCGCCGCCCAGGCCACCGAGGGTCCGTAGTATTTGCTCATCTCCACATCGTTAAAGGAAGTTGTTGTGTAGCCGGACAAATCAGCGCCGTCTATCCTGGCCAGAACCGTCGCAAACATTCCTCGAGTCATGGGTGCGTTGGGGCTGAAGGTGCTGGCACTGGTACCTTTTAAGAGCCCTTTCTTAAAATTCAGCAGCACAGTATTATAGAACCAGTCACTTTCCCGGACATCGCTGAATGGATTTTTTATCTTTGTTTCCGGAGTAAACTGGGCTTCAAGAATGGCAATCATAAAGGGGGATAGCTCCGTTACCCGGATGGTAATTCTACCTTTTTCAACTATCCCTTTATAGCTGATGATTTTGCCTGTGCCCGTTCTGTGCTTAACTACATAGCTTTTGCCGTTGTGTTCATCTCCTACAGGGAAGGTTAAGGTCAGGTAGCTTATAAAGCTTGTCAAACGCACTTCATAGGCGCCAATTACGGTATAGCCGTCATCTACGGTTAATTTCAGCTCGTTATAGGTTGCCGGGTCTACCACTTCATTGGCTACGCCCCTTCCGGCCTCCACCAGGGTTTTGACTTCAAAAGCACCGGATAAATTGCCTTCCGCACTGATACCTGTTGAACTGTCAGTGCGGGAGATTATGCCGGGAGTATCGTTGCCGGAACTGCTTCCATTGCTTCCTCCACCATTGGACCCACCTGAGCTATTAACGGTGAAGCTCACGTCAAAGCTTTCGGAAATACCGTTAGCACCGCTGACGGTTACTGTGGCAGTGTAGGTTCCGGCTGCAAGACCGGTCTTCGGCACTACGCTAAAGCTGTCTGTCCCAGAAACAGCTATGCTGGAAATGATTGAATCAGAAAGGCTAAAGCTGCCTGCATCGGTACCGCTCAATTCCACACTCATTTCTCCGGTCTCCTGGTTACCGCTGTTGGTCACCGTTATCTCCAAGGGTGTCAGAGCCCCGTAACCGGTGTACTGAGCAGGGAAAGTATAGGTCCCGTTTTGGTCTAAGTCGATACTGTAAACAGGAGGATAGATAGTGCCCTCCCATACCGAGATGGGTGTACCGCTGCCGTCCTCAGGCTGCCTGATTAAAGCCCCGGTTTGACCCTGAGCCCATAACGTGCCTCCTCTAAGTATGATTTTATAGTCCATGGATTCATAGTAGTACAAACAGCCTATCCCGTAGCTTTTCCCATTTACTGCCGTTCCGCCGGTGGCCGTAACCTGAGCCGTATCGGCAATGGTAAAGCTACTACTGCGTTCGGTGCTGCCTAATATACCTACACTACTGCCAAAAAACCCAATGTCGACATTGCCGCCGGCAGCTGTAAGTTGGGCGCTGTCCAAGACCTCCACCACTGCTCCCTCTATACCGTAGCTATAGTAAGCACCATTTCCTGCCTCGGCAGTAACAACAGACTGACCGGATATGGTGATCTTCTCATCAGCTTTTATAGCAATATCTAAATAATGTGCTGTGGTTGCATCATGCATCGTGACATTTACCTTGGCCAAGCCGGTAATTAGAATGTTGCCGTCGCAGTATATACCTCTTCTATTTCCAATACCTTCGTTGGTAAGTGTAATTGTGACCTGGGAATTATCTTCAATTGTAATTGTGCGTGGTGGATATGTCCCCTCATGCTCCTTCTTCCCGCAATAGATACCTGTGCTTCCAACTGTGAGAGTAACCTTGGCATCATCGCCGATGGTTACCGTTCCGAAAGTATCTATTCCACTACCTCCAATATTTACTTCTTCAACGCTGATAGCCAGAGTTCCGCTGCCTTGGATGCTTAAGGCGTTATAATCTTCATCCCCTTTTATCCCTGCGCTATAAAAAAAAGATTTACTAGGCACGTTTATGTAATTATCGCCCACCAGGTTAATAGTTAAAGAGTTGGTCTTATAATAAATACCATTGATATTGCCAGAGGACCATGTGCTATCTGGCACACCGGTGATAGTGGCATTTTCCAGCGTAAGGGTGTTTGACTCCGGGTCATAGGATACTGTGCCTGTAATTCCTTCTCCTGTCACACCACCCTTATTTTCATCGGTAACTTGCACGCCGCCGACCCACACATCGTAGTCTGCGGCCTGAGCAGCTGCCGGCATTAACAAAAAAAGGCCAAGTACAAAGATTAAGCCGATTATCAGTCTTTTCATGTATCAAGTTCCTCCTAGAATAATCTTTATTTCGACATTTTTCTTATTGTTATTTATTTTAATAAATTTATCTGAGGGATAGATCGACTTGGCCTGAAATGTAGCAGATTTAATCCTGAAATGTAAACCAAGCGGAAAAAAAGGAAGATTATCTTTGTAGCTAGACAAAGTGCAACCTAGAGAGAGTTGTACCCTACTCTCACGGATATGGTAATCACCCCTGCCCACCTTAGTCATTTTAAATCCTCTTTAATAAAAAAAGTTGCCCTTAATTAGAAAAGGCAACGTATATTTTCAGTTTGAAAAGCATTAGCGAGATTTTATAATAAGAAAGCAGGTGGCTGAGGAAAAGAAATATCAACTGTTTGACCCGGCACTTAATTGAGACTATCAATTTTGTATCTTTTAAAAAATAATGAATAAAAATAAAAGAAATAATTAAGAA
>JAAXZE010000125.1 GCA_012720075.1 Clostridia bacterium
AATTTATTTTTTAGGGACAATAATAACCTTTCGATAAGGTTCTTCACCTTCGCTATAGGTGGAAATGTATTTGTTATCTTGCAAAGTAATATGAATAATTCTTCTTTCCTGTGGACTCATGGGTTCCAAAACAATTTTTTTGCCGCTTTTTTTAGCCTTTTCTGCTAATCGATTAGCTAAATTAATCAGAGTTTCTTTTCTTCTGTTACGGTAATTTTCCACATCAATAATTATCTTTTTCTTTTGTGTGCTCTTTTTATTTACAACTAGATTTGTTAAGAATTGAAGAGCATCTAAAGTATCACCGCGTCGTCCAATTAAAACTCCCAAATCTTTTCCTGTAAGATTAAAAATAATATATTCATCGTTCTCTTCAACGTCTATTTGAGGATCCAAATCCATTCTGGCCAACACATTTTTTAAAAAAGAAAGAGAATACTTGACAGGATTAAATTTCTCCTCAACTCGTACCAAAGCGTTTTTATTCCCCAATATCCCTAAAAATCCTTTATTTGGTTGTTCAAGAATATCAATATTAACATCTTCTTTTTCTAATCCCAACTGTTCCAATGCGATCCTAATCGCTTCTTCTACCGTTTTTGCAGAAATCTCAACTGCTCTCATTTGCCACCTACTTCCCCTTTCTCAACAGCAAGCGGTTTCTTATTAATCAGATATTGTTGAAGAGCGCTTAATACGTTAAACACCACCCAGTATAAGCACAATCCTGCAGGGAATTTTATACTTATATAACCGATAAAAAGGGGCATAAAATACAATAACATCATATTAGTAGAATTATTGGCACCTGTACTGGAACCGGCCATGGTAATCTTTGATTGCACAAAAGTAGCCACCCCTACTAAAACCGGTAAAATATAAAAAGGATCGGGCTGCTGCAAGTTCGAAATCCAAAGGAAAGCTGCATGCTCCACAGGCTCAAAGGAATAATCCCTTAAAGCTTGGAAAAGCCCTATCAAAATCGGCATTTGAATTAAAATAGGTAAACAACCGGCTGCCGGATTAACATCATATTGTTGATATAACTCCACCAGGGCTTTGTTCATTTTTTCTTTATTGTTTTTATACTTCTTTTGGATTTCCTGCACTTTAGGTTGAATAGCCTGCATGTTTTTAGCCGATTTCATTTGCTTGACCGATAACGGATAAAGAACAATCTTTAAAAGTATCGTCAAGATTATTATAGCCAATGCATAACTGGGAAAACCAATTGTTTGGGTGAAATTATATAAAACCGTTATAATAGCATTAATTCCATCAACTAACCATTGCAAATTTTATTCCCTGCTAAACCCTAATTTAGCAGGTCTTCACCTCCTCTTTATTTAATAGGATCATATCCACCGGGATGGAAAGGATGACATTTTAAAATTCGCTTTAAAGAAAGATAAAAACCTTTTAAGAAGCCATATTTAGTAAAAGCTTCCAAAGCGTATTGGGAACAAGTGGGATAGAAACGGCAGGTTTTTCCTTTTAAAGGTGAAATAAATTTTTGATAAAATCTAATAGTTTTAGAAACAACCCTTACCAAAAAATTATCAACCATTTATTAGTCTACCTTTTTTTAATAAATTTTCCATACTTTTTTCAACGTCCTGATAGCTTTTTCCTTTAATTTTTTGTCTGGCAATAAAAATTAAATCAAATCCAGGTGTTATGTTACCGATATTTTTGCGGGCAACTTCTCTCATTTGTCTTTTTAATAGATTTCTTTCATGGGCCTTTCCCAGTTTTTTCGAAATAGAAAAGCCGATCCTAATGTTTTCGGAATTGTTTTTACGAAAATAAAGAACAAAGTATGAGTCAGCCAAAGACTGAGATTTTTTATAAATCCGACGGAAATCCCTATCTTTTCGAAGTCTGTATTTTTTAGGCAGCAATTTATCATCCCCTTGATAATTCTTCTGCCTCTTAATATTATACCTAATTTCGCTTTTTATCTTCGGAAATATAAATAAAATCTAAAAAGGCCGCAACGGGCCTTTTCATATTTGAGAGAAAAAGAAGAAAATTAAGCGCTTAATCTTTTTCTGCCTTTTAATCTTCTTCTTTTGAGTACATTCCTACCGGTTGGCGAACTCATTCTTTTACGAAAACCATGAACCCTTTTATGTTTTCTATTCTTTGGTTGATAAGTTCTTTTCATCCTAGTATACCCCCTTTTCCCTTAAACATTAAGTAAAATTCAGTACAACGGCCCATAACTTTCTTTGAATACTGCTCTATATCCAGGAGCTTGGCTAGATACTTATCTCCGGTATAAGAAACAGGATTCATAGTGTATAAATATCAGAATTTATGGGAAAAAAAATTAATCTTATCCACATACATACAAAATTATATAGCATTGACTATTCGGGGTCAAGCTTAAGCTCATAATCAAAACTTTTTTAAACAAAAAGGAATATAAAAATTTTTTAAAACCCTATTTTGTGGATAACTTGGAGTTTATAAATTTATGGTTGTTGATAACTTTTATTAAGTTTGGTATTATTTAGTTGCTATTATAGTATTTTTATCCACACCAATTAACAGTTTATACACAAGTTGTGGATAAAATTGTAGATAACTTTTTATATTTCAATTTTTTTTACTTTAACTAGTTTTTTGGAGGGAAAACCATGAGTAAATCACAGCTGTCCGATATTTGGAAGGAAACATTAAAGCTTTTGGAAAAAGACATCAGTAAACCAACCTTTGAAACATGGTTTCAATCTACAGAATTAATAGCATATTATGATGATTATTTAATTATCAGCACACCCAATGTTTATTCCAAAGATTGGTTGCAAAACCGTTACATAGATTTGATTAAAGAAAAATTGCAAACCTTACTAAATCATCCCGTAGATTTGAAATTTGTCACGGCACAGCAAAAAGACAAAGCTTTAGATGCCATCGAAAAAGACAATAAAAGCAGTTTGGAAAAAATTACAAAAGTATATGAAGACTATAATGGTACCCAGCTCAACCCAAAATACACTTTTGATACTTTCGTAGTAGGCAATAGTAACAGATTTGCCCATGCCGCTTCTTTAGCCGTGGCTGAATCCGTTGCCAAAGCTTATAACCCTCTTTTTATTTACGGTGGTGTTGGTTTGGGCAAAACCCATTTAATGCACGCTATTGGCCATTATGTCTTAAATAATAATAAAAATGCAAAGATAGTCTATGTTTCTTCAGAAACTTTCACTAATGAATTAATAGATGGCATCAAAGATGACAAAACCTCCTCCTTTCGCAATAAATACCGGAACATAGATGTCTTATTAGTCGATGATATTCAGTTTTTATCCAAAAAAGAACGGACTCAAGAAGAATTTTTCCATACTTTTAATGCTCTATATGAAGCCAATAAGCAAATTATTATCTCCAGTGACCGTCCCCCTAAAGAGATCCCTACTCTTGAAGACCGCCTCCGCACAAGATTTGAATGGGGTTTAATCACGGATATTCAACCGCCGGATTTAGAAACCAGAATTGCTATATTAAGAAAAAAAGCCCAATTGGAGAATATAGAAGTAGATAATGAAGTAATGCTTTATATTGCAGAAAAAGTTCAATCCAATATCCGCGAGCTGGAAGGAGCTCTAATCAGAGTAATTGCTTATTCAACCTTACATAAGAAAAAAATTGATTTAGACCTGGCCGTTGAAGCTTTGAAAAACATTATCCCTGAAAGCAAGCCTCGCCTTGTGACGGCTGAATTAATTCAAGAAAAAGTAGCAGAAATGTTTGCTTTAAAGATAGATGACTTAAAAGCCAAAAAAAGAAGCAGAAATGTTGCTTTTCCCCGCCAGATAGCCATGTATCTCTGCCGGGAAATGACCGATCTATCCCTTCCCAAAATAGGCGAAGCCTTTGGAGGCAGAGACCATACTACCGTGCTACATGCTTGCGAAAAGATTAACAGTGAAATAATAAGAGATCCTTCTTTTGAAGATAAAATAAAAACACTGAAAGAAAGAATAAAAAAGGCTTAAAGTTTTCTACATGTGGATAAAAATTTTAGTATTGTGTTAATTTAGTGTAGATAAAATGTGGATAATTAAATTACCTGTTGATATGTGGATAATTTGTACTCTTTATCAACATTTTTTCAAACAGCTTTAAACACAAAGTGGACAAGGGGTTTGTCCACTTTTCCACAAAACCACAGCTATTATTACTATAACTACTATATTTATTCTATAACTAATTAATTTAGAACAAAAATTTCTGAAAGGTAGGTTTTAATTTTGAAAATAGTTGCTACCAAAGAAAATTTACTGGAAGGAATAAATACCGTTCAAAAAGCCGTTTCCCATAAAAATACCATTCCTATCTTAGAGGGAATCTATTTAAAAGCTAAAAATAATTTTCTTTATTTTGCGGCCACCGATTTAGAAATAGGTATAGAATGTAAAGTTCAAGTTAATGTAATCGAGGAAGGTGAAATAGTCCTTCCGGCCCGGCATTTTTCCGATTTAGTTAGAAAATTACCCAATACTAAAATTACCATCACTTATTTATCCGATATTTTAGGAGTAAGCATTGAATACAATGAAGCCCAGGTCCACCTTAAAGGCTGGCCGGGCGAAGAATTTCCAAAAATTCCCGACTTAGAAGGCAATTTTCAGTTAGAATTGCATACAAGCCTTTTAAAGAATATGATTAAACAAACCCTTTTTGCTACTTCTGCCGACGAGAACAGGCCCATATTTACCGGTGTTCTTTTTGAAATAAATGATAACCAACTATCTATGGTTTCCACAGATACCCATAGGTTGGTATTAAGAATTGGTAAAATTAACAATAATACCGAAAGAAATTTGAATTTAATAATTCCCGGCAAAACCTTGTCCGAAGTCCACAGAATCATGAAAGATGATGAAGATTCCATAAAAATAACCGGAAATAACAATCAAATAGCTTTTCAAACCCAAGATACCAGAATAATTTCCCGGATTATTGAAGGGAAATTTCCTGATTATAATCAAGTAATACCTACCAGTTACAAAACATTAATCAAAGTAAAAACAAAAGATTTCCAAGAAACCATCGAAAGGGCAAATCTATTTTCCAGTGAAAAAGACGGCACCAGTATCATCAAATTATCGGTTAAGGATAGTTTGTTGGCAGTCTTATCCCAGTCGGAAATGGGAAAAGTAGAAGAAAAATTGCCGATATATTTTGAAGGGGATAATATTGAAATAGCCTTTAATGCCAAATATCTTTTAGAAGTTCTTAAGGTAATAGATTCTGAAGATATCAATATGACTCTGAGTGGTCCGTTAAATCCGGGAATTATAAGACCGGGCAACCACAATAATTATACCTACCTGCTTTTACCTTTAAGGACAGTTTAAGGTTGGAGTGCTTAAATAGTGGTCTTAAAAAATATTTATTTAGAAAATTACCGGAATTATCAACGGCAGACCGTTAATTTCAATGAAAATCTTAATTTTTTTATAGGAAAAAACGCTCAAGGCAAAACCAATCTTTTGGAAGCCGTTTATTATTTATCTACCGGAAGAACCTTCAGAACTAACAAAGATGCCGAACTTATTAACTGGCAAAAGGATTTTTTCAGAGTATCCTGTGATTTATATAAAGAAAACGTAAATAGAGATTTAAAAGTAGAAATATATTGTGATCGAAATGGAAATAAGCAAATAAAAATAAATGGCGTAAAATATCGAAAAATATCGGATTTATTCGGAATAATGCAAGTTGTCATTTTTAATCCCGATGATCTGGCAATTGTCAAAGGAGGCCCGGGAGAAAGAAGAAGATATATTGATTTGGAAATCAGTCAGGTAGTAAAAGGATATTACCAGGTTTTAGCAAACTATAATAAAATATTGCAGCAAAGAAATATTTTATTAAAAGAAATAAAGAATAATCCCCAAAGAGCGGATTCTTTGGATATATGGAATGAACAGCTTATAAAGTACGGAAGCATAATTATTAAAAACCGGATGGAGTTTTTGCAAAAGCTTGTTCCTTTAGCCCGGAAAGTCCAAGAAGAAATAACTTTGGGTCAGGAAAAGTTTGATGTAAAATATCAATCACAAATCATAGAAAAACCAATTTTCGATGAGGGAAAAATAAGTGAATTGTTTAGGAATGTTTTAAGAGATTACGAAAAACGGGAATTAATAAAATGTGTTACCTTGGTAGGGCCCCATCGGGACGATTTGATATTTTACTTAAATGACAAGGAGTTGAGAATTTTTGGTTCCCAGGGCCAGCAAAGAACTGCTGTTTTGGCTTTAAAATTGGCCCAGTTAAAATTGTATTCTGAAATAAACGGGGAATATCCTCTGCTGCTTTTAGATGACGTTATGTCGGAATTGGATATCACTCGCAGGGAATATTTACTGAAATTAATTAAAAATAATAATATCCAAACCCTTATCACAGGAGCTAACAATGATTTGATATATGCCCAAAACCAAAAAAGCAAAATCTACGAGATAGAAAAAGGGGTTGTTAAAAATTATGGGGGGTAAATATTTTGTTTTTACATTTAGGTGACGATGTAATTATTCTTAAAAAAAGCATAATTGGTATTTTTGATAAAGATATTTGCACAAATTCTGTTGCAACTCGGGAGTTTTTAGATATTAATGAATCAGAAAAAAAAGTAACAAAAATAGGCAATTCGGAAAAAGTAAAAACCTTTGTCTTAACAAATGAAGGAATTTACCTATCCCCAATATCTTCCAATACTCTTGTTAAAAGATTTATCCAATTAGATGCTTTTGAATAAAAAACCGGCTGAGCCCGGTTTTTTTTGTCAGTATCTTTAATAAAGGAAAAAAAAGGCAGCAAAGATTGCTATAAACTTTTTATTTTGTTATAATTTTACTTTAGGAATATTAAAGCAAAAGGTATAATAAAATATTTATATTTCTGTATTTTTTTGCTATAGCAATATAAAGGGGAGAACTAATGTGGATCAAATAAATAAATACGACGGTAAAAACGAATATACTGCCAATGAGATACAGGTCCTGGAAGGTTTAGAAGCGGTCCGCAGACGGCCTGGCATGTATATAGGAAGTACAAGCTCCCGGGGTCTGCATCATTTGGTTTATGAAATAGTTGATAATAGTATTGACGAAGCGCTGGCCGGTTATGGAAATAAAATCGATGTAATAATTAATAAAGACAATAGCATAACGGTAATTGATGAAGGCCGGGGAATCCCGGTGGAACCCCATCCAAAAATGAAAATACCGGCGGTTGAAGTGGTTTTGACTACTTTACATGCCGGTGGAAAATTTGGCGGAAAAGGATACAAGGTATCAGGCGGTTTGCACGGAGTGGGGATGTCGGTAGTAAATGCCTTGTCTGAATGGCTGGAAGTGGAAGTAAGCAGAGATAATAAAATTTTTCATCAACGATCTGAAAGAGGAAAAACAGTTTCAAAACTTAAAGTAATCGGAACTTCAAAAAATACCGGTACAAAAATAATATTTAAACCGGACAGTCAAATATTTGATGATATTAACTTTGATTTTAATATTTTGGCCCAAAGATTAAGGGAATTATCTTTTTTAAATAAAGGTCTAAAAATTACTTTAAAAGATGAAAGGGACAATAACCAAGTCGTTTTTCTTCACAACGGCGGCATAATAGATTTCGTCAAATATATCAACAAAAATAAAGATCCCATTAATCCCAAAATAATTTATTTTGAAAGTGAAAAAGACGAAGTGCAGGTAGAAGTGGCTTTACAGTACACCGATACCTACACGGAAAACATTTTTTCTTATGCCAATAATATTCATACCCATGAAGGGGGTACCCATGAATCTGGGTTAAAATCTGCTTTGACCAGGGTTTTAAACGATTATGCCCGAAGACAAAACTTATTAAAAGAAAACGACAACAATTTGACCGGAGAAGATATAAGAGAGGGTCTCACTGCGGTTCTCAGCGTTAAAGTTCCTGAACCTCAGTTTGAGGGACAAACCAAAACCAAACTGGGTAACAGCGAAGTAAGAGGAATAGTAGAAAGTATTATCAGTGAGCACCTTTCAACATTTTTAGAGGAAAATCCTTCCATAGGCAGAAAGATAGTGGAAAAAGCTGTATTATCGGCCCGGGCCAGGGAAGCAGCCCGCAAAGCAAGGGAATTGACTCGTAGAAAAAATGCCCTGGAAAGTACCTCTTTGCCTGGAAAATTAGCCGATTGTTCTATTAAAGACCCTCAATATTGTGAATTGTATCTGGTTGAGGGTGATTCTGCCGGCGGTTCTGCTAAACAGGGCAGAGACAGAAGGTTCCAGGCCATATTGCCTTTAAGGGGTAAAATATTGAATGTTGAGAAGGCTAGATTGGATAAAATTTTAAACAGCGAAGAAATAAGGGCTATTATCACTGCCATGGGGACCGGAATCAGCGATGATTTCGATATTACCAAAGCCCGTTATTATAAAATCATAATCATGAGCGATGCCGATGTGGACGGCGCCCATATCAGAACCCTTTTGTTAACCTTTTTTTATCGCTACATGAGACCTTTAATTGAAGAAGGATACGTCTATATTGCCCAACCGCCTCTTTATAAAGTCAAGAGAAATAAAGAGGAAATATATCTTTATTCCGATAAGGAATTAGAAGATTATTTAGCAAAAATAGGCAGGGAAAATTACTCTATTCAGCGCTATAAAGGTTTAGGTGAAATGAATCCGGATCAACTATGGGAAACAACAATGAATCCGGAAACCAGGACCCTCTTAAGGGTAGATTTGGAAGATGCCATCAAAGCCGATGAAATATTTACCATTTTAATGGGTGACAAAGTAGAACCCAGAAGAGAATTTATTCAAGCCAATGCTAAATATGTACGGAACCTGGATATTTAAGCGGATTTATTCCCAATAGCAAACGAGAGGGGAAATTATTGTGGAAAATTTTACCCACGGTAAAATATTGCCGATAAAAATCGAAGAAGAAATGCAGAAAGCCTATATAGATTATGCAATGAGCGTTATTATAGGCAGGGCTTTGCCTGATGTCAGGGATGGTTTAAAACCGGTTCATAGAAGAATACTTTACTCCATGTATAAAACCGGTATGACACCGGATAAACCTTATAAAAAATCCGCCCATATAGTCGGTGATGTATTAGCTAAGTACCATCCCCACGGAGATTCGGCGGTCTATGACGCTATGGTCAGAATGGCTCAGCCTTTTTTAACCCGTTATCCCTTGGTAGACGGGCATGGCAACTTCGGATCCGTTGACGGGGATTCAGCTGCAGCCATGCGTTACACTGAAGCCAGGATGTCCAGGTTAACCCAGGAGTTACTGGCCGATATTGAAAAAGATACCATAGATTTTGTGCCTAACTATGATGATTCTCTGGAAGAACCTTCCGTACTGCCTTCCAGGTTTCCAAACCTTTTGGTGAACGGTTCGTCAGGGATTGCTGTCGGAATGGCCACCAATATACCTCCCCATAATTTGGGCGAAGTAATTAACGGTGTCATTGCTTTAATTGATAACCCCGATATTGATAATAAAGGTTTAATGAAATATATTAAAGGCCCTGATTTTCCTACCGGCGGAATAATTATGGGCAAAAAAGGAATCCGGGAGGCTTATGAAACAGGACGGGGTTTAATTAAAGTACGGGCTAAGACCCAAATAGAAAAAATGAATAACGGCAAGATGCGTATTGTCGTTACCGAGATACCTTATCAGGTCAATAAAGCAAAATTAATAGAAAAAATTGCTGAACTGGTCAAGGACAAAAAAATTGACGGTATCACCGATTTAAGGGATGAATCTGACCGTTCAGGAATGCGGATTGTAATTGAACTGCGCCGGGATGTGAATCCCCAAATCATTTTAAATCAATTGTATAAAAATACCCAGTTACAGGATACTTTTGGCATAATAATGCTGGCCATAGTTGACGGCGCTCCGAAAATACTCAGTTTAAAAGATGCTTTGTATTATTACCTGGAGCATCAAAAAAATGTAATAGTCCGGAGAACCAAGTATGAACTGGCCAAAGCCGAGGAAAGGGCTCATATAGTTGAAGGTTTAAAGATTGCCCTGGATAATATTGACGAAGTTATTAAGGTTATTCGCGGCAGCAGAACTACTGAAGAGGCTAAAAACGGTTTGATGAACCGGTTTAAACTTTCGGAAAAACAGGCCCAGGCCATTTTAGACATGCGGCTGCAAAGGCTGACCGGTTTAGAAAGGGAAAAACTGGACGAAGAATATAAAATTTTAATGGAGAAAATTGAATACTATCGCAGTGTTTTAGCCGATGAAACCATGGTTTATGACATCATCAAGGAAGAAATTAACATTATTAAAGAAAAATATACCGACGGCAGACGAACAGAGATTAGTCTTTCCGACGAAAAGCTAGAGATAGAAGATTTAATAGCCGATGAGGACGTAGTTATTACTATCAGTCATAATGGTTATATTAAGCGGATGCCTACAGACACCTATAAAAGTCAGCGCCGGGGTGGAAAAGGTATTACGGCTATGACTACCAAGGGCGAGGATTTTGTTGAACAGTTGTTTATTACCTCCACCCATAATTATTTATTGTTTTTTACCAATAAGGGTAAAGTCTACCGCTTAAAAGTTTATGAAATACCGGAATCGGGCCGTCAATCAAAAGGAACGGCTATTGTCAACCTTTTATATATTTCCGAAGACGAGAAAATCACTACCGTCATACCGGTCAAAGAATTTACAGCCGGTTCTTATCTTTTAGCCGCCACTAAAAACGGTATTGTTAAAAAGACCGAACTGGTGGAATATGACTCCCAACGTAAGGATGGAATTATAGCCATAACTTTGGATGAAAACGACGAGCTTATAGGAGTGCAGCAAACCGACGGCAATCAGGAGCTGATCCTGGTTACCAGAGAAGGTATGGCCATCCGCTTTAATGAACAGGATGTACGGCCTATGGGGAGAACTGCCCGGGGAGTAAGGGGAATCACCCTCAAAGATAATGATATAGTTGTGGGTATGGATATTGTGAGAGAAGGCTCACAGCTTCTGGTAATAACGGAAAAGGGCTATGGTAAAAGAACCTCTATTGAAGAATATAAAACCCAGGCTAGGGGCGGAAAAGGTATAATAACATTAAAGACTACGGCTAAAAACGGAAAAGTAGTAGGAACCAAGGTAGTCAGAGAAGGAGAAGAAATTATGATAATATCCAAGGAGGGTATTATCATAAGAATAAAAGTTGACGATATATCATCAATGGGTCGTACAACTCAAGGGGTATTGTTAATGAGGGTTGGCGACGAAGATGCTGTTGTGGCCTTGGCACGGGTTGTTTCCGATGATAATGATTAATTAAAACCTGCTTGGCAGGTTTTTTCTTTTGTAAATATAACAAATTGAAACAAAATTTTCTTTTATCCGTTGAGAAGTAAAAACAACTATAGTAAAATAAAACAGTAAAAATAAAACATGTGAAAATTTTAATTTGGAGGGTTATTTAAATGAATGTACTGGTTATTAATTGCGGCAGTTCATCATTAAAGTATCAGCTCTTTGACATGACTGATGAAAGGGTATTGGCCAAAGGGCTGGTAGAAAGAATCGGTTTAGAAGGAGCAAAATTGTCCCATCGTCCCCATGACAAAGAAAAATATGAAATAGTAACCGAAATCGAAAATCATGAAAAGGCTATAAAATTAGTACTGGATGTTCTAGTAGATAAGGAACATGGAGTAATTGAAAATATGGACCAAATAAGCGCCGTTGGCCATCGGGTAGTACATGGCGGTGAAGATTTTTCAAATTCAGTATTAATTGATGATTTGGTAATGAAAGCATTAGTTGATAATATTTCTTTGGCACCACTACATAACCCGCCTAATATTATGGGAATAGAGGCATGTAAAAAATTAATGCCCAATAAACCTCAAGTGGGTGTCTTTGATACCGCTTTCCATCAAACAATACCCAAACATACCTTTTTATACGGTATTCCTTATGAATATTATGAGAAATATAAAATTCGCAAATATGGTTTCCATGGAACTTCCCATAAATATGTTGCCCAAAGAGCAGCAGCTATGCTCAATAGGCCTTTGGAAGAATTAAAAATCATTACCTGTCATTTAGGAAACGGTGCCAGCATTTGTGCCGTAGAATACGGAAAATCCGTTGAAACCAGTATGGGCTTTACTCCCTTGGAAGGATTAATGATGGGTACCCGTTCCGGAGATATTGACCCGGCCATTGTTTCTTTCTTAATGGAAAAAGAAAATTTATCAATTAAAGAAGTAAATAATATTTTAAATAAAAAATCAGGTGTCTTAGGTGTTTCCGGAGTTAGCAGCGATTTCAGAGATATTGAAACAGCTGCTGAACAAGGCAATGAAAGAGCTCAGATAGCCTTGAAGAAATTTGCTGAAATGGTTAAGGAATATATTGGTGCTTACACCGCAGCAATGAATGGTGTTGATGCCGTAGTATTTACTGCCGGCTTAGGAGAAAATTCCGTATCCATGCGCTATAATATTTGTAAAGATTTGACTTTCTTTGGCATTGAAATAGATGCAGAGAAAAATAACACCAGAGGCAAAGAGGTTGATGTAGCTACAGACAGTTCAAAAGTAAGGGTTCTTGTTATTCCGACCAATGAAGAATTAATGATTGCCCGGGATACCAAGGAGATAGTAAAATATCTTTAATAAATAAAATATAAATTATGCCTTGACAGAATTAATTCTCTTGGGTAATATACATGTTAAATTACATAGTTATATTTGTTAAACACTATGAAGGGGAGCAAGTACTTTAAAAAATATTTTCAGAGAGTTGGTGGTCGGTGCAAACCAACACATTTTTTAAAGGAAATTCCGCCCTGGAGTGGGGTACGATGAGTACAACCGGTTCACACGTCCGTTATTGTGTTAATTGAGAGGGATAATAATATCTCTGAGGATATTATTATTCAATTTGGGTGGCAACGCGGGCCTGTTATAAGCTCGTCCCTGTAGTTTTTATTATCTACAGAGGGCGGGCTTTTTTAATTGCTTTTTTATAACCTGATAAAAAAATATTTGGTGGCGCCCCAAATATTTTTCTAAATACATTTAAACCAATAAAAAGGAGCTGGATAAAAATGTACGAAAAAAAATTGTTATTGATTCCCGGTCCGACAATGATTCCGCCTAGGGTTTTAAGAGCCATGGCCGTTCCCCCTGTAGGGCACCGGTCAAAAGGTTTCAGCCAGATAATTCGTGAAGTATCCCAAGATTTAAAAAAGATATTTCAAACTGATAATGATGTATATATGTTAACGGCATCAGGTACGGGAGCCATGGAGGCCGCCGTAACAAACTTCATTAATCCCGGTGATAAAGTGTTGGTTTTGGTAAACGGTAAATTCGGCGACCGGTTTGCCAAAATAAATGCCCGCTATGGTGCGGAAGTTATAAGAAAAGACTTTGAATTGGGGCAACCGGCCGATCCTCAGGTGGTCAAAGAGGTATTGACCAATGACAAAGAACAGGAAATAAAGGCTGTTTTTGTACAGCAAAATGAAACTTCAACAGGTATTTTAAATGATATTAAGGCTATCAAGGAAGCTATGGGTGGTCATCCGGCATTATTAATTGTCGACAGCATTTCCGGTATGGCCGTAAGTAATTTCCCTGTTGATGAATGGGGGGCCGATGTTGTTGTAGCCGGTTCCCAAAAAGCTTTTATGATACCGCCGGGTTTAGCCTTTATCTCCGTTAGTGAGAAAGCCTGGAAGGTAAATGAAAATTGCAAGAACTTTAACTTCTATTTTGATCTTAAAGCCGCTCGGAAAAATTTAGCCAAGGATACTACTCCTTATACACCGGCAACGTCCTTGATTTTGGGCTTAAGGGAATCTTTGAATATTCTATTGGCTGAAGGTTTAGAAAATATTTATAGAAAGCAGGAAATGTTTAAAGAAATGGTCAGAGAAGCAGTTAGAGCATTAGGTTTGGAGCTTTTAGTCAAGGATGATAAATATGCTGCCGCCGCCATTACCGCTGTCAAAGTCCCTGAGGGGATAGAGTGGAAAGACTTGAATAATTTATTGAATAATGAATTTAACGTCGAAGTAGCCGGCGGTCAAGATGAACTCAAAGGCAAAATTTTCAGAATCGGCCATATTGGTTATGTTCAGGATATGGATTTGTTACAAGCTATTGCCGCTTTGGAAATGGCCCTCTACAAATTAGGATTCTTGAAAGAATTAGGTGTAGGCGTGAAAAAATGTCAGGAAGTTATTCTAAAGTATAAGGAGGAAGGAAAATGAAAATATTAGTTTGTGATCCCATTTCTGAAGAGGGTTTACAGCTTTTATATAACGAGCCTGAGTTTGAAATAACAACTAAATATAAATGTACCGAAGAAGAACTTATTGAGATTGTACCCGATTATCATGCCATTTTAGTCCGCAGTCAAACCAAAATTACAGCGCCCATCATCGAAAACGCCCGGCAGCTGAAAGTAATCGGAAGGGCCGGAGTAGGCGTGGATAATATTGATGTGGATGCGGCAACTTTAAAAGGGATAGTTGTGGTAAACTCACCGGAAGGAAATACCATTGCCGCCTGTGAACATACCATGGCTTTAATGTTAGCCCTTGCCAGAAGCATCCCCCAAGCCAACAATAAATTAAGAAACGGCGAGTGGGATCGAAAAACCTTTATGGGCGTGGAATTGCGCAATAAAACCTTGGGTATTATCGGTCTCGGTAAAATTGGCTCCCAGGTGGCCAAAAGGGCTAAAGCCTTTGATATGAAAGTGGTTGCCTATGACCCCTATATCAGCCGGTCCAAGGCTAAGTTATTAGATGTAGAAATGACCGATTTAGAAAACCTCTTAGCCGTAAGTGATTTTATTACCATCCACCTGCCCAAAACGGAAGAAACCAAAAACATAATTAACAAAGAATCCTTTAAATTAATGAAAGACGGAGTGCGGATAATCAACTGTGCCCGGGGAGGGCTTATTGATGAAGAAGCTCTCTATGAAGCCATTGTTCAGGGAAAAGTAGCAGGGGCGGCTTTGGATGTGTTTAATAAAGAGCCCAATGTGGAAAGCCCTCTTATCCAGTTACCCCAAGTGGTAGCTACACCCCATCTGGGTGCATCTACTGAAGAAGCACAAATTACCGTTGCTTTTGAAGTGGCAGAAGAGGTATTAAGGGTATTAAAAGGGCAGCCTGTAAAAACGGCAGTTAACATTCCCTTTATAAAAGACGAACTGCAGCCTGTTTTAAATCCCTATCTGGGTTTAGTTGAAACACTGGGCAAATTTATTTCTCAGCTAATGGATAAACCCATTGAAGAAGTTAAAATAAATTATCATGGGGAAATTGCCGCTTATGATTTAACCACTTTAACCAATACAGTGTTAAAAGGACTGTTAAGACCGATTCTTCAGGATTCCGTAAACTATGTAAATGCTCCGGTGGTTGCTAAAAATCGAGGCATTAGAGTAGAAGAAAATAAAACCCAGGAGTTAAAGAACTATGCAAATTTAATTTCCATTGAAGTAAAAGGCAACGGAACCGTTCATCAGTTGGCGGGTACTATTTTCAATAAAAATGAAATAAAGCTGGTGCAGCTGGATAATTTCTCCATGGATACAATACCGGCCAAGCATATGCTGATTATTCCCCATAAAGATGTTCCCGGCATGATTGGGCAGATTGGAACCGTGTTGGGTGAATATAAAGTTAATGTTGCCGGCATGCAGGTAGGCCGCAAGGAAATCGGCGGCAATGCCGTTATGGTTTTGGCCGTTGACGATGTGGTACCGGAAGAAGCATTAGAAAAAATGAGAAAAGTAGAAGGAATTTTTGACGTGCGATATGTTTGTTTGTAAAATAGTTATTGGTGGTTGGTAATTAGTGGCTAGTGGCACTCCCACTAGTCACTATTATCCGGTCACCAGTAACTTAATAAAGAGGTGTGAAGAATGCTGGACATTAAATTTGTTCGGGAAAATCCCCAATTGGTAAAAGAAGCAATGGAAAAAAGAGGAGCAGAGGTCAGACTAGATGAGTTTATCAGCCTTGATGAGCAAAGGCGAAAGAAACTGTCAGAGGTTGAACAATTAAAAAATCAAAGAAATGTAGTATCTAAAGAAATAGGTAAGCTGAAAAGAGAAGGAAAAAACACAGATCAATTAGTTGAAGAAATGGGACAAGTCGGCGAAAAAATAAAGGTCCTTGATGAAGAAATAAAGCAAATTGATGAAAAACTTAATGAAATAATAATGGGTATTCCCAACATTCCCCACGAAAGTTTGCCGATAGGTCCCGACGACAGTTATAACCGGGAAGAAAGAAGATGGGGTGAACCACGGAAGTTTACTTTTGAACCCAAAGCCCACTGGGATTTAGGTGAAAGCCTGGATATTTTGGACTTTGAACGGGGCGCTAAGGTTACCGGAGCCCGCTTTACTTTTTATAAAGGTATAGGGGCCCGTCTGGAAAGAGCCTTAATTAATTTTATGTTAGATGTACATATAACTGAACATGGTTATGTGGAAGTGTTTCCACCTTTTATGGTCAACAGAAACAGTATGATCGGCACCGGTCAGTTGCCCAAATTTGAGGAAGATATGTTCAGAGTGGCCAATACTGATTATTTTTTAATTCCTACGGCGGAAGTACCGGTTACCAACCTTTATCGGGATGAAATATTGGATGAAAAGGATTTGCCTATCCTGCACTGTGCATATAGTGCCTGCTTCCGGGCAGAAGCCGGTGCCCATGGCCGTGATACCAGGGGACTTATCCGTCAGCATCAGTTTAACAAAGTAGAATTGGTTAAGTTTGCTCACCCTGACAACTCTTATGAAGAGTTGGAAAAACTGACCAATGATGCTGAAAGAATTCTTCAACTATTAGAACTGCCCTATAGGGTTGTTACCTTATCAACGGGAGACATCGGCTTTTCTTCAGCCAAAACCTATGATTTGGAAGTATGGCTGCCCAGCTTTAATTGCTATCGGGAAATATCCTCCTGCAGTAATTTTGAGGACTTCCAGGCCAGAAGAGCCAATATTCGCTACCGGGATGCCAAAGGTAAACCCAGGTTTGTTCATACCTTGAACGGTTCAGGATTGGCAGTGGGCCGGACTACCTCAGCAATACTGGAAAACTATCAGCAAGAAGACGGCTCGGTAAAGATACCCAAGGTTCTGCAACCGTATATGGGCGGGTTGGAAATTATTAAGCCCGTAGGCAAGTGAGCCGGCTGTAAGAGACTATGAGTTGTCAAAGGAAACATAATGGGATGCATCTTTCTTCGGGTTATGCTGCGTGATGCATCCGGTAAATGATAGCTTTCGGGATGCATCTATTTTTTAGATAATCCGCATGACGCATAAACTAATGTAATTTTGATGCATCCCCAAAGCAATTGGTGCAAGATTTGTCTTTACCCTTTTGGTCTAAATTTTCCCAGGTTGACATGGACTGTTAAACTGTGTTATACTACATTTTGCGTTTGAAAAATAACAACCGGTCACTGGAAATGGAGAGGTGTCCGAGCGGTTGAAGGAGGCGGTCTTGAAAACCGTTGAACCTTTACGGGTTCCGTGGGTTCGAATCCCACCCTCTCCGCCAATAAAGGAAGTTGGAAGTCCGAGGTCGGATGTCGGAAAAAACGTTTAATGATGATGCTGTTACCAAAAGGTTAAAGTAGTAAAGATTTTAATCGTTGCTACAAGGATAGTTTTTGATATGTAGGAAACGATTTGAATGGTTTTGGTGATTGGCAAAGATTTAAACTAGCAAAGTAGTAATTTTTATAGTATAATATAATTTGTATTTGATGTGGAGAGATGGCCGAGTAGGCCGAAGGCGGTCGCCTGCTAAGCGATTATACGGGCTTAATACCCGTATCTAGGGTTCGAATCCCTCTCTCTCCGCCATTATATGCGCCCGTAGCTCAGTTGGATAGAGTAACAGACTACGAATCTGGAGGTCCGGGGTTCGAATCCCTGCGGGCGCGCCATAAATGAGAAACGGTACTTGGTACCGTTTTTTTCTGGCTTTAATGCTCTGAGTATTCTTTACCTTTGACAAATAATAGTTTTAACTGTAAAATCTATTTTAGACCATATGCGCCCGTAGCTCAGGAGGACAGAGCAACGGTTTCCTAAACCGTGTGCCAGGGGTTCGAGTCCCTTCGGGCGCGCCAGGAGGAAAGTCGGTAAGCGGAGGCCGGAACTATGCATCCGGTCTCCTGTATCGGCTGTTTCTTAATTTTATGAAATATTTTATGGAGGCCAGGAAAATGCTCTCCCATGAGGCTTTTATGCGGGAGGCTTTGATGGAAGCGGAAAAAGCTTTCGCCGAAAATGAAGTGCCCATTGGTGCCGTTATTGTAAAAGATGGACAGATTGTGGGTCGGGGAAGAAATCAAAGGGAAACTTTGCATGACCCTACCGCCCATGCGGAAATAATGGCTTTAAGGGATGCCGGAAAAAATATGGGTAGCTGGCGCTTAAGTGGTGCTGCTATTTATGTAACCATCGAACCTTGCCCCATGTGTGCCGGGGCTTTAATTAACAGCCGGATTGATACCCTGGTTTACGGAGCCGATGAGCCCAAATTCGGTTCGGCCGGCAGTCAATTAAATCTTTTGCAATACCCCGGGTTTAACCATCAAGTTAAAATAATTGGTCCCGTTTTGGAAGAAGAATGTAAAACAATAATGCAGAAATTTTTTCAAAAACTTAGAAATAAGAATAAGTCATAAAATGGAGAGATGTCCGAGTGGTCGAAGGAGGCAGACTCGAAATCTGTTGTACGGTTTTTCCGTACCTAGGGTTCGAATCCCTATCTCTCCGCCAATATAAAAAGGGTTTACCGATTTGGTAAACCTTTTTTAGTTTCTTTTGTTCAAGAGAGTAGTTAGAGAATATTTCAAAAATACGAAAAATAATGAGTCCTTTAAAAAATGAAACTATTTGTTAAAATATATTATATATTATATGCTTATATTAATGCATAAATTGGAATAAGGAGGTTCTTTTTTATGAATGATTCGAGTTTTATAAGGGCCAATGATGATTTATTAGACAAATTTGTTGAAGTAGGGCCTTTTTTAAATGAAATTTTACCGCAAGATATAGGTCTTTCTATTGTTAAAGGAGATATTATTCAAGCATACTTTCCTGCGAAAACCCTAAAACTTAATACTAAGGTTGGGGACAAAGTCGGTAAAAATATTCGCAATTGTCTTGACAAAGGCCAACGGCAAACCCATGTATTTGATAGAAAATCATCACCCTTTGGTATACCCTATGCGGTGTGTATTACTCCTGTAAAAAATGAAAAAGATATAACATTAGGTTGTATTGCAGTTACTCAGCCGGTAGATGAGCAAGAAGTTATTAATAACATTGCCTCCGAATTAGCGGCTTCTTCCCAGCAGTTTAACTCGGCTATGAATGATATTTCCGAAAACAACGGCCAGTTATCCATTGCTACAAATACATTATTTGAAATAGCAGATAATTTAATGAAAACGGTAGAAGAAACAGATGAAATAATATCATTTATTAAAAATATAGCCAAACAAACCAATCTTATCGGTCTTAATGCTGCCATAGAAGCTGCTCGGGTTGGGGAAAATGGTAAAGGTTTTGGTGTAGTGGCTGAAGAAATACGCAAGCTAGCCAGTTTATGTTCGGAATCAGTAACTAAAATTTCCGGTTCTTTATTAACTATAAATGAAATGATAGAAAGTATTACCGAAAAATCAGGAAATATTGCCCAAGCAGTTAACCAGCAAAACATTGCTTTAAAAGAATTGGTCGATAGTAGTAGCGCCTTGACTACTATGGCTCAGAATCTTTCGGTAATTGCTGAAAAAATGTTCATGTTGAGTGATACAGGACAAAATGTGTGATATAGAACATAAATAAAAAAGGTCAGGTTTTCCTGGCCTCAGCTTGTTGACAAACCATATTTATTATCAACGAAAAGCTAGCTCAAACAATAATAAGGAATGAACTCGGTGGCTTCGGGAATTATCAAAACTCCCCGGCACTTAATTGAAAATATAGTTG
>JAAXZE010000126.1 GCA_012720075.1 Clostridia bacterium
AATAAAAAATATAAAGCGGAAGAAACAGTAATAGGATATATCCCAACCACTGGGGAATAAGCCCGCTATTATTACCGATTTTATAAGTTATTGATGTTAAAAACAAAATCACTATTGCCAAAATCAACATGCTTAATTTTTGCGAAGTTTCTTTGCCTGTAGGGACTTTCCCAAATAGGGCTGTAGCACCAAGGATTAAGCTGGTGTTGGTAATAATTGACCCAACCGCATTACCTATGGCAAAGCCTCCGTTTCCCTGTAATGAAGCAATAACAGCTGTTGCCAGCTCTGGAAGGGTTGTCCCAAGTGAAACTATTGTAGCGCCTATGATCAACTGTGATAACCCTAAAATTCTTGAAAGTTTAGCTGCCTCATCAACCAGTAAATCCGCAGCCTTTGATAATATAATTAAAGAAAATGCCAGAACAGATAATACAACAAACAACTTCAGGTTTACTAGAAAATTATACATGCCAAATCTCCTTTGGAATGATCAGGAATAAGCCGTTACAGACGGGGATTGACATGGAGAAGGTTGTCAAACAGGCTTGTCTTTCCCTCTAGTTTTTGGTCATTTCACGAAGCTTTTTGCTTAACTCTTTTATTTCCGTAACTGCTTCATTAATAGAAGTAATCAATGTATGTTCATTTTCAACGGTTGATATAATCTCCTCAGTTGAGGCTGCATTTTGTTGCGAGATTGCAGAAACGTTTTCAATTTGGTTTTGAATCATAGTAAAATTTTCCACTGCTAACGCTATTTCCCCTATACCTTTTGATAATCCTTCATCAATATTGGAATAAGCGTTTTTAATTTCTTCAAAATATGTGGAAATTTCCTTGAGCAATCTTCTTCCCTCTGTAATAGATTCTTCCCCCTGGATTGATTTTTCTTGTGCTTCTTTGGACTTATTGGATAGCTCCGTGGTCACCTTAGCAATATCCAAAGTAATACGGGCGCTCTGTTCTGCCAGTTTTCTTACTTCCTCGGCTACTACCGCAAATCCTCTCCCATGTTCCCCGGCTCGGGCAGATTCGATTGCAGCATTTAAGGCCAAAAGATTGGTCTGTTCAGCGATTTCACTGATACCGTTCAATAATGTATTTACTCTTTCCAGGCTGGTGTGCAGATCGGAAACCGTCATCGTTGTCGTGCTAACGGTAGAACCTACTGTATCTATATAGTCGGCAACTTGATTAATTTTATGCCAACCTTCCTGAACCTTGGCATTCATGCTTTGGGATTCCGTAACAATATTGTTGCTGATATTAATTGCCTCCCGCATTTTAGTCATAGATTGACCCATGGAATCATTTATAATATTTACGCTTTGGGCTTCTTCCTGTATGCCGGCGGCCATTTGCTCAACGGATTCCATAATACCCTTGCTGGAATGATAGATTGTATTAATATCATTCTTAAAACCGGTAATATGTTCATCAAGCAAATTTGATACTTCTTCCATGGAATTAAAAGCTGATGTTAACTTTTTAACTAAGTTTTGGGATTCCAGCTCTTTATTATGGGCTTCTTCTATTAGTTGCCGCCCCCATTTGGTCAACAGGTACAGCAGGATAATAATCCCATTTATAATAAAAAAGACTGTAAGAAATCCTCTGAGGTCTTTATTGATTCCCAATAAATTTTCAGCATATGTGAAAAACAAAAATATGTATGCCAAATCAATAATTGACCCCAGTGCTATAATCAGCTCTTTCTTAAAATAGAGGGTAACCATAGCTATAGACAAAAAAATGATATAGTGCTTATTTAAAGCATACCCATCCGCCACAAAAAGGGCGATAACAACTACACACGGCAACAAAGAAAGGCAAAATCCTTTTACATATTCTTTGATTGGCAAAAAATAAGTAATAATAGATATTACTAAAACCGACAGTCCCGCAATTACTATGGGTATGCCATCCGTAATGCCCCTTGACAATACAACCGGTATGCAAATTAAAAACACTAAAATGATGGATATTACAATATTTACTTTATGAACCCTTTGGACGTTGTAATTATCCTGATGCATTAACATCCATCCTCCATCTTTTAACAAAAAATATTTAGACACATTATAACATTTTAGGTAGACAGAGTGCATTAAAAAAACTTTTCTTTATAATTTGTCACAAAATATCTGTCATTCTTTCCAACCATACTGCCCTTTTAGTTCCACAAATCTGACCATCTCCACGGTTTCCATGTGTATACCGCCGTCAGCTGTTTTCGTAATAAGCTTAAGTTCCTGCAAATTTGGCGGGCCGATTGGAATAACCATCCTGCCGCCGGTTGCCAATTGGTTGACCAACTCATCCGGCAAAACACGGGCGGCCGCAGTTACCATAATCCTGTCATAGGGAGCATTTTCCGGCAATCCCTTGCTTCCGTCTCCAACTTTATAATAGACATTGAAAAAATTTAAAGCCTCCAACCTCTTTTTAGCCTTCTCCATTAATTCTTTGATTCTTTCCACCGTAAAAACTTCCTTTGCCAGTTTGGCTAGAATAGCCGTTTGAAAGCCCGAACCGGTTCCAATCTCCAGCACCTTGCTGTCCTTTTCCGGCGCCAGAAGCAGAGTCATCTCCAGTACCAGACTGGGCTGTGATATTGTTTGCCCGAAGCCTATGGGCAGAGGTTGGTCTATGTTCGCATGTTTTTTCATGTCATTTTCAAGAAAAAATGAACGATCCAACGAACGAAAAAATGTTTCAAGCTCCTGTTGATCCATTCTTCTTCACCACCTTTATGGCACATTTTTTCCTGAATTGATCCTTGAGGTTTTCTGATACTGCCGGCCCTTTACCTCATCAAGGCTTGTCATTTTATTATTTGCTTTTACCGTTTCCGCCATAATATCCTTTCCCATTTTTTATTTGGCAAGACCGCACACTCAATGCCCCATAACTTGATGGTTTAAAAATTCAGGGCGCATTACTCAATGGGAATAAATTGAAGCAAGCCCGGTAAGCTTGATTTAAAACTGTTTATTGTATATACTTGACGTAACAATATGGGGTTTTATTCTGAATTCCTTATATTGTTATTATAAAGAACCGTCATAGTATTTTAATCTATGAAAGGCTTTAATTTCTTACGACAGGGATGTGGTAAAAAATGAAAGAGCCTTTTGTTTTTTTATGTCCGGAAATAACAAGAGAAAACGCGTTAAAGTTGATTAAATGGCTGAAAGACAAAGAAGTGACAAAATACTTAAGCGACCCCCAGGATGTTTCAAATAGCATTGAGCAGGTGGTTCAGACGACAAACCTGCCTGTTTTAACACATCTTTTCAATCGTAACGGCCGCTTTTATATGGTTTATAACAAGCATAACATACCGGTTGGATTTGTGAGGCTTGTGAAAAGGGATAGCGACTATGAAATCGTTATTGTAATCGGGGACCGGAACAATTGGGGGAAAAAATTAGGTACGTCGGCTATTAAAGAAAGCATAAAAATCGCTTTTTTTGAATTCAGGGCACAAAAAGTTATTGCCAATATTCAAAAAGAAAATAAAAGATCAATTAATGCATTTATCAATAACGGTTTTAAGGTTGAAAAAGAAAGCAATGCTTTTAAAACTTTTTCCATAACCATGGATCAATATTTAACGTCAATAAAAAGAAATGCTGTTCAAGGTCCCAGAATTTATATTACTAAAACTGATATGGAAAGAATAAAGAAGTTTCTTGAATCTAATCTGCATAGGGAAAAAGTCCCTGATAAATTCATCCGGGACCTTGAAAACGAAATTAACAGAGCAACAATAGTAGAATCAAAACATATTTCCAGTGATATCGTCACTATGAATTCACGGGTACTTTTACATCTTGAAGGTGATGAAAAGGAAGTTTCTTTGGTTTACCCTCAAGACGCCGACCAAAACAAAAATAATCTGTCGGTATTTTCTCCCATAGGCACGGCCATCCTTGGATATAGCGAAGGAAGTGTCATTGAGTGGGAAGTGCCTTCAGGGATTATGAAAATTCATATAAAAAAGATTCTGTATCAGCCTGAAGCTGCCGGAGACTATCACATGTGACACCCTCTCCTCAATGAATTGAGGAGCTTTCCAGTGAAAGTTCTGCTGTTTCTATCTCTGGTGGAGGAGATTACTCCCGGTTGTTCCCTTTCTAATCCGCCTTCTTCGATGAAACCATAGATAGTTCCACTTACCCTTCAATCTCAACACAACTACTTTTCTGAAAGCCATCCTCCCAACAGCCCGCCTTTGAACAAGGATATTACCGTAAAAAATCCGCTATGATAATGAACAAAAAGGATACTGCTTCCCCAAATCATTGCTTTTTAGCTATTTAAAAACCGCCGGGCAAAATCTTTATTTAAAACATTTTTCAGACTTTCATAGGGAACTTTATATTCGGCGATTCCTCTGACATAAGGCGCAATTTCATATGGATTAAAATAAAAAACAATGCCCTCATCGGTCAGGTAAAAGTTTAAGTTGTCGGATGCTTTAAAATCCTGCAAGGTTTCCGGGAATAAATTTTCCTTTTCCTTGTACATCTCCTCTAAAATCTCATCGGTCAGGACTTTCTGATAATCGGCGGAACCGTCAAAAAGTTCTTTAAGGAGCAATTCCTTTTCATTCATCAAATCCAAATTAAGTGTTTCCTTAAAGCTGTAGCCATGGGCTCCGCCCGAATATTCATAATAGATAACCGATATGCTCATTGTTCCATTGTCATTGATCAGGGCTTCATATTCCGTATAAACACTTCCGGTTCTCAAGGGCCAGCCCTGCTTTTTGGATTCCTCAATTACTTCCTTTATGGCTTTTTCTGTTTCTTTTTTCAAATCCAGGGCTTTTTTCTCCAACTCTTCATTGAGCCGGTCCATTAACTCAAGGTTTTTCATTCCTTCGATTACAGGTATTTTGAGAGAAACATCAGTATATTCATCCTTATATTTGACGGTCTTGGTATAAATTTTTATGCCGTTTTTTTCAACAAAACCCGGATCCTTGTCGCTGATTTCCACCGTATTGGTTTGAGCATCCCATTTCACTTCTTTACCCAACGCTTCAGCCAAGGCTCTAACGGGAACAAAAGTGGTACCGTTGTATAAGATATTATCGCCTGGGACCATTCGGCCATCCACCACCAAATTTATGCCATTTAAGACAACCTGGATAGATTTGTTTATACCCCCGCCTGCAGCAAAAACAACGCCCACCGTCAGAAAAACAACCACCATAGTTAAAGCAATGGCAAATTTGCTTATCTTTTTCATAAAAGCATCCTCCAAGTTTAATTACATTATTAATTACATTTTATCACACTTGATTGATTTAAAAGAGTCCATTCCTTTCCACTCCAACATTACTTGCATGTATCTATATCCCACGCTCAAGTTTTAGTGTGTTAATCTTCCCTAATACCGTGCTTTACTGAGGTCGTGTTGAAAGGCGGAAGAAAAATATGGTACAATCAGCGAGTAAAACAATCCATTTGGAAAGGTGACACAGATGAAACAGAAACGGCAGTACCCTAAAGTCATGATATCACCCAAGGCGGAACGCAGTGTCAAGGACGGGCATCCTTGGATATACGGGGAAGAGATTCGCCAAAGGGAGGGCGAGCCCCAAAACGGAGAACTGGTGGATGTTTTTGCCGGAAATGCCTATATGGGTACGGGCTTTTTTAACAGTGCCAGCAAGATTGCCGTTCGCCTTATTTCCCGCAATGCCAACGAGGTATTTGACGCCCGTTTTTGGCGCCGCCGGGTGGAATATGCCGTCCATTACCGCAAAACCGTCATGCCCGGACCGGACTTTGCCTGCTGCCGCCTGATTCACGGCGAGGCTGACCAGATGCCGGGGCTGACAGTGGACCGCTACGGCGGCATCCTGTCGGTACAAATTGCCTGCCTCGGCATGGAACATGTCAAGGATATGGTTTACCGCGCCCTTTGGGATGTGCTCACTGAAATGGGCGAGACCGTCACCGGCATCTACGAACGCAACGACATTGTCCTCCGCACACTGGAAGGGCTGCCGGAGTATAAGGGCTGGTACCGGTCCGAAGGCATCCCCATTCCGGAATCTGCGGTAACAGAGATATGTGAAAACGGCGTTAAATACTTGGTAGATGTTGAAAACGGACAGAAAACCGGCTTTTTCCTGGACCAAAAATATAACCGCGCCGCCGTTGCCCGGATTGCCAAGGGCAAACGGGTACTGGACTGTTTTACCCATACCGGCTCCTTCGGCCTGAATGCGGCGTTGGGCGGGGCAGAGCATGTGACCTGCGTGGATGTCTCTCAATCCGCCCTGGACATGGCAAAAGAAAATGCCATCCGCAGCGGGCTGGACGGAAAAATGGATTTCCTGTGCGAGGACGTGTTTGACCTGCTGACCAAGCTGGCAGAACGAAAATGCCGGGACTATGACTTTATCATCCTTGACCCACCGGCCTTTACCAAGTCCCGCAAGACGATACAGGCCGCCGCCCGCGGGTATAAAGAGATTAACATGAAAGCCATGAAGCTATTGCCCCGGGGCGGATATTTGGCCACTTGCAGCTGCAGCCACTTCATGACCGATGAGTTATTCCGCAAAACACTGGCAAAAGCAGCGAAAGACGCCGCCGTATCCCTCAGGCAGATTGAAGCCCGCCAGCAGGCCCCGGACCACCCCATCCTGTGGAATGTCCCGGAGACCGGCTATCTTAAGTTTTATATCTTCCAGGTAGTATGAGCTGTATTCCCTCTCCCCCTGACAATAAAGAGGGTTTCATGACATCCTTCTTGCAGAATATAGACAAGGGGACGGTTCTCTTGTCTAGCTCTTCAGCAAAAACACAAGAACCGTTCCCTTGTCTTTTCCTATACATTTAAGCATCTAGGCCTCCATCCGGTTTCAAAGCCATTAAATTCAGCACAATTATACATTTCAATAATTTTATCAGGATGATAAACCTTATATTCCTTTTTAACTATGTAAATATTATCAGAATGGGTAATGATATAATTATTCTGCTCAAGCAATTTATCTATATAATGCCTGTCCGATAATCTATCACTTTTACTATTATTGCATTGCCTACAACTTAATACAAAGTTCCAGAGTTTATCATCCCTCACGAACACCCAAGGTATGAAATGGTCTACTTCCATAGTTGACACTAACTTACGCCCGCAATAAAAACAATTATGTCTGCTGAATTCCTCATATAATAGATTTCTATAAACTGCAAGATTGCTTCTTTTAGTAGCGTAGTCAAGTTTTTCTGCCAAAGAATAAGCATCCTCTTCTTTGTTTACCCTCTCAAGAAACTTAATCCATTCATAATGATTAAGTTTCAAAAGAATATATTTATACTTTTTAAAGAATTTTAAGACATCCGGATGGAGTTTCAATATTTCCCTAGTCAAGTCAAAAGTATAAAATGTTCCATCCGTATCACCATAAATTGCACCTATAACATTTCTTTTACATTTTTTCTTAACTTCTTCAACAATCTGAATTTTAATTTTTTCATCTATTGCTTCAAAGCTCATTTGGCTAGATAAAGCAGGGTATTTTTGTAGAAATGATTCGAATATAATTTCAACACTTGTCTTGTTCTCCGCATTATTTATCCCTGTATCCCCTTGCTTCAGTTTATATCTTATGGTTAAGTACCAATATATTTCCGAAAACTTCTCATAAATGTGGTCATAACTTAAATACCCTTCTTCATCAACATTAAAAATGTTTTCCAGAAGAGATTTAATAAAACAAAATTTATAGCTTGTCCTATTGATAGATTTAGTGGAAAATATGTAATTAAATTTTGTCCATATTTCATCTTCAGAGAGGTATTTTTTTGTGTACTCTCCCCTCTGCAATCTCCATCCTTCCATCTTGCCATACCTCACTTATTCAAGCACTTGAGTTTCAACCGAGGGTAATTGAAAAGTTTAATTCCAATTACCTTTATTTGCTATTTCTCATTAGAAACCTAAATGCACCCCATCAACCTGGTAGACGTTAATCCCCTGGGCTTTCCCTTTGACCTTGATCTCGCCCAGGCTAGTAACTGCAAGTCTATCCTTGACCTTTTCGTATACGGCCTGGGAGATCAGGATCTGGCCCGGTTTGGCATTGCTCTCCAGGCGGGCGGCGGTATTTACGGTATCTCCGATGGCCGTATAGTCCATCCTGAAGCTGGCCCCGATATTCCCTATGACAGCAGGTCCGGTGTTCACTCCTATTCCGAACTGGACAGTGCGGCCATATTTTTCTTCCAGCCTCTGCTGCAAGGGAACTGATCCCTCCTTCATAGCCCAGGCCGCTTGGACGGCTTTAAAGCAGTGGTCCTCTAGATCCAACGGTGCGTTAAAGATGGCCATAGCCGCATCCCCGATGAATTTGTCCAGAGTGCCTCCGTACTTGAAAATACACTGGGCCACCAAAGTCAGGTATTCGTTGAGGATTTCAACCACTTCTTCAGGGGCGGCAGCTTCCGAAAGGGGGGTAAAACCCCGTATATCCACAAACAGGACTGTAATCTCCCGCCTGCTTCCCCCCAGCTGCAGAGCCTTTTCTTCGCCGCCCTCCAGCAGCTTGTCCACCACCTGGGGAGCCACATAGCGGCTGAAGACACCGGTGATGCGGCGGCGTTCCAAAAGCTCACTGATGTAATTGGCCGCCAAAGCCACCAGGTAGCCCAAAGCCAAAAGGAGCAAGGGATAAAGCAAAGAAAGAAGATAACCCTTGCTGTACATCAACCGGGCGACGGACAGATAACCTGCCGCCAGCGCTGAGAGGAGCAGTACGCCCTTCAAGGGGCTGAGCCGGGTAAAGCCAAAAGCTGCCGCTATCCCAAAAAGGACGATGGCCAGCAGGGTAGCGCTGAAAGGCGCCCTCTGCAAATAATTGCCTCGAAGCAGGTTCTGCACGATATTGGCATGGATTTCTATCCCATACATAGGCACCTCAGGGGCCAGGGGAGTAAAGTAAAAATCCCCTAAACCCACGGTATAGGGACCAATCAGGACAATCCTGCCCTGAAAATACTCGGGCGGCACCTCACCGCTTATTACCTGAGAATAACTGATATGCTCAAAATCACCGGGGATACCAGCATAGTTTATTTCCAACCGTTTGATGGGGTCCAGGGGCAGCCGGTTCAGATCAGGAGCAGGCAGCCCCTTCTTCTGACAATACTGTTCATAAACCTGCCAGGCAAAACTGGGCACAGTTTGACCCTGGTAATCCAGATACAGGGCAGTCTTTCTGATAATCCCGTCCGGGTCGGGAAAGGTATTGATATGCCCGGTGATAAACGGATCGGGAAACTCCGGGAAAGGCACCACCAAATTATCGGTTTTGATGGCTCCCTGCCGGGCGGAAAAACCCTCCAGATTGGCATAGACGGGCAAGACAACATTGCCTGCCTCCCGGATAGCTTCTACCAAAGCCAGGTCTTCTTCCGGGTCAGCGGCCGCCTCGCTGAAAATCAAATCAAGGCCGATGGCTGCCGGCTGCCCTTGGGACAGGATCTTGATTAACTCCCCATGAACATAACGGGGCCAGGGGAAACGTCCCAGATCCTCCAAGCTCTGGTCATCAATAGCCACCAGGACTATTTCCGTATCCACAGGCCCCTTTCTCTTCAAAAAACTGTCCTGCAGTTTGCTGTCCAAAGTGGCGAAAATATCCACATAGGCAAAAAAAACAAGGAACAGGCAAAGGAAAACTATCAAAATGTATTTTTTATTAGAACTAAGGCTCTTCATCAGTACAACTCCCTTATTACTCCCAAATCCGGCTTTCTTTAAAAGCCGCCACCAGCAGGCTGTCCAGTTTGCCCTCTTGGGCCATTTTTTCCAGAATGTTAAATGCTGCCTGGGGAGCCATGGCTTTTTTATAAGGCCTGTCTGAAGCCGTTAAGGCATCATAAACATCCAGAATGGTAAGAATCCTGGCTTCCAAGGGGATTTCCCCGTCTTTTAAGCCCTGGGGATAGCCTGTCCCGTCCAACAGCTCATGATGACTCAAGGCCCAAGCAGGCACGTCTTTATAACGGCTATTGAAGCGGAACTTCTCCAACATCCTTTGGGCAACAGTCACATGGCTTTCCATGATCTTGCGCTCCTCATCGGTCAGGGTGCCTTTGGAGATGCTGAGGCATTTTAATTCCTCAGCCGTTAAAAGCCTCACTCCCGGCAAAGGTTCCCAGTGAGCCAGCTCGGACAACTTCCGGACTAAATCCTGATCCACAAAAGTTGCCGGGTGGTTGGCCTTTTCAATGAGCTCCCGGGCTTGGCTGATACGAGCCAATTGCTCCCGGTGCTCCTCTTCTTGCTCCCTGTCGACAGCCCCGGCCACCTTTTTCTCCAGGAAAGCCCTGATCAGGCTGTTTTCCACCAGTTCCAGCCTCTGGCGCACATACTCAATCCTCTCTCACAAGCTGCTGGGCTTGTCCATAACGCTCAAAGGGATGGCCACCTTGCCTATATCATGGAGCCAGGCCGCCATGACCAGTTGGGCTGTCCTGTTTTCGGAAAATTTCTCATTTTTGAAAGGCCCGTCGGTTTGACTGTCAAGATAGGCGGCAAATTTTTCCGCCAGCCGGGCAATATTGCGGGTATGGTTGACATTGTAAGGGGTACGGGCATCTATAGCCGTAGCCATGACCTGGACAAAAGAATGAAAAAGATTGTCAATCTCCTGAATATACTGCATATTTGTCAAGGATACGGCCGCTTGGGAAGCCAAGAAAAAGACCATCTTCTCCAGTTCGGGGTCAAAAGGTATGGTTTGGCCCTGTTCATTTTTGGCATTCAAAAGCTGCAGGACCCCGATGACTTCCCCTTCATAGTTCTCCAGGGGAACCACCAGCATGGAGCAGGTGCGATACCCGGTGATGGCGTCATACTTCTTGGGGCCGGAAAAATCAAAACCGCCGGCCTCATAAACATCAGGAATGTTGACGCTCTTCTTATTTATAGCCACCCAGGAAGAAACATTGGCAGGGTTAAGGGGAACGGGAGGCAAATCAACAGGCTCCCCCTGACCTCCCTGATATATGCCCAGGGTATCATTATGGATAATCTTAAAAATCAAGCGATCCTCTTCGCATAAATACAAGGTGCCTGCATCGGCATTGGTAATCCTGCGGGCCTCCCGCAAAATCCGTTCCAAAAGTTTGGTATGGTTCTTCTCCGCAGACAGGGCAATCCCGATATTCAGCAGTTCCTCCAAATGTTCAACAAGTTTGATGTTGGCAGTACTCATAAACTAATCACCATGCCTTCCTTGGCCGCTCTGGCCGTTGGATATTGACCGGTTATGCCGGCTTCCAGGGCCGCTATTTCCTCATCACTGCGCTCGGGTTTATGGTGAAAGAAGATCAGCCGGCCGGCTCCCGCTGCCTCAAGGAGGGCCAAACCTTCTTCCCAGGTAGAATGCCCCCAGCCTTGGTACCGGGGATACTCGGTGGCGGTAAAATGAGCATCGTAGATAAGCAGATCCGTTCCGGCACACAGTTCCAAAAGCCCTCGGGCCTTTTCCGAGCCATGCTCGTAATCAGTAACATAACAGCAGGATTTATTTCCGTACTGAATCCGGTAGGAAATTCCCCCGTCAGGATGATTGTTGGCGGTGGTCCTCACGGTAATGCCGTCTCCCAGATCCAGCATATCCCCCGGTTCAATCTCGGTAAAATATAGAGCTGCCCTCAGGTTTTCCAGAGGAACGGGAAAATGGGGGTGTTCCATGGTTCTCTTGATTAATTCTGCAAAGGAAACATTTTCCTTACTTTCCCCGTAAAGGCAAAAGCTGTTGCCTTTGCGGTAAGCGGGCTTAAAAAAAGGAAAACCTTGTATATGATCCCAATGGACATGGGTGATAAAAATATCCCCGCAGACAGGACCCGGCTCCTGCATCAGCTTGGAGCCCAGGTTGGCAATCCCTGTTCCCGCATCCAGGATTATTAATCTCTTGCCGATTCGGACTTCCACACAGGGCGTGTTGCCCCCGTATATGATTGTATCGGGTCCCGGCACCGGCCGGGACCCCCTGACACCCCAGAAGGTGATAGTAAAATCACTCAACTTCATGTTATTTATTCACCAACTTTGCTGCCGGCAGGCAACTGCCGCTAAGGTTCATAATTAATTAAGGTGCAGCCTGTAATATTTTACACCTGATTTTTGTCGGGTAGCTGGAATAGTCTACATAAACCGCCAGGTAATTATTCTCCTCAGGGTTATAGACTACTTTAACATTTCTAAGTTCCTCTCCCTCAGGATCAATTGGGACAGGGGCTCCTATCCCCTCACCCTCTGCAGTGAAATATCTGGCAAATAACCTGTCTTGGCCGTCCTGCCAGGCTACCAGAAAACCGCCATCTGCATTAAAAGCTACACTTGGTGCATATTGATCTTGCTCTGACTGATAAACAGGGAAATCATCTTCCATAGTCCCGTCGATATTAATGAACCTGCCGAAAATATTGCCTGTTTCGTCATTGCGGTATTCCTGCCAAACCACCAGAAACCGTTCGTTTGTATCGTCTACAGCCAAAGCATGCACATACTGGTCGGCATCCCCTACAGCAATTTCTATTTCTTCAACAAGTTCTCCCTCTGAGTTAAACATTCTTCCCTTAATATCATAATCATAATAATCTGGTGTGTTTCCAAAAACCAGTAAGTACCGATTGGCGCTGTATGCAAGAATGGGATCAGACTGGGATTCTTCCATACTTACCAGGTCCAGTCTTCCGACATCCTGGTTATTACCCTCCTTGTCAAGAAGCTGCCCGTAGATCTCGCGTTCCAGATTACCTTCGTATACCTGCTCATCCCAAGCAATCAAATAGTCACCGGTGTCAGTATTGACAGCCACTGCAGGAGAATACTGACCATTAACTGTTTCCGGGCACACGGCAAAATTTCCTTTCTCCTCGTAGGGGTTTCCCTCCTCGTCCAGGATCTGAGCAAATATCAAATATTCTTCTTCATACTGCCAGGTTACCAGGAAAGTATCATTCTCAGGATTATAGACCACCTTGGGATCAAAGCACCTTTTGTCATTGGAGATGAGAAACTCTGGGCTTAATACGCCGTCAGCGCTGATAAACCTGCCCCAAATTTCGGAATCAATATATTCTATAATGTCTCTCTCGTAGACCACTAAGTAACGGTTATTTATGGGATCATAAGCCAGATCCGGGTTATCTCTAGATATATAAGCTTCAAAACTCTCCGTTACCCAAACGTTTATGAAAACCGGCAAGCCGTAATCGAACAAAATCCAAATCCTGTGGGGATCCTCATATTCGTATGTGACCGGCAGCGTGTTAAGAAAGTCACTCTTCAATGTTAAGATTAATCCCTCATCACCTTCAGTAAGAATATAATCTTCACCTTGAACCAAATAATCTATCTCTACTCCCACTTCTCTCCATACATCCCTGACACCATTACCAAAGTTGCTAATGTAGAAAGTTGCATCTTCAAATTCCTCTCTAGTTCCAGAAAGTTCACCCGGTTCAACGCTATTCATGACCCCCTGCTTGGTAGCATGCTTCACGACCCAGTAGTCACCAATCCTGGCTGTATAGGCAAAATGCGGTGCTTCCAGTTCGATGTCCCAGGCTATGGAAGTGTACAAACCTACCCCTGCACCTTGATCAATAACCTCTCTCAGCCATTCTTCCTCAGGATTAGAACGGTGGGCATACCTTAGCTCTCCGACTGAACCATCCTCGGCATAGTAACCGATATGGGGGTTCCCCTCTTTATCGAGAGCCAGGGAGGCATATTTGCCCGCGTCGCCCTCACTGTCAACGGTCTCAAAATTCAACTCACCATCGAACCACGTGGCGTACCTAAGCTCTTTATTGACTGCGTCATAATATGCCAGATGGAGTACATTTAATCCATCGTCAACGGCAAGAGAAACATACTGGCCTTCTTGGTCGTATCCCAATTGGTCATCAATTTCAATTATATCGATATCTTCTAAATTTGGATTCAGCGGGTCAGAAATTACAGCAAGCTTTAGGGAACCACCGTTACTTTCATCATAATAGGCAATATACGCCTCGACATCCTTATCCCCGAAATCATAACCGAAAGCCAGGGAAGAAGATTTTCCTGCGTCGCTGTACTCCCCGGCTACCAGGAAAGGAGCGCTCCAATCGAAACTATTATTATTCTCTGGATATGGATTGAACCTGAAGTACAAATCACCGTTTATTTCATCGTAATAACTGACTCCAGCACCATATCTAATTTGATCCCAGGAGTAATTATAATATGGGGTAGTATTGGTGCTTGAAGCCCCCACTGACATTCCTTCATACCCAAAACTCAGGTGATGCCAATTTCTCCCGTCGAATACATCGTATCCTAACTTCCCTCCGTCATTATAAGAAAAAAGGGAGTACTCATTTCCGTAAGAATCATGAAGAATGGTTAAAGACCCCTGACTGCTGCCAAACTGGGGTTCTTCCTCTTGCCAAGAGTTGCCGTTCCAGTACCGGTACCTCACCGAGCCGGCATCATAGATTATATGAGGCATCCCCTTACTATCCAGAGCTATATCCGTATACACTCCATATTCGTCAATAATGGTCCTATCCCAGTCCCCTTCTTCATATTCTTCATAGACTATCACGGTAAAGCTTATTTCTGCGGGAAGATAGCCCTCTTTGCTGGCCGTTACCGTCACCGTAGTAATTCCCGGTTCCACGCCATAGATAATAAGGTCTTTCCCCTCAAAGTGTGCTTCGGCTATGCTCTCGTCCTCTACCTCCACTTCCAGTACCACATCAGCAGGTTCAGTCTCGATAGGATAAGACTCTTCACCGCCAACCTGCAAATAGATATTTTCCAACTGGGTAGTGATTACTATCTCCGGCAAGTCCTCATTATCATCATCCCCCGGATCAGTAGGCGGTGGACTTACACTCCCGCTTCCCGAATCGGAACTTGAAGAGCTTTCACTCCCGGAACTGCTGTCATACTGGATGTTCTGAGCAAGTTCCTGCTGCAGCCTTTCCTGCTGTTCTTGTTGTTGCTGTTGTTCCTGTCTGGCTTGTTCAATCCTTTCCTCCAGATTCTGAAGGATTTCGGGATTAATCAGCTCGGGCTGCTGCATACTGATTTCCTGCAGGGTTTCTAAAACAAACAGGCTTAGTTCTACATCCTCTGTCAGGGTTTCCAGGTCATACCTGCCTGGGTCGGTAATGTCCCCTGTCTGGACAAATATCTGATTAGCCTGAACCTCAATCTCCACATCCTGGGTAACGGTTGTTCCGTCTTCCAGGGTTACCAGCTGAGGAACAGTGACAAAAACTCTCCCTTCCAAAGTCACCACTGCAGCCTGACCGCCGGAGGCCAGAGTAACAAAGAACTGGGTTCCTCTGACACCCATTACGGCGGTAGGAGTACGGATTTCATACTTAGCTCCGGCGCTAAGCTGACTTTTTACATTGGTATAAACCTGACCTGCTTTTAAATTCAGGGAGGTTTTATCGGCATTATTCTCCGAGGACTGCACCAATTCACTGATCATAACCCGGCTGTTTTCACCAACCTTCAGCTCTTTATCCTCGGCTAATTCCAGCGTCACCCGCCCGTCTTTGCCGGTAATGATAGTATCCCCTTGGGTCAGTCCCATTCCTTTAAAGGCCGGGAAGGTTTTTTCTCCTCCTGCCCTTAAAACCTTAACATCCCCCTGGACTGCCGTTATTTTGGCAACCCGCAGGGTATCCGCAGCCATAGCCGGATTTCCCGGAAGATTAACTGCGGGCAGGACTACGGACAGGAAAAACACTACTATCAGCAGCCAGCTAATTCTTTTCATTTATTCCACCCCCTGGCTATCGGTAATGACAACGGCCCGGTACATGGGCACCCACTCTACTTTATAACCCATACTCTCAGCCAGATAGCGCAAACCTACCATAGTATAGCCGTTATTGTTCCGCAGGTTTGGATCTCCGGCAGTAAACACTTTTTCTCGGTTTCCTTTGGTTATGGTAATTGTGCCGTCTGCCGACCATTCAACCCTGTAACCCAGCTTCTGGCAGATAGCCCTTAGCGGCAGTATGGTCCGTCCATCCTGGATATAAGGCTTGTTATCGGCAGCCAGCTCCAATCTGACGCCATTGACCCAAATCTGAATTTCCTCCGAAGGAGGAGCAAAGTTGGGAATGGCTTTCAACTCATCGGGATTAAGGGGCATCTGCCAAATAAGGTTGTTGTCGGCATCAGCTATGTATAATTTATTATTATAATGAGCCACACCTACAGGGCTGCCCACAACGGCCTGGTAAAGGGGACCCGGAGCCTTGCCGTTTTCACCGGTACCCACCAGGGTGATTACCTGACCGGTGTTGAGGACGGCTCTAACCCGGGAATTCCAGGTATCGGCAATAATCAACGTCCCGTTTTCCAGAACCGTTATGCCCTTGGGGAAATTAAAAGCCGCTTCGGTCCTTGAGCCGTCCCGAAAACCGCCTTGAATGTAGTCTGTTCCCGATAACAAGGTACCTCGGGTTCCGGCCACTGTTTCCACCCGGTCTTTGGCTATCCTGCGGATCAATTGGTTACCGCTGTCAACTATATAAAGATTGCCCTCCCTGTCCAGGGCCAGGGCTGCCGGCTCGTTGAATTGAGCCTCGGCCAACGCCCCGTCCCGGTAACCCGCCTCTCCGGTATTCTTACCGGCATAGGTGGTGACTAAACCCTGAGGCGAAATTTTCCGGATCACATTATTTAAGGTATCGGCTACATAAAGATTACCGGCCTTGTCCAGGGCTAATCCGCCGGGGGCATTGAACTGGGCCTCCCTGGCCGATCCGTTTCGGAAGCCCGCCTTCCCTGTCCCGGCATAAGTGGTTACCTTTCCTTGGGAAATCTTACGAATGACGTTGTTCCCTGTATCGGCCACGTAGATTGTGCCCTGACCGTCAACAACCACCGCCCGGGGTTTATTGAACATGGCCTTGTTCACATCTCCGTCGACCAAGCCGCCCAGGGGAAAGCCATAGGAATCGGCGTCCTTAATGCTGCCGGCCACAGTGCCTACAATACCATTAGCAATAACCCTGATGCTGTTGTTGTAGCAGTCAGCCACATAAATCCGGCCTTGACCGTCCACGGCCAAGCCATAAGGAGTGTTGAATCCCGCTTTCTCAGGCAGGCCGTCTGCCTTTTCCGGAATACCGCTGCCGGTCAGAACCCCCAAGACCGGTTCTTCGCCCCAAAGGGGCAGGGGCCAATCCAGGAGGAACAAGGCCAGAAAGCCCGCCAGCACCGTCTTGACAGTAGGTTTGAAGACTTTATCGCCCATAACAAAACACCTCGATATCTAATAATAAAGTAATAAATTATATTCCCTCTTCTTATGACATTTCCTGCCAATATATGTCTAAATTTTCTTTAAATTTAACTTTTTGATAAAAAAATGCATCTGATGCTCCTTATACTACGGCTTGCTTTAAAGGTTCCGGAGCAGAAACCTTCATTGCTTTTTAAAAAAAAAGACAGGTATTGCTTAAATACCTGCCACCCCAAAATTTGACATAGAACCTTTTATTCTTGCCATAAATTTTTTCAACTTATTTTATCGATAGGTTCTCCCCGAGAGCACTAATGCCACCTAAAACATTTGGGGCAGATTGATTAATATTCTTAGTTCCACCCCATGTTTCAGCGCAAAACTTGGTTCCACCCCATGTTTCAGCGCCCCCAAGAACCTTCTTCATCTCTTCCTTGCTAATCTTTAAATCCTTTGGAATATCGACGATTTTAATTCTGGCCATTTTAAATTCCTCCTTTTTTTAAAATTTGTATTATTCAGAATAAATATAATTATCCTTAAGTTTATTATCCCACATATCTACCCGATTTTCTGTAACCGCCGCCACAAATTGGAAAAAAATTATTTTTGCCCAACCGCCTTTGCCAGCCAATCCTCAAAAGCCATTTCACGGATTAAATCCTGAACTTCATCTGAAGCTAAATATTTTTCCTTGTCGCATTCATTTAACAGCTGGTTTTTCAACTCATAAATCAACAAATTGGATTCCAGAAAGTTTTCCAGGGTGTCCAGGGTGATACCGTTTTCCTTAAGCCATTCTTCTGTAGCAGCAGAAGTTGTAAGGTTATTTATGATGCGGAAAGTATCACAAGCTTTCTGCAGTTCCTCATCACTGACAGATAACCCCCTACTTTTTGCCTCTTCTACAGCCACTTTCCTTTTCACAACCTCCTCAAGAGCCTTGGCAAAACTACCGTCCAGTTTTGCGTAATCAACAACCTCAGCAACACTTACTTCCAATTCATCATAAAAAGACATATTTCTTCCTCCTTAATTAAAATTTTTACTTATTTTCATTTCGTTTTATGACAATTGGAACGGAAAATTATTCTTCTGCCCATTCCAATTTTGCCTTCTGCTCCGCATCGGCTAAAAAGCGGTTGTAAAGAATGTTTCTGATTTCCTTCTCATTATTTTCATCAAGGCCGGCGGGATATAGGGCATTAACCATAATCAGGCTGTAGCCATCATCACCTTCAAAAGGACCCGCCACATCTCCCGGCTCAGCTCCGAAAACAGCGGATGCAATATCGGCCCTTAGCTCAGGCCTTCTAATCATTCCTATGTAACCACCCTGTTTGGCCTTTTCGTCAATGGAATATTCCCGGGCCAGAACCATGAAATCCGCTTCCTCTTCCTTTAACTGGGCCAGCAATTCCATGGCCACTTCCTGCTCTTTTACCGTCAGAATGTATAATTCGGCAGCATCCATGTTGGATTTGTTTTCGGCAAAATATCTCTCCACGGCTTCTTTGGGAATAGAATCCCTGATCTTTTCCGCCAGTATTTTGATTTCCAACTCCTTTTCCATTTCATCGAGAGAAATCCCTCTCTCCGCCATCCAGAGCTCAGTATCTTTAGCGGCATATAATCCCTGACTTTTTCTAAAATTGTCAAATGCCTGCTGAAGCTCTTCATCACTGGCGATGATGTTTTTTTCAGCAGCATACTCTTCTATTACAACCTGCTCTATAAGCGGCAGGAGGACAGAAAATCTGCCGTCGGTCCTGACTTTCTGAGCCAATTGCCGTAGGGAAATATCCTTTCCGTTAATGGATAATACTTTCATTACTTATTGCACCTCCTCAAAATAGCAATTTATTTAAAAGCCTTGTCTTCCCAATAATGATTTCCACACTAGCGGTAAGCCCCGGACGCAAAATAATATTTTTATCATCGGTTTTTTCCAGCTCAATTAGGGCAACCACCTCCATTTCCCGCCCTGGTACGGAGGAATTCTGGGTAATTAGCTCTTTTACCGTTCCGTTAAGCATGCCGAAATTTTGGTAGGGATAAGCATCCAGTCTTATTCGTACAGGCATTTTAGGCTTTACCCTGCTTAAATCCTGCTCCTTAAGGTAGGCCTTCACGCCTATGGGGTATGACGGGTAAATCAAAGCTATCCTTTCCCCTGCCCTTAACATATCGCCCTTAACCAATTCCCTCTGCCATATAATGGTCCCTTCACAAGGTGCCAGGAGTTCCCGCTTTTCAGTGACGGCAGTTCCCTGAATCAACTTCTCATAAGTCAGTATCCTTTGCCCTGCATTTACTTCACCTATGGATTTCATAGAGACGGACTCCACAACCCCATCTTCAAGGGCGCAAAGTGCCTGAGGCTCGCTTAAAAAGCTTACATAGCCCATTCCCGGCACCGTAATTTCCACAGTCATAAGATAGGACCATCCAATTCCTGTTACGACAAGGGCAAGTATAATATAATAGAGTGCCGATGTATATGAAGGTAACTGTTGTTTATTCAAATTCCTTACCTCCTGCTTCAGCCATGGAGCTGCTGGCTGTTCAAATAAAAATATAAACCCTTTTTCTCCATAAGCTCGTAATGAGTGCCTTTTTCAACAATCAACCCCTTGTCTAAAACTACAATAAGGTCAGCGTTGCGTATGGTGCTGAGCCTGTGGGCAATGACAATGGTAGTCCGGTCACGGAGTATATTATCAAGGTTTTGTTGAATAATCTTTTCCGATTCCGTATCCAAGGCGCTGGTTGCCTCATCGAGTATGAGTATTTTAGGCTTTGTGAAAAGAGCCCTGGCAATAGCTATACGCTGCCTCTGCCCTCCCGACAGGCTCATACCTCTCTCACCAATTATTGTTTCATATCCCAGCGGGAGTTCAGAAATAAACTCGTGGGCTCCGGCCAGCATTGCTGCTGTTATAACATCCTGCATAGGGGGATCCGATACTCCGAAGGCGATATTTTCTTTAATTGTACCGCTGAAAAGAAAATTATCCTGGAGTACAACACCAATCTGTCTTCTTAAGCTGCCGGAATCAATGTTCCTTATATCAATTCCGTCGATGAGAACCGTCCCTTCTGTAGGCCGGTGCAGCCTCAGTATAAGGTTTGCCAGGGTGGTTTTGCCGGAACCGCTTCGTCCAACCAGTGCCACTGTCTGGCCGGGGGCTATTTCAAGGTTTATATTCTGAAGCACATTTCTACCTTCCTTGCTGTAGCGGAAGGTCACATTTTTAAAGGTAATCTGGCCTTTGACGGGAGGCATGATTATATTGGCAGTCTTATTCTGTTCCGGCTCTGCTTCCAGGACGTCATTTAATCTTTCAAGAGCGATGCGGGCTTCCTGTATTTTATCCCACAGCCCTACAGTCCTCAGGACAGGGGCAATGACGCTTCCCAGAAGTGCGGTAAATGCCATAAGCTGGCCCACGGATATCTCCCCTGCCATCACCAGCCTGGCACCAAACCAGAGTATAAGGGTAGTGCTGAGTGTCTGAAGTATCCTGCTTATTGAATCCGCAGCCGTAGCTATCATGGATGCCTTTTGCTGCAAGCCCATCGTCCTGGACAATTTCTCTTCCCATTTCCAGCGTACGGGTTTCTCTGCCGCCAGGCCTTTGACAGTGTTTATACCGCTGATGGATTCAACAATGTAAGACTGGGTTTCCGCCGCTGCCTGGAATGTTTCCCTGCTGACTTTTTTCATGTAAGGTGTGAATACCAAGGTCATTACTGCAAAAAGAGGTAGGAACAATACGGCCAACAGTGACAGCTTCCAGTTATAATAAAACATCAGGCACAAATAAACTATTATTGTGAAAAAATCCAGGATCACCGATAAGGTCGTTCCGGTAAGCAAATCTCTTATCTTGGAATTTTCATTGAACCTGGAGATTATGTCCCCTACCTTGCGGTCTTCAAAAAACTTCATAGGCAGGCCTAAAACATGGTTATAGAACTGGATCATAAGGGAAGTGTCAATTTGCCTGGCAGCAAAAACAAGCATGTACTGACGCAGAGCTGCCGTTGCCACCTGGAACACAGCAATGATTATCATTCCGGCCAGCATTATATTCAGCATGGTGCTGTCTTGCTGTACAAGCACCTTATCAACAATATTCTGGGTGAAAATGGGAGATGCCAGTCCAAACAACTGCAGTATGAGGGAAGCGACAAGGATTCTTATAAGCAACTTGTTCTGAGCCTTTATGTAAGGGAAGAAACGGGCAAAAGTAGATTTTGAGGGTTCTACCAGATACAAATCGGGGGTAGGTTCTAAAAGAAGCAGGATTCCATCCCAGTCCTTTATAAACTCTTCCTTAGTATACTTCTTTAGCCCTATGGCAGGGTCGGCCACAACCACAGATTTTTCATCAACCCGGTAAACCACAATATAATGATATCCCGCCCAATGAGCTATGGCAGGTAATGGAGAGCTTTTAAGCACCTCAAAATCACATCTTATGGCTTTTGCTCTAAAGCCCAAACTTTCCGCAGTTTCAGCAAGGCTGAGGAGAGTAGCGCCCTCTCTGTTAACGTTAGCCATTTCCCTCAGCCGGTTAATACTGATTTTTTGATTATAGTAGGAACAAATCATAGCCATTGAGGCAACTCCACAGTCCATTTGGCTCTGCTGGAGAAGCACAGGAAAGGTGCGCTTTCTTTTAGGAATGAACTTCTCTTCTTTTGCTTCCTCTTCAACCATCTCCGGAGCAACTTCTTTATATTCAACAAAATTTCCTGAGAGCCGGTAAGCTTCCGAAGCAGCTGAAGTTTCGTCAAGACCGGAGTCTTTTTCAATTCCCGAAAGCATTTCTCTTGCGCTTTTGCTGTAGCCGGCGGCTACTCCCAAAATAGCATTTTTAATCTGGGGAATTGTGGTGATTATTTTTTCAAAATCCTGTTTGCTCAGGCGATAGGTTTTAACTTCAGTTTTTGCAATAACGCTGGCTGCCCTGGGTGCTCCTGTAAGCAGAGCCAGTTCACCAAAAAACTGTCCTTGATACAGTACGTTTAACAATTTTCGTCCGAGGCTTTCTTTTACAACCTCCACCTCTCCTGAACGGATTAAATAAAAAGCGTCCCCTTCTTCACCTTCCCGCACAATATAATCCCCAGGATTAAAGTCAACGCTGACGAAGCAGTCTAAAAAGCCTCTCAATTCTTTTGCATCCAGAGGAGAAAATACCGAACACTGCTTTATAAAATTTCTTAAGCTAATATCTGATAAATAATCTTCAAAATAGTGCTTCAACTCCAAATGTCTTTCAAGTATTTCAAGAAACCTTTTCCGGTCCAGTTTAAGTACAACCAGGTCTCCGCTGGCTCTTACGGTAAATTCATTGTTTTCCCCTGTCATCAGGCCTTGTTCCCCGAAATGGCCGCCTTTGGTCAGAGTGCCCAGGCTGGCTTCTTTGCCTTCGCTATCCAGACCCACAATGCGGGCTTTGCCTGAATATACAATATAGAAGGCATCTCCCGGTTCTCCGGCCCTGCAGATAGTATTACCCAATTTATACTTCTCTACCTGAAAACCCGTAGCCAGGTTATCCAGTTCCTCTTCAGAAAGATAATTTGAAAATAAAGTCTTTTTTAACAGTTCTTTTATTTCTTCACTATTCAAATTCAATCCACCCTTTAATGTAAAATCCGGTGCCTCATGATGTTTCACATGTATAAGTTTGCTTCATTTTTTAGCCTTTCAACGTCACGGATTATCAAGTGCCTTTTTTCAAAGGTGATTATTCCCCGGTCTTCCAAATCGTTATAAATCTTGGTTACCGTCTCTCGTACAACACCGGCCAGTGCTGCAATGTCGCTGTGAGTAAGCCTTGGTTTTATGAGAATTCCCTTTTTATGCTTTATAGAATAACCCTCTGCCAGGTAAAGCAATTGGCCGATTACCCTACCACGGGAAGAGTCGCCGGCAAGTTGGGTTATTTGTTTATTGGCCCACCGCAATCTTTCAGTTACTATCTCAGTGATTTTCAGCCCAAAGGCAGGAATTGTCAGCAAAAGCTCCTCAAAAAGGTGTTGAGGGATAAAATATGCTTCCGTTGGCTCAATAACCTTAACCGATGCAGACCTGAGGTTTTGGCCGAAAGCTGCCATTTCCCCTATAACATCCCCCGGTTTCAGTATTGCCAGAGCCCTTTCCCTCCCGTTTTCAGTATTCTGATAAACCTTCACATAGCCTTCTGTAATAAAATAAACTCCATCAGCAGGATCACCTTCATTAAAAACAACTGTTCCACGTTTGAACCGCTTGCGTATTGCATTTTTTTCAATTTGCTGCTTCTGCTCTTTACTTAGGTGGTAGAAGGCATCATTTTTCAGGAAACTATGCATAACTTTCTCCCCTAAGTGAAATGAAGATATTTAATAAATATGAATTCAAAAAAGGAAATTGTATTATTAATAACCTATTCGCTAAAATATTCTACACATTACAGTTTTTTCCTTGGTAATTTGTGAAATTTTTAAAATATTTTGGATAAAATAAGTTAAAATTACCAATAAAATTCTATTAAAAAATCGGGCTGTTAAACGCATTTGTTCAGCCCGATTTTCCCTTATTTTTGCTCTAGACATGGGGATGAAACCCTCGATATGTTTCCTGCAAAATACATCGAGGGTTGGAATTCATTTTAAATTCCAATTCCATTCAGCATCTCCCCAATAGGTGACATATTCATCGGCGTTCTCAATGACAATGCAATGGTCTTTTACTGAAATATCGTAAATATTTCCTGTTTTTGCTGCGGTTTCATAATCCTGAGAATTCAGCAATACTTTCGTTGTACCGTTTTCCTGATAAAACTTGATTCCACATGAATTAAGACAAAAGGTGTTTTTATACTTAATGCCTTCATCTGTAGACGCTGTAATTACAACGGTAAATAATCCCGATGTCGGACCCATGGAAATTGTACAATTTTCAACTGTTCCGTCATTGTCAATGTCAAAGGAGGCAGTATCAATCACATAGGAATAAGATTTATAAGAATCCTCAACAATGACACCGTCAGACTTTTGGGCAGGCTTGTTGGATTCAGCATCATAAACTCCTGTGCTGTCATTATCGTATGAACCTTCTTGAATTTGCAGAAATAAAACTGAAGCTAACACAAGGGTCATTAAAAGCGGTATAATCACGCCCTTCTTTTTCATGATGCCGCCTCCCCGTCAATTTACAAAAATCTCTCTGAATAAACCTCACACCGCCGCGAAAATATTTTACAGGTAATAGGTCATTGCTAAGATACGAGACCGTCATCTGTCTTACTTTCCTCTACATTACGGGAAATAATATAAAAATGCCCACCGTCCATAAAGCATGGGAGATAATCAAAGGGAAGATGTTTTTTTCATACATATAAATAAAGCCCCAAAATAACCCTGCTACCAGGGCGGCCATGGTCAGCATGAAATTTCCGGAGGAAATATGTACTCCTGCATAAATAATACTCCCTAATAACCAGCCTGGAAAATCTCCGAATTTTTCCATGGCCCATTTTTGCAGAAAATTCCTCCAAAAAATTTCTTCTCCCGGACTGGTAATAAACAAAAGCACCAAGCCAATAATTAAAATATCGCCCTGGGTTCTAATATTATAAATTGATGATATTTGGGAATCGGCAAAATTAAATAAGAGTTGGGAGAAAAAATTACCCAGCCGGAAAATGAAGTACAATACTACAGCAGAGGCAACACCAATAAATAGACCTCTCCAAGTAATATCTACTTTACGGAGGGGAAACCCGCCCCAAAAAATAGCCAGAACACTTAAAGTTGTTGCGGCTATACTCATGGATAACCAGAAATTTAGTAATTGAACTGAAAAGGTAAGATACCAAAAGAAAAGAGCCAGAATTAAAGTTATAATTACCTGAAAATCTTTAATCTTTTTATAAGACATAATTTCCTCCTAGATTATTATGTTAAATAATAAACCGGCAATAAACATAAACCCGAATTGAAAATGGAATTTAGCCGAGTTGGCCTCCAAACAAGTTAAGATGTTTTTATTACCCAGCTTGGAAATATGGGCATTTTTCAAATTCTCAGCCAGTTTGGGAATTAATAAAAAAGGTAAAATAGATGATACCGGCAGAATATCAAACATGATTAAAAACAAAAGAGAGGCAAATGCTGCTATGTTTAATAAATAGTAAAAGGGAAAAGCCAAATTTTTACCTAATATTAAGGCCAGGGTTTTTATTCCTGCTTTTTGGTCAAAATCAATATCCCTTAGGTCATTGGCATGCAGAATACCGGAAACAAGAAAACCAACCGGCAGGGATGCCCAAATAACATTTTCATTAAAGATGCCTGTTTGAACATAATGGCTTCCTAGAACCATTAAAGGACCCATTAGGAAAAAAACCAATAATGAGCCCAAACCTTGATATTTATAAGGTAATGGCCCGGCAGTATAGGTATAGCCCCCTAAAATACCGATAAGTCCTAAAAGCAATATCGGCCAGCCTCTTAAATAAACAAAATAGACTCCAAGGAGAGCCGCTGAACTAAAAGCTAAAATGCCGGCTCTTTTCATCTGTTCAGGTTTTAAAATATTTTTTACTAATTGAGGACAAGTTTGGGCGGATTCTATAGTATCAATCCCTGAAACAAAATCCCCATAGGTATTTATGAGATTAGTCCCACAATGCAAAAGGGTTCCGCCAATTAAGGTTAAAAGAAAAAGACCCAAACTAAAAGTACCCTCAAAAGTATAGGCTAAAATAGCACCTAAAGTTACTGGAATGGCGGATGCTGTAAAAGACCATGGTCTTAAAGCTAAAAACCATACTTTAACCATCTACAGTTTGACCTCCTTGAGGAATACCAAGATTCTCCTAAAATTATACAACTTTTTTGCTTAATGAAAATCATTAAAAAATTTTTAATATTATTAAATTGCATACTGTCGACAAAGTTATTAGTAAATATGTAGCAAAAAAGGCTAAAATAGAAAAATCGTCCGTAAAATCACAAAGATATACCCAGCCTTCAAGGACATTTATACACCCCGGTACACGATTACTGAGTTTTGTTTTTTCGGTTCCGTCAGGTTTTGCTTTATACAGTTTCCAACCATCGCTTTCGCTACGATAATAGATGTAGCCGTCCTTTCCCCCGCAAACCAAGCCTCCCGCTCCTATGTTACCGCCCTCAAAACCCAGTAATTTAGAAGCAGTGAGTGAACCCAAGGTATTTTGTTCATCGGTTGGCAATACGTCTTGTGCCGTATTTATTGGTTCAAAACCGTCAATGGACGGGCTGTTTTCATTTTGGACCATATTGCAAGCAGCAAGGGAAAAAGTAAGAATTATCACCATTAACAAACGACAAGAAATTTTTTTATACATTTAACTAACCTCGTTTATCTCATGTCTGGTAAGAACCATTATAAAGTATGTAAATTAACATGCTTTACATCTCTAAAATGAGAGGAACTTAAATAACTCCCCATTAGTATTAATGCAGCTGCAAGATACAGCACAGTAAATACCACAAAAAAATAAGTGTCATCGGGGCAGAATACCATGGACAAATTAAAACAGAAGTGAATCCAAAATGCGTTGAAAAGGTTATCTGACTTCTTCATAATAACTGCCATGATAAAGGTTAATGATGTCAGGGTTACTAAATTTTCAATGATATAAAGAAGAAGCGACCATCCGCTGTAATCGGTCGAGACAAACCAAAGCGGCGCATGCCAAAATGCCCAAATTACACCCAAGGCAACATTCCCTCTTATAAACCCATATCTTTTCTCTAACTCCGGACGCAAGTATCCACGCCATCCTGATTCTTCGCCGGATGCTCCCTGTAAAAGGGTGAACAAAAGGGCGCCCGGCAGTATGGACGGATCTAATAAAAGTTGCCCGGTAACAGATGTCTTTCGGATTGAGGATATTACCAACGCCGATAATATGAGAACTCCCGCCGCAATTGCAAATACAAGAAAAATATGACCTATTTGTAATTTATCTTTGAAAGCCCTGTGATAAAATTCTTTTACTTTCAGATCGGACTTAAGCTTTTTCAGCATAGCTAGGAGCACAATTGTCGGGGACCAGCTGCATAATACAACAACCCATTGCATCGCCTCAGGCGTACCATGCAATACCTGTGATACCAGGCCACCAAGCCCTAAGACCATTACCCAAAACAACAAGTAAGTATTCATTACATACTTCCACATTACGTTAAGCCCTTTCTCTTTCAATACTTCTCATCCCTTTCGATATGCAGTTTTGTAGTACAATATCCGGCTGCCTGTATCGTACATTAATTACTAACTATTTATTAATGCTTTACAGATTTTTGAACATAACCCTTCCAGTTATTTCTTTATCACTGATTAGTATAACTTGTATATCCGTTCACCTCAGAATTAAAAAATCAGCTATAATTCAGGTTCATTGCTATTATAGCAATCGAACCTGTAATATAGCTGATATTAGCCTTAAATTAACCTTAAATTGCTGGAGCTGTAATCCGAAAGGCGCTTCCACAAATTTTCGGCAAAGCGGGAAATTGCCTTTGTGATAATCAAATCTATTTCACCGTTATATGCCTTTGCTGGAATTTCATTTAGTCCGGGACGGTTTTCATTTATACCTGACACTCTCATTAAAATTTATCTATGATATTCCGTTTTAATCGGCATCCTCATCCAAAGTTTCCAGCAGAAAGCTGACCGGACGAAAACCGTCATTGCATGAAATCATGGCAGACTTCTTGTTTTTCATCCATCCGTTATAAAAATCCTCACCACCGTGGGAAAGAGTCATGACAAACGGGGAAATGCTGTCCCATGCGCTGTCACAAAAGTCCTTCGGCTTCCGCCACCCGTTGGCTATGAATACCTGTCCGATTTTCATGTCGCAGGCATGTTCTATGGGATTTTCATACTTTTCAATAAGGTCCTGATAGCAAGCCATTTTCATAACAGTGATTTTAACTTTTTTCATTTTATCCTCCTATCTTATATTATAAAAAGTCCTTCCTGTACCGCTGTTTCACTAACATTCATTGGCAAAGATTTCTAAGAATTTTTTGATAGCGTTTTGTTGCCAATTCACTTGCTTGTCCCTTTTTACAAAAAGATAAACCGGCCAACTTGGGAACAACACGCTCAACCACAATCTGCCCGTCTACAAGTTTGGATTCCAATGTTTCCAAGGCTTCGAGAAACCTTTTGTCGCGCTTTGCTCGGTTGTAAAAGGATAAGACATAGACGTACATAACTTGCGGACGCTGACACCCCTGACAGAATATTAAAAGCCGCAAAGATAATCTTTAAAATATTTCTTTTTCCTCGTCCCACCTGGCATTTTCCGCTATAGGCATAAGCCCGATGCTTCTCTGATAGGAGTTATCACTGTTAAGCTTTTGGCGGAAAAAATCCCAAAATGGATAGACATCATTAAAGAACAAGGACCTGCTCTGTAACAGGAGAAACGCCTGGTACCTAATGTTATCGTCTTTTGAGGACAACCATTCTACTAATTGCGAAATATCATTTTTATTGAGCGCTTTTGATGCCTCCTGTAAATCGGTTTTGGGAATTGACATTATACTTTCTAAATCAACCATTATTATCCTCCAATCAAATATAAGTGACGCTCATCTTTCCAACCATACCTGCCAAAACAGGATTTTGACAAAAACATATCCTGAAATAGATGTCCTATTCTTTAAATTATAGACGCAACTTACGGTTATACGTTTCATTACTTAGCCACGCCCTATTTTTGCTTAGCTATGATAACCGTTTATTTGTCTTTCTTGATTAATTATTATACTATTTAAAAAGGGTTGTTGGAATATCTTCCCAACAACCCTATTAGTCTAAAATTAACCCTTATTGGGTTTTACAATAGGTTTCCTTCAGTGTTTCAATAATTTTTTTAATCCTGTCATCGTTAATATGATAAACATTCTGAAGTCCATATTTATTAGAACCTAAAATGCCGTGAGCCTTCAGCAGGGCTAAATTTTGAGACAAAGCCGATTGAGATATGGCAGGTATTTTTTCGTGTATTTCACTAACATTCATTGGTTTTTCAATCAAGTGACACAAAATCATTAATCTATGTTGATTTGCCATTACTTTCAATAAATCGGCTATTTCTTTTGCTTGCCGTTCCATTTTATTTCACCTTCCCTCTATACTTCAGCATGCTTATCCCCTGAGTCATTGTACCCATGGGACAATAGACACACCATGAGCGGGGCTTGAATAAAAACATTGTTAAGAGTCCCAAAATTGTGGATGTAAGCATAACACTATAAAATCCAAAAGCAAACTGGGCAACCCAAGGTGAAACTGCGGCGGTATTTGTCCAGTTCCAGGGGAGTTGAATTGTCCATAAAAGTGTAACCACTTCTTGCAAATTATTAGTTCCGTTAAAAACTAAATAAGTAGAGAAAACCATTACCCCAAACATTGTCATAAAAAATGTTAAAAAACCATAACGAAACCATTTGCTTCTTATAAAGGCAGGGATATTGCGATTTGCAGAAAGTTTCAGCCTGCCTCCTAAAAATTCAAATAACTGACCTCTTCCACAATAACTGTTACAGTATATTTTACCCTTACCTACTATGGAGAGCAATAAGGGAGTAAGCATGCAAATCAGCCCTATCCAGGCGAAAAGGATATTAAAAAAGCCTAAAGTCAAATATACTGCAGAAAATATCCATAAATATTCATTCCACTTTTTCATAATGCAGCCTCCTTTTGTATGACTTTAATTACCGAAGCAGGGCACACTTTCTGGCACTTTTTACATCCAATACAAAAATCTTCGTTAACATCCGCGTAGATTCCATGAAATATGGTTATAGCTTGGCGCGGACAGGCCTTTTTACAAACTCCACAAGCCACACATTCTGTTTGATTTACTTTTGCTTTTTTCATGTTTGCCTCCTTTATTAGTCAACAATTTATTTTTAAAAACAGAATAATGCACAAAAGACAGTAACTATATAAGTAATTTATAATATACTTATATAAGATATTATATTTGAATATTCGAATATGTCAATGGAAACAGTGTATCTAACAAAAATACCCTCGACATACGTTCCATGAACATATATCGAGGGTTTAAGCCGATAAAGCATATTTTCCAGGACACAAGAACCTGCTCTGGGTCTTTTTATATCTGTTAAGACATAAGAACAGTCCCTTTGTCTATAAACTTTAAAACAGAGGCCGAGCAAAGTCTTTTATACATCTCAATAACCATTTATCCCAAGGAATCCGGTAAAGGACTAATTTATCATGGTATTTGCCATTTCTTTCATAACCCCTGCCGAAAGCATATATATTATTGTTATAATAGATATTATCGTATACATCTTTGTAAAGATCTTTACCGCCAGATTTTTCATGATGCCGAGTATTTTTTATATCAATAACATAAGCACAATTGTTGTTTCTCTCAGGGCAAACTAAATAGTTTTCTCCATAAACTTGCCACCTATCCGGTAAAAAATCAATAAAATCATATTCTTCCTCAAAACCATCAATGGGACATAGAGTTGATTGAGATATTGCAATCATCTTACGGTATGAGCGTTGCAGGATAATAACATCTCCGGAGGCGGCAAACAAATGAAGCCCACTAACAAAATCGTTTTTAACAATTGTTTTTGAAGGAAGAAATTCATATTTTTCAGGATTATGTACCGGAAATCTCAAAGAGTAGTCACCCGTCATTCCAAGGCCTCTAATGGAAGTATAAATATATCCATTATAAAATATTGGATTGTGCCACTCTTCTACGATTTCTCCGCTGCCATTTTCACTGTCTTCCCAATCTTTCTCTGCTAACATCGGCATAAACGACCTTGTTTCCTGAGACGTTGCGAGATCAAAAGTTACCAAAACTTGTCCAAATTTTTTTTCCAAAGAATATCCACTATTTTGACCGCCAAACTTTGCTTCGAATGTCTCTATCCAATGCATTCTTGTTTCTTTATCCATAAAGTTAAGATAGTACGCCATGTTGTCACAAAAAAATACCCGTATACTCTCATAAAACTTATCACTTGCAATTTTTACCAACTCAAGTTTATTGCTTTTGGGGCAGAATGAAAAAATACCGTATAAATGATTACCATCACTAAAAATACCTTTGTCTCCACCAATACTTTGTGCGATAGCTGAAAAATACAACTTTCCGTTCCAAGCGTGAAGGCGGTCTACTTCCAATCTGGTTTTTTCAGATTGAATAGTTTGAAAGAAGTTAGACTTGTCAAGTATTACCTTTGCTTTTCCTCTCTTATCATCTAATGAAACACTACCTATAAAATTGTCAGTTTCTTTTATATTGAAATATTCCTTATCAGAACCAATAAAATACAAAGTATCATCTATAATGGCCATTTTTCCTTTTATTGTGTTAACACAACAGGACGCCAATTTAACAGCTGAAGATTGACCAGGTTCATCAATGAATCCCTGGACTTGCTTTTCTGTATAAATGTTATCATCATACCTTGTACCACATTCTGTACAAAAAATTTCGTCAGCCTCCAATAAGTTATTACAATTGGAACATCTTCGCTCAACAACTACTTTTTCCCCGCACTTACCGCAAAATTTTGCACCTGGTCGCAACGGGCTTTTACAATTGACACAGATCATCATAAATCACCCCTGCTCAATTATTGAGAAAAACAAGTTCTAACCTCTTTCCTACCTATAATAAATACACCTTGACGGCGTTACTCCTTTCCAATCTCTGCCTCCAATGCAAAGCGGCCACCAACCGGTACCATTGCCATAACCGGTAACCGGATAACCACTTCCGTCTGCTCTTTTTATTGGATTGCCCTTACTTGAGTTTGGATTAGCCGGCGAAGTGCAGTAGCAATGAGTACGGGATGGTCCAGTCAAAGTAGGTTTTCCGATTTTTGCATATTTACATTGTTTTCCCATGTTTTTACACTCCTTATATGTATGTTTAAGTGATATCGCTAAAAATCCTACATATAGTTGTAAGCTACCAGCTATGCTAGTCCAAGGAAAAACAATTACCGAACAAGCCGAGCCTTGTCGTCAAAGATTTTTAAATTCATTAGATTGGCACAATTGATATAGTTTGACAAAATTGTGGAAAATCCTTCAACTTTAAAGTAAATTTTTACTATATTGATTTTTGCAAATATCTATCTCTGTATTTCTATTCCCAAAAGTCCAAAACCTTCTCCCAATTTGAGGGCAAAACCTGCCAGGAAACTCCGAATTGATCCTTGCAGAAAACAGCAAGCAAGGCATTATCTTTAAAGGGGGAAGGTTTTTTATGACTTTGGTATACACAAGTTATGATTGTTCAAAAAGGTTGATGTAGAACTGGGCTGCTTCTTTGGCTTCCTTATTCATACCATTTATGCAGAACTTTTTTTTGCGTATGGCTCCTCCTCTTTAGTTATTAATAGTCAACATGGGTTCGCCGCTTCTTTTGTATGATTTTATCAGTCCATATACCAATTTATCTTCTTCTATGCCGGCCAAATGTAGGATATCAATTACTTCAACCACCAGATTGACACTGGCGTTATTGATTAATATCGCCGAATCTGTCAAGGTGTAGTCCAGGTTCTTAAACTTATCCACTTTATCGGAATGATTATTACCCAGGGTGTTCATGATATCCTCTTGGCTTTTACTTAATACACTCACGCCGATGATATCTCCTTGGGAGACGTTTTTTCCGGTAACACTTTGGGCACCCAAGAGCATCACAATTTTGTCGTAATCAACTTGTGTCGCCCATGAACAAATCATGCCATATTTTTGACCGTTTTTCTGGAAACAAACAGCATTTGCACCGTAGTTAAAGGCTCTGAACCCTTCCAACTCTTATCAATCTCCTTTCATAGTTTTAATGCCCGGACATCCACAATACACTTTGTATATACAAAATTCACTTTGCTTTGGTAGAGTTATTTCCTATTTTTAATATCAAATTTCTTCAGTTAATTATTTCACCCATGTTTTTATTCAAATTTTCGCCCCATTCCTGCCTTTCCCTGTTTGTTAGCTTCCACTCGGTTGCTTCGCCAATAATCCTTAAAGGTTCTTTTGATCGATAAGAACGCGTTAAGTTACCAGGAAATTTTTGATCAGTAACATTTGGGTCGTTTTCAAATTCACCTATTGGTTCTACTATATAAATGCGTTCTCTTCCTTCTCCTTTTGCTAACGCTGCTGCCAGTCCTGCAACATTGACATTAGCAGTGAAATAAATGTGGTTCATTTTAAGATCGGGTTTGTAATTTGAATCTCCTCCCGCTGTCAGTAAATCACCGATCTGCAAATCTGCCTTTGTCCCATGATAAAATGGTCCTTCATCAGTGGGCGCACCTTTATATGAATTTGACAGTTCATAATATTTTTGGGCATTATCAGAATCACCCAACTCCTCAAAACATTTGGCAATGTTTAGATATAAAGTTGGGTATGCGCTCTTAACATTTTCATCATTTATATTTAGTGCACACTGCAAAGCCGTTTCCATCCATTTCAATTTGTCTGTAATACTCTTTTGTTGACGAGCTAAATGATAAGCCGCAATAAACCTTTCATAGTCGTCTGTTGCTTCATTCCATGCTTTATGAAACATCTTGACGGCATCTTCAATTTTTCCGTTTTCCTCCAAACTCATCCCGCTCATGCAGAGTTTTATAACGACGTTATTCGGATCAAATATTGCTGCCATTCAATTACCTCCAAATTAAAGGTTTATTTTTCCTGCCCAATGCATACATTCGGTTTTCCGCAGACGCCTTGCTGTTATCTTCTTCCTTCCGTTTTCGGATCATACGACAAACAATAAATTTGCCGGTCATGTATATACCTATTTCAGCGATGTTAATGCTACTCTAAAAATGTACCATATACCGGCAAAAAAATAGGCCACCTTAATCAAATTTCCTGTATGATTTTGTTGAACAGACACTATCGTACAGGAGGAAAGGATATGATTAAGATGGCTCAATTAGAGGATA
>JAAXZE010000127.1 GCA_012720075.1 Clostridia bacterium
GAAGTAACTCAAGCGGTAAACGGCTTGAAACAATTGGCTGAGGAATTGGATACGCTGCTGAAGTTTTTCAAAAATAAAGATGAGGTAATTGAAACCAGCTCAGATATAGTTGAAGCTGACAAGGAAGTAATTGATCAAAAGGATGATATGGTTTCTGATATTTCCGACGGAGAAAAAGACGGAGATTTTAAACCAGAACCCGGAGAGAATTTGGAACCTAATATTGAGGAGGAACAAAATAATGCTAATTAAACCGCTGCCTGTGCAGCGGTTTTTTTTATTATGATGCAGGATTTAAAAAGAAAAACGACGAATGAAAATTGGAGAAATTAGAAAAAGGGGGATTGTATTTTTATGGATGTTAAAAGCTGGCATGCGGAAATTTTGGGACAGAAAGTGGTTAAGGCCTTACAAAATAACGGTTTTCAGGCAGTATTTTTTAGCAATAAGGAAGCAGCGGCTCAACATGTTTTAAGTTATATTAAAGAAAATATGACAGTAGGTATTGGAGGATCGGTTACATTAAATGAACTGGAATTGCCGCAAAAGGCTGTTGAGAAAGGGGCAATCGTATTTAACCATAATCTTGATAATTTGACAGCGGAAGAAAGATTGGATTTGAGAAGAAAACAATTGTCTTGCGACCTGTTTTTAACCAGCAGTAACAGCATTACCATGAACGGATATTTGGTTAATGTGGATGCGACAGGGAACAGGGTTGGAGCTATGGTATTCGGACCCAAAAAAGTAATAATAATAGCCGGAGTAAACAAAATAACTAAAGATTTGGAAGCGGCTTTGGATAGGATTGAAACAATAGCTTCCCCGCAAAATAATAAACGGCTGAACCTTCCCAATCCTTGTACTCAGACAGGCACCTGTATGGATTGCAATGGAAAGACCAGGATTTGTAACATCTATACCATTATAAAAAGAAAGCCTGCCGTCACCGATGTGGAAGTGGTGATAGTCGGTGAGAATTTAGGATATTAATAAACAAGAATGCGATAGGATTTTCCTATCGCATTTATTTTTTAACTGTTATACATAAATTAGTTCATATTCCTTTGTACCTAAACCAATTTCTTCGGCATGGGTCAGTTGGACGTTATAATCATTTTCCGGCCATAAATTGGTCAATATGTCATGACCTGCTTTTTCATTTAATAAATCAATGGAGGCCTGATCCAGGGCTACCGGATCATAAGAAGCCAAAATGCCGATATCGGAAACGATCTTTTCCTGGGCTATGCCAATACAGTCACATTCTTTGGAAATATGGGTTAAAAAGTTAAAGAAACAGACCTTATCTTTTTTATCTTTTATGGCACCTAATGCATACTCTGCCATTTTTTCCTGTAAAGCAACGCTGGTACTGCTCATGGAATAGTTAATAGCTTGGTTTCGGCAGGTAGCAATACATTCTCCGCAGCCGTAACATTTTTCTCCATCAATGCGAGCGGTACCATCATAGAATTGAATGGCTTCAACCGGACACCATTTGATGCAAAGACCGCAGGATATGCATTTTTTCGATGACACCTCTGGTTTGACGTCGGCATGTTGCATTTGTTTACCGCTGCGGGATGCACAGCCCATAGCCAGGTTTTTAATGGCCGCTCCCATACCGGATAAAATATGCCCGGTTAGGTGGCTTAAAACAACAAGGGAGTGGGCATGTAAAATATCATTGGCGATTTTCACCGAGGAAAAATGTTTGCCTTCAATAGGCACTTCGGAAAAATTTTTTGATAAAAGGCCGTCGGCTATAATTATCGGAACACCCAAATTATCGATGCTGAAACCATGTTTATGGGCTTGGAGCAGATGATCTACGGAATTTAAACGCTGTCCACGGTATAAAGTATTGGTATCTGTTAAAAAAACCTTGGAACCGTGGATTTTAATTTGTTCCAGAAGAGGTTTTATCCATTGAGGCTTTATATAGCCCGTATTATTTTTTTCACCGAAATGAATTTTAACCGCGGTGAATTCATTGGGTTTAAATATTCTATCAAAGCCGGCGGCATGGTATAATGCCATGACTTTATTGCTGATTATATTAGTTTCCTGTTCAGTGCTTAGCGGTGCAAACCAGACTTTACTCATTTAACAAATCCTCCCGTTTTCTTTATTTATAAAATAAATATAAACTAAATCGCTGAAATATAAAAGCATTAATTTTAATTCAAAAATATAATGAGTGAATTATCAGAATTTATAGAAAAAATAAAAGAATGGATAATAGTTATAATTTGAACAGTGCTTTTTTTATTAATAGTTTTAATGTACATCATCAAGATAAAATGTAATAATTTTACATTTTCCGTTGTTCTAAGTACAATTAAAGTAGAAAGAAAAACATGAAAAAGGGGGAGTTAAAATGTCAAGATGCACCTGCGTTTCATGTAAATACTATTTACTTAGTAAGAATTTTTGTTTAGCCAGACAAAAAGATACAAAATATTTTAATAGTTGTTGTCCTGAATATAAAAGTAAATAAATCCATATACATAAAAGGCCTGCTTACTGCAGGCCTTTTATGTATATGGGGTGGTAAAAATGTCAATTTCTTTAATGAGGGACTTTTCCTCTGAAGTTAATCGTGCATTGGATTGTAATGAGCTCATCAGGTTCATTAGTTGAGTTTTGCGGACAGGATCTCTTTCTACATCGACCAGTACTGATACAGCGCCTGCAATTCTTGCTCTCTCAAGCCTATCCAAAGCGAATCCCCCTTATAATTTATTTTCTAATAATATTTTAACCAAAAAAATTACTGTATAATAAATTTTAATGTATATTTTTTTCCTGTTTTTCAACAAGAGACAATGCCTGCCCCGGCAGTTAATCAATGAAGTAAAAGCAGCGGGTATTTTATACCAGGATTAAAAAGAAGGTTTTTAAGAATATAGAGGGAAAAAGGGGTTAAGTGTATAAACATAAAGTATGCCTGGATTTTAATTAATAGGAGGTTTTTATGCAGAAGGTAAGTATTTATACAGACGGTGCCTGCAAAGGTAATCCCGAGGGACCGGGAGGTTATGGGGTGGTCCTTTTATATACCGATAGCAATAATAAGACTCACCGTAAAGAATTATCAGCTGGATTTCGCAATACCACCAATAACCGAATGGAAATATTGGCTGCCGTTGTGGGGCTGGAAGCCTTGAAAAAACCTTGTGAAGTTGACCTTTACTCCGACTCTCAGTATCTGGTTAAAGCTATTGAAGAAAAGTGGATTGAACGTTGGCAGAAAAACGGTTGGATGCGGGATGTCAAAAAAGGGATTAAAGCCAAGAATATAGATCTCTGGCAGCGGCTATTAAAGGCCATGGAACCTCATAAAGTAACATTTCATTGGGTAAGGGGCCATAGCGGTCACCCGGAAAACGAACGCTGCGACCAGCTGGCTACCGAAGCCGCTTCCCAACCCAATTTGCCTGAGGATGCGAGGGAGTACAGTTAAGTGTGTAAGTATGTGAGTGGTTAGTGTACTGGATTTAAGGCGACTTATTGGGTTGCATCTCATGCATGTGAAAAAAAGTTGATGCATCTGCTTTTAAGTTCAGCTTAACGGATGCATCAGCTTTTTAGAAACTTTTTTGGGATGCATCAATTTTAATTGGCATTCATCGGATGCATCATGCCTTTTGCTTGAGAGCAGATGCGTCCCTAAAGACTTACTTTCATCTGATGCATCATAAAATGCGGCTTTCGGCTTTCATGTGTTGCCATCGATATCACAATGTCACGGTGACACGATGACACTATTTTATTATCTCCCTCATTCTATAACAATTTCGGGCAGTTTCACCCAGTACATCGATTAAGCCGTAATTGGCCCAGGCCCCGATGACAGCGCCAAAACCGGGAATAATCTGCAGCATTTTTTTAAAATCTACCGTTTCTTTATATTCAAAGTACAAAGTTTGCCAATCTATATCTAAAGCAATGTTATCAAAGTTTAATACTTCCAGATAAGTTTTCTTTCTGCATTGGTTTTTGGAGAAGGCCAACATAAATACCTTTAAGAGATAAATCCTTTCTCTTTTTTCCCTGATGTCATAACCAAAGGTTCGGGCAATCTCCTGCAGCATTTTTAATTCCAAGGAAATTAAAGCCGGATAATCGATGGCCAGGCTTAGGATACCCCCCATTCCGGTTCCTGCCCCGGTAGCGGCAGCCAATTTTTTATAACGCCGGATTATTTTACTTACTTCCCTGTCTTTCTGGGCCAGAGTGGCATAACGGGCCCAGGTCAGCTTGCTATTATCAAAGGGAAGCAAATTTATGCCGGCCAATATGGATTTTACGGCAATTTCCATAGTTTTGCTGATGCTGGCGTGAATCTTTGGGGGAATGTAAGAATCGATTTTCTTTTGAATATTTCTGGAGATTCCTTCGATTATTCCTGTGCTTTTCAACATTTGTTTCTCCCATAAAGCCAGTTCTTTTTTGACTTGATTTTCGTAATCCATCCTAATCCCATCCCCCTTATAGTTAATTTAATATAATTAGTATGAATAAAAAAGTTGCAATAATTGCTAATCCACAAAATAATCCTCCGGCAGGAACATATGTTCTTTGGGGAGAAATATATAAAGAGTTTGAACGGTGACAGGGGTATCTTTTGGGTTAAATCTGTGGTCCTGTGCCCAGTGCCCAGAAAACTAATAGTGTGTCAGTGCTTAAGTGTGACTAGGTTTAAAGCAATTTATTGGGTTGTATCTCATGCAAGTGAAAAAATCCTGATGCATCTGCATCTGAGCATAGCTTAAAGGATGCATCAGCTTTTGAGTAACCTTTTTAGGATGCATCAAATTAAAATGACATTCTTCGGATGCAATCTTTCATAATGTCTTTCGATGTCACGGTGGCACGGTAATACAATGACACGTTATATTAACCTTAACCTAGCGAAGCGAAACCTTAACCTTGTTTAACTAAAACTGTAGCACAGTAGAACTATGATAAAAGAAGGATGGAGGAATATGAATGACCTTGCGCTTTATTTTGGGTAGAGCGGGCAGTGGAAAAACCACTTATTGCTTGAATGAAATTCGAGAACAATTAAAGAATCCTGATCCTTCAAAGAATTTAATCCTGGTGGTTCCCGAACAGGCAACTTTTCAGAATGAATTGGAATTATGCTCCACTCCTGGCTTAAAGGGCATTATTAATGCACAGGTCCTCAGTTTTCGCCGTTTAGCCTGGAGGGTTTTACAGGAAGTAGGGGGAGGGGCCAGGGTCCAGATCGGTGACCTGGGAAAAGCCATGGTCATCCGTAATTTTATTGAGAAACGCAAAAATGAGCTCCAGGTTTTCTCCGGGGCTCATCGACAGCCAGGTTTTATTGATAGTTTGGCCGGAGCCATTTCTGAATTCAAACTTTATTGCATAACCGTGGATGATATAGCTAAGGTTTTGGAGAAACAGGTTGAGGATGATTCAATTTTGGCTACCAAACTTTCGGATCTTATGCTTATTTATAAAGATTGGGAAGAGTATTTGGAAGGACGGTTCCTTGACCCTGATGATTATTTAACCCTTTTGGCTCAAAAGATTCCTTATGCCCATTTTCTTGCCCATGCTGAGATTTGGTTTGATGGTTTTACCGGGTTTACTCCCCAGGAACTGGAGGTCATAGAGGCATTATTAAAAAAAGCGGAGAGAGTTAATATTACTTTAACTCTGGATGCCGGCGGCGAGGTTTTTTCCTTAACCCGGGATACATACAACAGGATAAGTAAAATTGCTTTAAGAGCCAAGGTGCCTGTCGAGAAGCCTCTATTGCTGAATGAAAGTTCACCTTATCGTTTTCGAAATTCCCAGGCTTTAGCCTATCTGGAAAAGAGCTTGTTTGATATTGGACAAAAACCTTTTACTCAAGAAGTAACGGAGATAAAAATTATCTGCAGTCAAAACCACCGGGCCGAGGTTGAAGCCATTGCCCGGGAGATTCGCCGTCTGTGCCGCGAAGAAGATTTCAGGTATAAGGATATTGCAGTAATTCTCAGGGATTTTGCCCATTATGATCTGCTTATTGAGACGGTTTTTTCCGATTATGATATTCCTTTTTTTATGGATAGAAAGCGTACAGTTCTTCACCATCCCTTAGTGGAGTTAATTCGCAGTGCTTTGGAAGTTGTTGAGGAGGACTGGTCTTATCAATCGGTATCCCGGTATATTAAAACCGATTTAATCGGCATTAGCCGTGATGAAGCCGATATTTTGGAAAACTGCCTTTTAGCCTATGGAATTAAGGGTAAAAAGTGGTATGATAAAAAGCCCTGGGTTTGCGAAAATAACGACCCTGAAGAAATTAACAGGATCCGGGCTGCGGTTGTAAAAGAACTGGAACCCTTTTATCTAAAAATGAAAAAAGCTGTAAATTGCTCAGAAATGGCCAGAGCCGTTTTTGAGCTTTTAGAGGATTTGATGATACCTAAAAAACTGGAAAAGTGGGCTCAAGAAGCCAATTTGGAAGGGCGGTTGGAGACTGCCAGGGAACACGGCCAAATATGGGATGGTATTGTCGATATTCTGGACCAAGTTGTGGAAACCATGGGCGAGGAAGAATTAGAAATTGAGAACTTTTCCAAGGTTTTAAACGCGGGTTTGGAAAGTCTCCGTTTAGGTCTAATTCCTCCGGGGCTTGACCAGGTGATAATCGGGTCTTTGGAGCGTTCCCGCAACCCCAATATTAAGGCTGCCTTTGTACTGGGCGTCACCGACGGTGTTATTCCCCAAAAAGCCGGTGCTGAAGGACTTTTTAACGATTGGGAACGGGAATATTTACGGGATGTAGGTTTGGAACTGGCTCCCGGTGCAAAGGAGAAAATTTCTCAGGAGGAATTTCTTATTTATACTGCTTTAACCAGGGCTGAAAAGTATCTGGTATTGAGCTACCCGCTGGCTGACAGCGAAGGCAGGGCTTTACGACCTTCAACGGTAATAAGGCGGGTAAAAGAGCTTTTTCCTGCCGTTCAAGAAACTTTTATAGGTTTGGAGCCTCTGGGAAATGCTCAAGAGGATTTGGAATTTATCAGCCACCCCCGAAAGGCTTTGGCTTATTTAGGTGTTAAATTAAGAAAAGCCAAAGAAGGGCGAAACATCGATCCCCTTTGGAGGGATTTATATCATTGGTTTAATACCAATTACAGTGAAAAGGAGGCCTTGCTTAAAGTCATCAACGGGCTTTTTCACACCAACCAGATAGAACCTATCAACCCTCTATTAGCCCGGAAAATATTTGCTAATCCGTTCAGAGTCAGTGTTTCCCGGTTAGAGAAATTTCAGGCCTGTCCCTTCTCCCATTTTGCAACCTATGCCTTGCGCCTGAAAGAAAGGCAGGTTTTTAAACTTAGCAAACCGGACTTAGGCCGGTTTTTCCACGGGGCATTGGAAAATTTGGCCAGGACTTTGGAAGAGAAAAATCTGGACTGGAGCCAGGTTGATAAAAGGACTGTTTTAAATATTACCAGCGAGATTGTGGACCAATTAATTCCCCAGCTTCAGAGTGAAGTATTGTTAAGTTCAGCCCGATACCGCTATTTGACAAAAAAATTCAAGAAAATCGTCCAGCGGGCTGCTTTGGTCTTGATGGAACACGGCCGGAGAGGAAAGTTTCGGCCTGTTGGCCTGGAAATTGCTTTTGGTCCCCAGGGGCAACTGCCGGCTCTCAAATTAACCTTGGAAGACAATACGGAAATGGAACTGGTAGGACGTATTGACAGGGTTGATGCCGCCTTAAAAGGGGAAAAGTATGCCCTCAGGGTTATCGACTATAAATCGGGTACTGCGGGATTAAGTCTGTTGGAAGTTTATTATGGTTTAAAACTTCAACTTTTAGCCTATCTGGATATTTGTTTAACATATGCTCAGCAGTTGGTGGGCAGCGGAGAGGTTTTGCCGGCCGGTGTTCTTTACTTTTTCCTGAAGGACCCTTTGATTTCCGGTACCGGACCGTTAAGTGAGGAGATAATTGAATCCGAAATCTTAAAAGAATTGAAAATGCAAGGTTTAGTTTTAGCGGATGTGGAGGTCTTTAATTTAGCCGATGGCGAAACTACACAGGGAATGTCACCCATAATTCCCGCCGGAGTCAATAAAGACGGCATTACTTTTCGTAAGGATTCCAAGGTTGCCACTCCGGAACAGATGGAACTACTAAGGAAACATATCCGTCAGGTGCTGAAACAAAGCGGAGAGCGAATTTTGGCCGGGGATGCAAGTATATCCCCTTACCGGCTAAAAAACTTCAAGGCCTGTCAATACTGCTCTTTTCAGGCAGTATGCCAGTTTGACCTTCAAGTGGAAGGAAACGGTTACCGGGTTATAAAGCCTATGGAGAATGAGGAGATATGGACTGAACTCACAAAATTTGGCATAGCTAAAGATTCTACGGAAACTACAGAAGCTACATATGCTACAGAAAAATAGATTAAAGATTTAAGATTACGTCAACTTTCGTTGACTAGGTGTCGCTTCGCTAGGTTAAGGTTAATTAAAACGTGACATCGAATAGAATTACATAAAAAACACATTAGATGATGTATCCGATGAAAGCTAGTCTTTGACGAAGCATCTGCTCTCTGGCAAAATGCATGATGCATTCGATGAAACGCAATTTAAATTGATGCATCCCAATAGGTTACTCAAAAGAAGATGCATCTTTATAAGTTATGTTTAGATGTAGATGCGTCAGGGGTTAATTTACATGCATGAGATGCAACCCAAAAAGTTGCCTGATTTTATTTTCCATTCCAACTTTTTCAAGGAGGTGTTTTAAGTGCCTCAATGGACAACAGAACAAAGAGAAGCCATTAACAGCCGGGGTTGTAACTTGTTGGTAGCTGCGGCGGCGGGGTCAGGCAAAACGGCAGTATTAGTCCAGCGGATTATCTCTAAAATTTGTGATGAAGAAAACCCTGTAGATGTTGACAACCTTTTGGTGGTAACCTTTACCAACGCTGCCGCTCAAGAGATGAAAGAAAGAATTGGCATTGCTATTACTAATGCTTTAAAGGCCAACCCCTTATCGCGGCACTTGTACCGGCAAAGCATTTTGTTAAATAAAGCTTCTATCACTACCTTGCATTCTTTTTGTTTGGACTTGGTTAAAGAAAATTTTTATCTTTTAGATATTGACCCCCATTTCCGAATTGCTGATGAAACGGAAGCGGAATTATTACGGCTGGATGTTTTGGAAGATTTGTTGGAAGAGCATTATGAGAATTGCCGGAATGGCGATGCTTTTAGCTCCTTGATTGATGCCTACGGGGGACAGCAGGACGATAGTTTAATCCAGGATTTAATTCTGAAGTTATACCTTTTTTCCAGGAGCAATCCCTGGCCCGACCATTGGCTTAATCAGGTAGTTAATAATTTTAACGGCACCCATTGGTTCCAATGGCTTTTACCCGGTATAATCATGGAATTGCAGGGAGCCAGGAATTTGCTGGCGGAAGCCTGGCAGTTGGCCGGAAGGCCCCAGGGGCCTGTTCCCTATCAAGAAATATTAAAAGAAGAGTTGACATTGCTGGATGATTTAATAGCCAAGGCTCGAGTGTCCTGGAAAGAACTGTATGAGGCTTTTTTAGAAATAAATTTCAACCGGCTGCCTGCGATTAAAAAGAATGAGGTGGATGTTGACTTGCAGGAGCGGGTGAAAAACCTGCGGGATAAAGTTAAGGAAATAGTAAAAGGCCTTAGCAATAAGTATTTTCAAAGGTCGCCGGAGGAACTGGCGGCTGATTTGGATGAAGTTAAGCCCCATCTGGAAGTTCTCTGCCGGTTGGTTCAGGAATTCAGCCGGAGTTACCAGGAAGCTAAAGCTAGGAGAAATATCTTGGATTTCAGTGATTTGGAGCATTTTTGTTTGAAGCTTCTCTTGACTGAACATTCCACTCCTGAAAATCCTCAACCGTCGGAATTAAGTCTTAAGCTAAAGGATAAATTTGAAGAAGTTCTAGTTGATGAATACCAGGATATAAATGAAGTCCAGGAGACCATTCTGAACCTGGTTTCCAACGGTTATAACCTTTTTATGGTAGGAGATGTCAAACAAAGCATTTACCGTTTCCGGTTAGCCAAACCTGAACTTTTCCAAGAAAAATATCTCAGTTTTTCACCGCGGGAAGGGAGTAAAAACCGTAGGATTGATTTAGCCAAAAATTTCCGTTGCCGGCGGGCAATAGTCGATGGTGTAAACTATTTGTTTGCGCAAATATTGGACAAGGAAGTGGGAGAGATACCATATAATGCGGAGGCCAGGCTGGTTTACGGCGCCGGTTATCCCCCATTAATTGCGGGAAAAAGTTTGGACGGGCCTGTTGAGCTGCATCTTTTGGAAAAGGACCTTCCGGAAGATACAGAGGAAGACCTGACTCCCTGGGAACGGGAGGCCTCAATGGTTGGAGAAATAATAAAAGGGCTAATGGAATCGGGGGTTATGGTTTTAGATAATAAGCTCAATGAATATCGGAGTCTTAAATACTCCGACATAGTGATTCTTCTCCGTTCTCCCAGGGGTTCGGTAGAAAAATTTTTACAGCAATTTCACCTTTTAAATATTCCTGTTTATGCCGATTTGGGCAGCGGTTATTTCCAAGCCACTGAAGTCCAGGTAATGCTTTCATTGTTAAAAGTCATCGATAATCCCCGTCAGGATATACCGCTGGCAGCAGTGCTCCGTTCTCCCATAGTTGGGCTGAGTGCTGAGGAGCTGGCGGAAATAAGTCTCCATTGTCCCCAAGGTGACTATTACGACGGGGTTGTGAGGGTGGCCAAACAACCCAGTCCTCTGGGAGAAAAGTTAAATAAGTTCCTGGCCGATTTGGAAAGGTGGCGTACTTTAGCCCGGCAGGACGACTTACCCCATTTGGTTTGGACCCTTTACCGGGAAACAGGCTATTACGATTTTGTAGGGGCAATGGCCGGCGGAAACCAGCGACAGGCCAATTTACGAGCCCTCCATGACCGGGCCAGACAATACGAAAACACCAGTTTCAGAGGACTTTTTGCTTTTTTGAGGTTTTTGGAGAGGTTGCAGGAAAACCAAAGCGATCTGGAAGGGGCCAAAGCCCTTAGTGAAAACGAAGATGTTGTCCGGATTATGAGCATTCATAAAAGCAAGGGCCTGGAATTTCCGGTAGTAATTGTTGCCGGGTTAGGCAAAGAATTCAATTTTTCCGACAGCCGGGATGATATTACCCTCCACAAGGACTTGGGTCTGGGGCCTGTATTTATTGACCCGGAAAAAAGGATTAAATATCCAACCATTGCCAAATTGGCTATTGATAATAAGATTAAGTTTGAAACACTGGCCGAAGAGATGCGGATTCTATATGTTGCTTTAACCAGGGCCAGAGAAAAATTGATTTTGGTGGGTTCCGTTCGCAATCTGGAAAAAAAGGCGGAGGACTGGGCCCAAGGAGCGCAATCCGGGGAAAGGATTGCCGACAGTTATCTGATAAAAGCTAAAACCTTTTTGGACTGGATTGGTCCGGCCCTTTTAAAACACCCTGATTGTCAAGGGTTGCGTGAATTAGCTAAAGTAGAGGAGCTTCCTTTAATCAGCGACGATTCCTCTTGGAAAATTCATTTTAAGCGGGAAGAATCCTTTGGGGAGCATAGTGAAGAGATAGCGGCTACCCAGGACATGCTGGAACACATTAAAAGGCTGGACCCTGTCGAGGTCAACCCTGACTATTACGAACAGATAGATAAGCGGCTCAACTGGAAATACCGATGGCAAAAATTGGTGACCAAAGGAGCTAAAGTTTCGGTTACGGAAATCAAGCATAAATTCCGTCAATTGGAATTAGAGGCCGAAGAAAGCAAGCCTTATCAAGGATTTGGCCGACGGCCGGTATTTATGCAAAAGAAAAGAGGATTATCTCCTGCGGAGAGAGGTTCGGCTTACCATGCCGTTATGCAGCACCTGGATTTGAAGGCCGATATAACGCCGGACTACCTGGCAGACCTGTTGCTTTCCTTAAAAAATAGGCAGATTTTATCAGAACCCCAGATAGAAGTTATTGATGTCGGGGTAATCGAAAAATTCTTCCAAAGCCCTCTTGGCAAACGGATGCAAAAGGCTGCCGATATCAGAAGGGAAATACCTTTTAGCCTGGCCTTGCCTGCCCATGAGATTTATGACGATCTGGACGTTTGCGGAGAAAAAGTTTTAGTCCAGGGTGTTATTGATTGCCTTTGGTATGAAGAAGGCGGTTGGGTATTGTTGGACTATAAAAGTGACTATGTAAAACCCGGTGAAGTGGATGAGTTTATTGAACGTTACCAGGGTCAAATTAACCTCTATGCCCGGGCTGTGGAAGAGATCTGGAAACAACCGGTCAAGGAAAGGTATTTGTATCTGTTTAGTTTGGGGAAAGCCGTTGAGGTATAGATTGTATCCGATGAAAGCAAGTCTTTCGGGATGCATCTGCTCTCAAGAAATAAAAACAGGTTAAGGTTGAGGTTTCGCTTCGCTAGGCTGAGGTTAAGGTTAATATAATGTGTTATCGTGTCACCGTGACATCGAAAGACATTATGAAAGATTGTATCCGAAGAATGTCATTTTAATTTGATGCATCCTAAAAAGGTTACTCAAAAGCTGATGCATCCTTTAAGCTATGCTCAGATGCAGATGCATCAGGATTTTTTCACTTGCATGAGATATAACCCAATAAATTGCTTTAAACCTAGTCACACTTAAGCACTGACACACTATTAGTTTTCTGGGCACTGAGTACAGGACACTGGGCACAAGACCAACAAATTTAACCCAAGAGATATCTTGTCGCCCATAACAACTTTCCAACTTTTCCAACATTCCATTTTTTTAACAAAGGAGTGTTTTATGTGCGTATCCTTCATACCTCCGACTGGCATCTGGGTCGAACCCTGGAAGGAAGAGACCGCCTGGATGAACAGGAGGCGTTTATTACCGAAATATGTGATATTGCAAATCAGGAAAAGGTAGATCTGGTATTAATCGCCGGGGATGTTTTCGATAGTTCCAATCCTCCCGCCAGGGCTGAACAGCTTTTTTACCGGGGAATTTATGAATTATCAAGAGGAGGGCGGCGAGGTGTAATTGCCATTGCCGGAAACCATGATAATCCTGAACGGTTAAGGGCATCGGACCCTTTAGCGGAACAACTGGGAATAACTCTTTTAGGCCTTCCTAAAGACCAGGCCGCTATATCAAAAGTGGGTTCAGGAAAGGTGCAAAGGCTGGCGGCAGGACCCGGTTGGCTGGAAGTGGCGATCCCAGGTTGTGAACATAATGCGGTAGTTATTGCTCTCCCTTATCCTTCGGAACAGAGGCTCAAAGAAATACTGACTGAAAAACTGGGAGAAGAAGAACTGCAAAAATCCTATTCAGAACGGGTGGGAGAAATTTTCCGGGCTTTAAGGGCCAACTACCGAAGAGACACCGTGAACCTTTGCATGAGCCATCTTTTCATCAAGGGAGGAAAAGAAAGTGAATCGGAGCGGCCCATCCAGTTGGGGGGCTCCCCTGTTGTAGATGCAGAAATGCTTCCCTGGGAGAATTGCCAGTACATAGCCTTAGGACATCTCCATCGTCCTCAACGGGTAGGGGGCCAAGAATTTGCCCGCTATTCCGGTTCCCCTTTAAGTTATAGCTTTTCTGAAGCCGGACAGGCCAAGGCGGTGTATTTGGTGGACTGCTTACCGGGTCAAAAAGCCCAAGTTGAGGAAATATCTCTGACCAAAGGGCGTCCATTGGTACGCTGGGAGGCCAAAGAAGGCTTGAGCCAGGTAATAAAATGGTGTGAAGAAAACCGGGATAAAGAAGCTTGGATTGATTTAATAATCTATACCGATGAACCCTTAACTAATAGTGAAATAAAAACTTTGCGGGACTTACGGCATAATTTTATTAATATTCGGCCGGTTATGAAAAAGGAGTTATCAGACCGTTTTAATCCGATAAACAGAATTAGTCTTCCCATTGAAAAGCTCTTTCAAGAATTTTACCGGAAGAACTACCAGGCAGAGCCAAGTGCCGAGCTTACCCGGCTCTTTATGGAGCTTTTGGAGGTTGAAGAGGGGGGAGAAGATTAATGAAGCCCTTACATCTGAAAATAGCGGGTTTGAACAGTTTCCGGGAGGAGCAAGAGGTGGACTTTACCGCCTTAAGCCAATCCGGTGTTTTTGGAATTTTCGGCCCAACAGGAAGCGGTAAGTCCAGCGTTTTAGACGCTATCACCCTGGCACTTTATGGAAAGGTGGAAAGGGCTAAAAACGGAACCCAAGGGATTATTAATCAAAACGAGGACAAGGTTTATGTCTATTTTTCTTTTAAAATCGGTGATAAAAAATATTCCGTCGAACGGACCTATAAAAGGGGGGCTGACGGAAGTGTCAATCAAACAAACTGTCGTTTGGTGGAAACCGATGAAAAGGGAAACAGTGTAATTTTAGCTGAAAAAAAACGGGAGATGGATGAAAAAATCCAGGAAGTTTTAGGTTTGAACGTGGACGATTTTACCCGGGCGGTAGTTTTGCCCCAGGGTAAATTTCAAGAATTTCTAACGTTACAGGGCGTAGACCGGCGATAAATGCTGCAGCGGATTTTTGTCCTGGAAAAATACGGGGAGCAACTGGTTAAAAAGATTAGGGACCGCTTAAGTAAAACCCAACTGGAGTTGGAAAAGAAAAGACATGAACAAGAGGTATTGGGTGATGCTTCTGAAACCGCCATTTTAGAGGTCCAAAAGACGCTAAAGGAAAAAGAGGGAGTATTAAAAAGGCAGGAAGAAAAACTGGCTCTTATTAATAAACAATATGAAGAGTACCAGGAAATTCGCAAGCTTACCCAGGAATTGAAAGAGGTTGACCGGGTATTGGCGGATTTAGCTTTAGAAGAACCGGTGATAAAGCAAAAGGAAGAAAGACTTAACGCAGCCCAAAAAGGAGAATATCTGAGACCTTATTTAAACCAAGTTATTGAAGGTAAAGAAAAGTTAAACAGGTTGGAAACACTAAAAGAAACTATGGAAAAGGAATTGAAAGAAATTCAAGATTATTTGCTGCAAACGGAGACCCGGTATAAGTTTTGGGAGAATAAGTACCAAAAGGAAGGTAAGGAATTAGAAAGCCGGCTTATAAGACTGGATGGTGCCCTTGAGGATGAAAAAATAAAGGATGGCTATTGCCGGAAATTGCTCCAAATTAAAAATGAACAGGAAAAACTCCGGGAAGAAATTATTGAGCTACAAGTAGAACTAGAGGCCATGGCAAAAAGGAAACAGGAAAAGGAAAGGGAGAAAAACAAGCTGGAAGAGGAAATCAGCCAAAAAGAACTTATCGTCGCCCAAAGTGAGGAAATAGAGAAGCAAAACGAGGCCTATCAAAAACTTTTGGAAATAACCGCCCGCTTGGAAGAAGTAAAAGGAGAGCTGGAAGAAAAGGGTAAACAAGGGGAGGAAACCAGAAAACAAAAAGAAAGTTTACTGGACGAAATCCAAAAGTGGGAAAAGGCTTTGGAACAAATTCAGGAAGAAATACAGTCCCTACCCCGTTCCCGGTTTACTCTGGAGGAAATATACCAGGAACAAACCAAGCTGCAGGCCTTTAGTTCAATAATTGAAACCTTGGGAGAAAAGGAAAAGAATTTAGAACAGAAGAAAATAGAAGTGGTTCAGAATGATGAACACTTTAACCGGCAAGCAAAGGCTGTTGAAGAAATCCGGCAAGAATTAGACTGGCAGCAGGCGGCAAAAAATCAATTAGCGGTAGAAATTGCCCTTTTGGAAGAAGAACTGCGAAGGCTGGAATAGGAGGTTTTTACCCAAAGTTTACGGGATAGCCTTTTACCCGGTCAGCCTTGTCCTGTGTGCGGTTCCTTGGAACATCCCGCACCAATTGATAAAGAAGTTATCTCAAAGGAAAAAATTACGGAAGTATCTGAGAAATTATCGGTCCAAAAACATGAACTGGTTAAGCTGGAGGAAAAAATCTCGGAGCACAGGATGCTATTGGCTAACGGGGAAGCCAATCTTAATGTTCTAAAGGATAAAATTAGCGATCTTCAAAGGGAAATTGCTGAACTTGAAGGTGAAATTAAAATTAGCCGGGCTAAACTTCCTGAAAGCTGGCAGGGGGCCAAGGATATTGAACTTAATTTACTTTTAAATGAAGAAAAAGAAAGATTACAAAAAGAATTGGGGCTTTTGGAAGAAGGGGAAAAGGCCAAAGAGGAGTTGAATCAAAAAAGCCAGGAATTTCAAAACCGGCGCCAATCCCTTTTACAGTCCTTAAGCGGGATCGAAGCCCAGTTATGGTTGATGGAAAACCAAAGGGGTATTCTGGAAACGAAATACCATGAACTCCTTCAAGAAGCACAATTAAAAAGAGAGGCTTTTATTCTTCTCTCAGGAGGCAAAAGGGGAGAGGAGGTCCAATCCCTTTTCGCTCTTCTTAAGGCTACTCAAAGGGAGTTGCGAGAATTACAACAAAGAAAAGATGGAATTTCTAAAGATATTGACGGTTTAATCGCCTCGCTGGTTGACAGGGAAAAAGTATTTAATGGAAAGGAACAACGGTTAAAAGAACTGGAAAATGAGGAAAGGACTTACAGCGGTCTTAAGGAAGAGGTTACGGCTAAAATTGACCGGATTACCGGCGGCGAAAAGGCCATGGTGGTTAAAGCCCGGGTAGAAAGCCAATTAAAGGCCATAGTGGATAAGCACAATGAGTATAAGGATGAACTCTCCCGGGCTAAAGAGAAGGCAGAAGAAAAATCCAGGGCTTTTCACGCTTTGACCCAGGAAATAATAACCCTGCAAAAAGATCTGGAAAAGTATCAAATCACCTTGCAGGAAAAGCTGGCTGAAAATCAGTTTATTTCAATAGGCCATTTGGAAGATTCTTTACTCTCCGAAGATGAACGGGAAGAATTGGCAAAGGTAATCAAAAAATTTTTTGATGATAAGCTTTTAGCTCAAGAGAATAGAAACGGCTTGCGCAATAAACTGGGAAACCGGCACATTACCGAGGAACAGTGGACCCGGTTTTTAGAGGAAAAGTCTGAGGTCGAAAAGGAGGAAAAAGAGGCCAGGGAGGCCTGCATAAAGTTAGAGTTATGTTTGGAAGATCTTAAAGGTAAGCATGGCCGTTGGAAACAACTGAACGAGGATATCCAAGGGCTAACTCGTCTTTTGGATCAATTGACTTTATTGGATAAATTATTTAAAGGCAATACCTTTGTGGAATTCATTGCCGAAGAACAATTAATCCATGTAGCCATTGACGCCTCCCGGCGTTTGGGGGAACTGACCGGTTATCGCTATGCTTTGGAGGTGGATTCCGACGGGGGCTTCATTATCCGTGATGATGCCAACGGCGGACTCAAAAGGCCGGTTACCACTTTGTCGGGCGGAGAAACCTTCCTGACTTCTTTAGCTTTGGCCTTGGCTCTTTCCAGCCAAATTCAGCTAAAGGGCAAATACCCTCTGGAATTTTTCTTCCTGGATGAGGGTTTCGGAACCTTGGACAGTCATCTTTTGGAGACGGTGATGAATTCTTTGGAACGGCTGCAAATGGAAAAAATGACTATCGGTATAATCAGCCACGTCCCTGAACTAAAAGCCCGGATACCCCGGAGCCTCATTGTCGAACCGGCTGAAAAAGGCGGACGGGGAAGCAGGTTAAGGCTGGAAATAACGTAATTTGGGAATTTGGACATCGTGTCATCATGCCTGTGTCGTCGAAATTTAAACGGTAGGCTGTTGAAATGCAGTAGTAAGCTTAGAAATATGGGGGCTGGTTTGCACGCCAACGAAGTAAAATAGCAGAGAAGAATATATTTACATGGAGGATTGTATTTAATGCCTGTTGTCAGATCCTTTCCGCCCATAGTTGACAGTAATTCGCGGATATTAATTTTGGGCTCAATGCCCGGTCAGGAATCTTTACGAAAACAACAGTATTATGCTCATCCCAGAAATCAATTTTGGAAAATCATTTTCACCTTGTTCAGAGAACCTATTGAGGAAAGTTATTCTAAAAGAATAGCCTTTTTAAGGACTAAGAGAATAGCCTTATGGGATGTAATTAATGTGTGCTTCAGAGAAGGAAGTCTTGATTCCAGCATAAAAGAAGAGAAGGTTAATGATTTTAAAGTATTTTTTAAACAGTATCCTAATATCAAATATGTTTATTTTAATGGAGTAAAGGCTTATGAAACCTTCCGGAAAAAGATAGGCTTTGATTTTCCGGGACTTACATTTAAAAAACTACCTTCGACCAGTCCTGCCAATGCCGTTAAGTTTGAAATAAAATTGCGAGAATGGGCAGAAATAAAAAGGTGAAATAACCAAATAGCTTTAACCAAACTTATAGAGGGATTATTATGATAGTTTATATTCCTTGCATAAAATCTGGAAATTCAATACAATAAAAACAAATAAAGTATTGCTGTATTGGGGAGTTAGGGGATTGGAGAAAGGTGAATAGTCTATGGCGGAATTGGAGAAAGAAAAAATTACATATATTAAGGAACTATTAATAGAAAAATTAAATCCCTATTTGATATATTTATTTGGTTCGGCAGCAAAAGGAAAAATGGGAGAAGAAAGTGATATCGATATAGGTTTTCTTAGTGATAATAAGATTAGCAGCTATGATATTTTTATGATTGCTCAAGAATTGGCTGATCAGTTAGATAGAGAAGTTGATTTAGTGGATTTAAATCAAGCTTCAACGGTTTTCCAGATGCAGGTTGTTAGTTCAGGGAAAGTCATTTATTGTAATAATGATACGAGAAGAAAGCTTTTTGAAATGGTAGTATTCAAAAAATATGCCCGTTTAAATGAGGAAAGAAGAGTTATCATAGAGAAAGTAAAGGAAAGAGGAACGGTTTATGGATAGGGATATAATATTTAATAAAGCCCAGGTTATTGAAAGGTGTATTAAAAGAATAAATGAGGAGTATGAAAATAATCCTAATAATCTACAAAACTTTACCAAACAGGATTCCATTATTTTAAATATTCAGAGAGCCTGTGAAGCAAGCATTGATTTGGCCATGCACATTGTTTCGGAAATGAACCTAGGAATTCCCCAAAGCAGTCGTGAAGTCTTTGACTTGCTTAATAAGGGTAATATAATTGATGAAGTTTTGGCAAAACGATTAAAAGCCATGGTAGGCTTTCGTAATATTGCCGTTCATGATTACCAGGCATTGAATTTGGCCATCGTACAGAAGATAATAGAAGAACATTTAGAAGACTTAAAGGCCTTTGCGGGGAAAATCATAAATTTAGGTTAACAAGGGAATAGAAAGACAAACGAAAATATTTATCACTTTAGTGCCTTCGTAAAAAAATACGGAGGCTTTTTTTATGCAGAATTGAGGTAAAGGCAGAAGTCAAGAAGGAGGCTTTATTTTGAAGTTTAGTAAAAAAGAAGGAAAATACCATAAATTTGGAGAAAAATAGGAAAAAATGCAGCAATACTTTTTGGGGAGGTAGTAAATGAGAAAAGGGTTTTTTTCTTTAATCCTTCTTTTTTCATTCTTTACTATTTTAGGGTCGAACGTGTTGGCAGAAGAAATTAAAAAGGATGATTTTAAGGAAAAAACTGTTACTTTTACAATTGGACAAAAGAACTATAAAATTGGGGATATGGTCATTGAAACCGATGTTGCCCCTTATATTAAGGATCTGGCGAATGGCGGCGGAAGAATCATGGTACCGGTGGCCTATGTGGCACCGGCACTGGGGACGGAGCCAGCCAGGTGGTATCCCAATGATAGATTGGTTTTAATAACCAAGGGCGATAAACAAATCGCTGGCTTTATTGATAAAAAAGAGCTGCTGGTTAATGGTAAAAAAATGCCCATGGATGTTGCCGCCGAAATTACAGACATAGGTAACGGCGGCAGAACCATGCTGCCTATTGCCTTTATCGCTAAAGCTTTAGAAGTGGGTTATGAATGGGATGAAGCCGCTCGTTCCGTCTATTTCTATGGATATTCCAGAATTTATGATCAGAAGGGTACCTTTGGTCCCGAGTACGGTATTGAAACCATTGATGGCAATGTGGTAGTAAAGACCGATGAAGTAACCCTGCAAAACATGCTGATAAAGGGTAACTTAACAATTGCCGAAGAGGTCGGTGAGGGGGACGTTACTTTAAACAATATTACAGTTAAGGGCGAAACCTACATTCGCGGCGGTGGTAAAGACAGTATCCACATTAATGGTGGTCAATACAGTAATATCATTATCCAGAATGTAAATGGGGCAATCAGGGTAGTGGCCACTGATGTAACCGGAGCTCAGGTTGTAGTGGCTGAAGAAGCCCAAGGTCAGGAAATAACCCTGGAAGGTACTTTTGATAAAGTGACAATAGAGGCCAAAGACGCTTTAATTTTAACTCAAGGGAAAACAACCATTATGCAGCTAATTGCTGCCGAAACGGCCATGGACACCGAAATTAGATTGGATAAAGATTCAATAGTAGTGGAAATGATTTTACTGGCCAATGTTAACGTTCAGGGGCAAGGCAGTATCCAAAAGGTTGTAATAAAAGCCAATGGTGTGCACCTGGGCATTACTCCCAAAGAGCTGTATGTTGACCCAGGGGTTACACCCCCTACGATTCTTGATATGGAAACCGGCCATGAAAAAAGTGGTTTGTCAGAAGCGACAGACCCACAAAAGGCAGCCTTGGATGCCGTTCGTGAGATGAATAAGACAAAGGATGCCTCAGGATTAACTACTGAAATCCTGTTAACGGCCGGAATAAAAGACGTTGATGAAATGCTTCTGGAAAAGTATAAAGAAGCAGTGGAAAATACCACAACGCTAAAGGTTCTGAAAGACCTGCAAAATTTGGTTTGCTTTGTCAATGCCCAAGCAAATATTTTGGCTTTAATAATATTGGATTCCGAAACCGGAGAAATTATCGGGATTATTGAGGGTATTACTCTTGCTGATATTGATGCTGCCCAAAATAAGCTTAACAAGGTGTCCCCGGGTTATGAATGTTATCCTGGTGCTACCAAAGCGGTATTGGAAAATTTAATGGAAAAAGTCCGGGAGTCTTTTAACAAAGATAATTCTCAGGAAGTTCCGATTCCTATAACCGACGTTACCCTGGACCGGGCGACAATGACCTTGAAATTAGGCCAAGAGGAAGGAATATTAACGGCCACAGTTTTTCCCGATAATGCCACGGATAAAAATCTAATCTGGTCCTCCAGCGATACCGGTGTAGCCACGGTAACCGACGGTGTTGTAACGCCTGTCTCCATGGGAACGGCTGTCATTACCGTTACAACTCAAGACGGTAATTTTTCTGCTCAGTGCACGGTAAATGTTATTGCTCCGGGAGATATTATAGGCGCGGGGACAGAAAGTGATCCGTACATAATTTATACGTTTACGGGCCTGGAGAAGATAGGCAAAGAAGGTTATGCTCTTGATGCCCATTATATTCTGGGCGCCGATATTGATGCTTCTTGTACCAAAGAACAAGGCAATAAAGGCTGGCAGCCCATTGGCAATAAGCCTGATAATTGTTTCAGCGGAGTATTTGACGGTCGGAATTATAAAATCACTAATTTATATATTAATAATTCTTTAGTATATACGGGTTTTTTCGGATATTTACGGGGTACTGTAATGAATCTGGAGTTAGAAAATGTAAATATCAAAGGTAGTTATTATGTTGGTTCATTGGCAGGGCAGTTGGCTGGAGGAAGCATAATTAATGTAAAGGTTTCAGGTTCAGTGGAAGGTTTGCAATTTGTCGGCGGTTTAGTAGGAGGAGATGAGAGCGGAAGCAACGGTGAAATCAGACAATGTTCTTCAGCTGTGAAAGTTGAAGCCGGTAACTTTTATTCCGGTGGGTTAGTGGGGCACGCTAACGGAATGGTTATATCAGATTCACGGGCTACCGGAAATATTAGCGGAAACAGTGCAGTTGGCGGACTGGTGGGATGGGCAATAAACACAGAAATTGTTGCTTGTTATACCAACGGAGATGTTTCTTCAAAAGACAGTAAAACAGGTGGCCTGATTGGAACCTGTTCTTCTACGGTTATTCGGGATAGTTATGCAAGGGGAGAGATTTCCGGTAAAGACAAGGTTGGAGGGCTGGTCGGTTATTGCTCTTTAAGCACCATTACTAACAGTTGGGCGTTAAATCCTGAAATAAAGGCCGTTCCTGGATTAGGGACTTATATTTATTTTGGACGAATAATCGGTTGTGTTGACGGAAATAACCTCCTGGAAAATAACTTTGCCAATAAACATATGGTAGAGCCCTTCGAAGGAGCCTTTAATGCCAAGAATCCCAATGCAAAAGACGGCGGAGATTTGGAATCCTACGATTTTGATGATGAAGGAAAACTAATAATAACAATTATATAATTAA
>JAAXZE010000128.1 GCA_012720075.1 Clostridia bacterium
ATCATGTTTTCGGACTATATAATTTATTTTATTATTTCAAGAATATAGGCCTGACTGTTATCGGAAGGTTCTGTCCATAGTATGGAATTGGCATAGTTTTCCGTTTTTGCATCTGAAACACCTACATAAAACCCTTTGCTATCCTTGATTCTGTTAGCATCATGCACAAGGCAAGCAGGATGCCCATAAATTTTTTTCATAATCTTGCTCCTCCTTGAATATCTTTGGTTGCACTAATGACTTCTCTCACTCCAATCTATCAGATATTTCTCGGAAAAAACCCTTCTCTGCATGAAACATGATTTTTTTTGACATAAAACAAGATTACTTCGACATTAAATATGATTTTTTTACATGAATCGTAGTTTCAAAGGTCCACTTTATGATAAACTTATTTTGAGAAAATAAAGAATTGGAGGAAGTTTATGTTACTATTGGCGGTATGTGATGACAGTATTGATGAGCTTTCCAATATGGTACAGCTCATAAACCAATATAGAGTAGCAAGGAATTTCAACTGCGAATACGCCGTCTTTCCCAACGGATTTGAACTGGTTTCAGCCTTGGAAAAAGGAAAGCGGTTTGATATATACTGTCTTGATATCATTATGCCGGGCTTTACAGGAATTGATGTGGCAAAGGAAATCCGCAAATTTGACAAAACAGCGCCCATTTTATTCTTTACCTCATCGCCAGAGTTTGCTTTGCAAAGCTATTCGGTAAAAGCCATCAACTACATACTTAAACCTATCACAAAAGAAAAACTGTTCATCACCTTTGACGAGCTTTTGGAGCAAATCAAAGCGGAAAAAAACGAAAATGCCATTATTGTTAAAAGCAATAAAGGCATTCAAAAAATACTTATTTCCAATTTGGTTTTTGTTGAGATCATCGGCAGAAATGTATTATATAACCTGCGTTCCGGCAAGGTAATTGAATGTATCGAGTCTTTTTTCTCTGTCTGCGATACTCTCCTCAAATATAGGTGTTTTATTAAGCCTCACCGCTCCTATCTAGTGAATATGCAGTATGTGGATACCATTGAAAACCAGCAGCTTATCTTGCAGACCCTTTCCGTAATACCTATTGCCCAGGGCAAAGTACGGGAGATAAAACAGCAATACCTGGATTATCAGATGGAGGAGGTATAAGCCAATGCTTCAAACAGCCATTGAATTCTCTCGTTATTTTGCCGCTTTGTTATTCGGTATGGTGGTTGCAGCCAGCTTTGCCGGAATGCCTTCTACACGGAAAAACTATCTGGTGCTGGGCGCTTTTACCGTTATCGTATTTATTATTCAAGTCACATGCTTGTTTAATTTGGGCATGGATAAGACATGGAAGCTATACCCGTTGCTAACACATTTCCCTATAGCCGCTTTTATCGCCGTTTATTTAAAACGTTCTTGGCTTATTGCCATAACCAGTATGGTCACAACTTTTCTATGCAGCCAGCCGCCCCGTTGGATTGGCAGTGTGGCAGGGGATATTTCCGGCAGTGCAACCATGAACCATTTGGGCTATATTGTTTCAGTAGTTCTGATGTACTTTTTATTGCAAAAAAATGTGATTAAATCAGTTCAGCATTTGATGGAACGCTCTGTAAAATCCTGCCTGATATTCGGTGCCGTTCCGGCTTTTTATTATTTGGTTGATTTTTCCACCACTGTTTATACTGATTTTCTTTATAGCGGAACAAGGGCTGCCGTGCAGTTTATGCCATTCATAATATCGGCCTTTTATTTTATCTTTGTCCTTTTTTACTATGCCGAAATGCAAAAGCAGGCCGGCATAGAAAGAGAAAGGGACATGCTGAATACGCAGTTTAAGCAGGCACAAACAGAATTGACTTCTCTCCGGCAGCTGCAGCAATATGCCGCAGCTTGCCGGCATGATATGCGCCACCATTTGGCCCTTCTGCAGGGGTTGGCCCATAAGGGAAACATAGAAGAGATCAAAAAGTACCTGCAGATTGCCCAATCCGACTTAGACTCCATCACGCCCATGCGCTTTTGCGAAAATGAAACGGTAAATCTCATTTTGTCCTCTTTCGCCGGCAGGGCAAAACAATCAGGAATAACTTTGACAATAGATGCCAAGCTGTCTGACATTCTCACCCTCAGTGATACCGAGTTGTGTTCACTCCTGTCAAATGCCCTGGAAAACGCCATCCAAGCCGCGGAAAAAATACCTGACAGCAATCGGCGCTTTATCAAGCTGCGTATGTACTTCAAAAACAACAAACTGTGTCTGGACATTCGCAACAGCTATGAAAAAGAGCCGGTATTTCAGCAGGGCCTGCCCGTATCAGAAAAACAGGGCCATGGTATTGGCACAAAGAGTATGGTTCATATCATAGAAAAACATGGCGGTGTATTCCGATTTTCAGTCAAAGACGGCTGATTTATCTTTCAGGCCTCCGCATAGCACAATCAAGACAAAAGCCCAGCATAGCAGAATATCTTCTGCATGCTGGGCTTTCCGTATCTTTTTCTAGGCTTCTCCCCATTCTTCATGAAATTTTAGGTATTTATTTTCCCCTGGGGTTGTTAACCTGGGCCTGGGCCGCTGCCAAGCGGGCTATAGGCACCCGGTAAGGCGAACAGCTTACAAAATCCAAACCCCGTAAATGGCAAAACTCAATGGAACTGGGGTCACCGCCGTGTTCACCGCATATACCTATCAATAAGTTATTTTTTACACTCCGGCCACCGTTTACCGCAACCTCAATTAATTTCCCTACACCATTCCGGTCCAAAACCACAAAAGGATTGTCTTTAAATATTTTCTTGTTTAAGTATTCAGCCATAAATTTCCCTTCGGCATCATCCCGGCTAAAACCTAAAGTAGTTTGGGTTAAATCATTGGTTCCAAAGGAGAAGAAATCTGCATGCTGAGCAATTTCCGCAGCGGTAACACAGGCCCGGGGAAGCTCAATCATGGTTCCCACCGTATATTCAAATTCCACACCGGTTTCAGCCATGACATCCTGGGCAATATGCTCAATTTCTGTTCGTAAAAAGCTCAATTCTAAGGCAGCTATTACTAAGGGGATCTCAACCTCAGGATAAACATTATAGCCTTCCTTGGTCAGACGGGCGGTAGCCTGAAAAATTGCTCTGGCCTGCATCCGGTAAATTTCGGGATAAGTAATGCCCAAACGGCATCCCCGGTGTCCCAGCATGGGGTTAAACTCATGGAGGGACTTAACTTTACGCAGCAAGTTTTCTTTTTCTTTAATTAATTCTTGATCGGCTCCATGATGCTTCAATTCCATAATTTCTACCAGTAATTCTTCAGCATCGGGCAAAAATTCATGCAGAGGAGGATCCAATAGCCTGATTGTAACGGGGAAGCCCTCCATAGCTTTTAAGATTCCGTAGAAATCTTCTTCCTGAACAGGTAACAGTTTTTCTAAAGCTTCCTCCCGTTCTGCCAGGTTTTCGGCTAAAATCATTTCTTGAACAATTGGCAGCCTGTCGGGAGCCATAAACATATGTTCCGTACGGCAAAGACCTATTCCCTGGGCCCCAAATTCTCTTGCTTTCCGGGCATCTTCCGGATTGTCGGCATTAGCCCGAACTCCCAGAGCTTTGATTTCATCGGCCCAGGCCAAAAGTCTTTGAAAACTGGGGCTCAGCTCCGGTTCCACCAATGGAACCCGGCCTAAAATGACCTGTCCTGTTGAGCCGTCGATGGATAAAATGTCCCCTTTATTGATAATATAGTCCCCAACAATAATTTGCTGTTGATTATAGTCAATTTTCAATTCGTCACACCCGCAAACACAGGGCTTACCCATACCCCGGGCAACAACGGCCGCATGGCTGGTCATGCCGCCCCGGGAAGTCAAAACTCCTTGGGCTTGAATAATCCCATGGATATCGTCAGGAGTGGTTTCAGTCCGAACCAATAAAACCTTTTGGCCTTCTTTTCCTAGAGCTTCTGCTTCATCGGCATCAAAGACTACCTGACCGCAGGCAGCTCCCGGAGAAGCCGGAAGACCCTTGGCAATAACATTAAGCTTAGCCTTAGGGTCAATACTTGGGTGCAACAGCTGATTAATCTGGCCGGCCTCAACCCTTAAAATTGCTTCTTCCTTGGTAATTAAGCCTTCTTCCACCATATCAACAGCTATTTTGATTGCTGCGGCCGTAGTCCTTTTACCGTTACGGGTTTGCAGCAGATAAAGCTTCTCATTTTCAATGGTAAACTCTATATCCTGCATATCTTTGTAGTGTTTTTCCAACAGATTGGCTACTTTTACGAATTGTTGGTAAACATTAGGCATATCCTGTTCTAATTGCTTAATAGGCTGAGGTGTACGGATTCCGGCAACTACATCCTCCCCTTGAGCATTAATGAGATACTCGCCGTAAAGCTCTTTAGCACCGGTGGAGGGATTACGGGTAAAGGCCACACCGGTTCCGCTGGTATTACCCATATTGCCAAAGACCATGGATTGAATGTTTACCGCAGTACCCAGGTCGTCGGGTATCTTGTTGAGTTGTCGATAGACATGGGCTCTGGGGTTATCCCAGGAATTAAATACGGCTTTGATGGCCAAAATTAATTGCTCGGCAGGTTCCTGAGGAAATTCCCTTCCCGCCGCCCTTTTTACTTTTATTTTGTATTCGGAAATAATATCTTTAAGGGCTTGAACCGATAGCTCATAATCATTAGTTACATTTTCTTTGGCTTTGTGTTTTTCCAGGATTGTCTCAAATTCATAATGTTCAATGCCCATGACCACGTCGCCAAACATTTGGATAAAACGCCGGTAACAATCCAAAGCAAAACGCTCGTCACCGGTATTTTGAGCTAAACCTTGCACGGTTTCATCGTTTAGCCCCAAATTCAAAATGGTGTCCATCATGCCGGGCATGGAAATTACTGCACCGGAGCGAACGGAAACCAATAAAGGATTGGTTTTATCGCCAAATTTTTTCCCCGTTTTCTTTTCCACATCTTTGAGTTTTTCCCAGACCTCTTCCTCTAAACCGTCAGGCAGCTCTTTATCGGCTTTGAAATAATCCATGCAGGCTTCCGTAGTGACGGTAAGCCCGGGGGGAACCGGTAAGCCAATATTGGTCATTTCCGCTAAATTGGCACCTTTTCCTCCCAAAAGGGATTTCATTTCTTTCCTGCCTTCCTCAAACAAATACACATACTTTTTATTTGACACTGTTATCACCCCGGTAATAGATTTGTAATATTTTACTGGCAGTCTCCTCAACAGCCTTATTGGAAACATCAACAACCGGACAACCCAGCCGTTTCATAATACTTTCTGCATAGTCCAGTTCCTTTAAAATCCTTTCCATACTGGCATAATCGGCATTGGACACAAGCCCTAAGGTTTTAAGCCTTTCCTGCCGGATTTCATTTAAAATATGGGGTTTAATGGTCAGCCCTACCACTTTGCCCCGGGGCAGAGTAAACAATTCATCGGGCGGGCTTACTTCCGGCACCAATGGAATATTGGCAGCTTTCAATCGTTTATGGGCCAAATACATACACAAAGGAGTTTTGGAAGTTCTTGAAACACCTACTAATACAATATCGGCATAAAGTATCCCCCGGGGATCTTTGCCATCGTCATATTTAACGGCAAACTCTACGGCTTCAATCTTTCGGAAATAATCGTCATCCAATTTATGTAATAATCCCGGTTCTCTTCGAGGTTCATAACCGGTTAGTTGATAAATGGCTTTCATCATCGGGTCTAAAATATCAACGGTAAGCAAATTCTTTTTAGCGGCTTCTTCTTCCAAGACTGTTTTTAGATCCTCCACCACCAGGGTATAGGCAATCAAACTATTATAAAGGCTGGCTTCTTCCACTACCTCTCTTAAATGGTCCGGGTCATTAACATAGGGTATTCTTCTAAATTCCACACCGGCGCCGTTAAACTGAATGGCTGCCGCCCTAGCAACAAATTCCGCAGTTTCTCCTAATGAATCGGAAATTATATAAATGACGGGCTTACTTATTGTCATCGCCTCCTAAAACATCCAATTTTCCCAAACCTAAATCCACAAAAACCTTAGTAATATTTGTTTTTGAGACCCTGCCGATTACTTCAAACTTATCCTCTTTCTCGTCGGGCACCCTTCTGACCACCGGCAGAGCATCAATTTCGTGGGTAATCAGTTTCCTGGCAGCGGTCCACAAACTTTCTTCAGGGGTAGTAGTAATAATATTTGGCATTCTGGTCATTATGACACTTACCGGCAATTGATTTACGTCTATTTTTCCCATAGCTGTTTTTAATAAGTCTTTCCTTGAAACAACCCCTTCCAAGAATCCTTGTTCATTTACAACAAAAAGAGTACCGGCATCATGAACAAAAAGAGCTACTATACTGTCATAGACCGAAGTCTTTTCGGTAACAACTACGGGCAGCGACTTAAAATCCTTAACTCGAAGTTTCATTATCTGCTCAATCAGCCCATAGGCGGGTGTTTTTCCGGAATAAGAATAACCAACCCGAGGCCTGGCCTCTAATAGGCCCATTTGAGTCAAGAAAGCCAAATCAGACCGCAATGACGGCCTGGTGACATTTAATTTTTCGGCAATTTGGTCTCCTGTAATGGGCCCTTCATCTTTAACTATTTGGATGATTTTTTCCTGACGCTCATTGAGTTGAATCGTTTTTCACCACCATTCTTTTGTAAGATAGATACCCGGTAGTCATCCATCTTAGTTCTACAGTTCTACCGTTCAACAGTAATAAATAAATCAAGGTATTGCTTCTCAGGCTAAGATTGAGGCTGAGGTTGAAGTAAAACTCAGCATAAAAAAAGTAATTGTGATGCATATTTGAATGTTTTCTAATAAATAATATATACTATTTCTTTATTATTTTTCCTTCTTTGAGACATAATTTCCCGCCATATATTATATTTATTCTTTCTATAAGGGTTAAAAAAAATCGCCTTTTAAAAACAGCGATTTTTTTTAATTTATACATATGCAATTTAACCTGCTTCTTGTTTATTTTTTAAGAAGTTTCTCCCTGAAAAAGGAACCTTTTCGCCAGCATCCTACCGGTAGCGGTAGCAGCCAAGCCTCCCTTGGCCGTTTCCCTCAGACTTTCAGGCAAAGCACAGCCCACTTCTCCCATAGCTTCAATTACCTCATCAACAGGAATAACACTCTTAATTCCGGCCAAGGCCATATCAGCAGCTACCAAAGCCAAAGCGGCTCCCATGGCATTTCTCTTGGCACAGGGCACTTCCACCAAACCGGCCACCGGATCACAAACCAAACCCAATATATTTTTTAAAACAAACGCACAGGCTTCCCCGGCTTGGCTCGGGGTCCCGCCGGCCAATTCCACCAAGGCGGCACCGGCCATGGCTCCGGCCGCACCACATTCGGCTTGACATCCGCCTTCGGCACCGGAAATGGACGCTTTTTGGGCAATAATAATCCCGAAAGCCGATGCGGTAAAAAGCCCGTCGGCAATTTTTTCATCGGAGAGACATAGCTCTTCTTGAACGGTTAAAAGGACTCCGGGCAATATTCCGCATGAACCTGCCGTCGGAGCGGCGACAATTTTACCCATGGAAGCATTGACCTCTGCCACCGCCAAAGCCCGGCTTACCGCCTTATTTATCATGTGACCCGCCAAGGTCCTATTCTTTAGCCGATATTCTTCCAAAAGTTTTCCTTCACCGCCGATAAGTCCGCCCATGGATTTCTTGGGCTCTTTTAAGCCGGCTTTAGCCGCTTCTTTCATCACCAGCCATTGCTTAAGCATCCTTTGTTCTATTTCTGCAAGGGAAACTTCCTGATTTTCCGCTTCCATCTCTTTAGCCACCGTACTTATGGCAACAGCCCTTTTTTCCGCTTCCTCTATCAATTCTTTTACTGAATAAAAACACATGCGTATCCCTTCTTTCCAAAAAACTTTTCGGTCAGCATTACGGCAAATCAAAATATAGCATGACGGCTAACGGGAAACTCAGGATGTCAGCATGACGTCTACCGGGATTTTATGCATGTCCGCATGACGTCTAACACGCCATACTGCATGTCTGCATATAATTACATAAACCTGATAAGCTGCCTTAGAAGCCGTCATACCAACCAAAAAAATGGCCATAAAGACGTCACTCCGTCCCGAAAAAATGACCGATAAGACGTCACACCGACCCAAAAACTAACTCCAAAGCTGTCATGCCGTCCCATAAATTAACCCGTGAGACGTCATGCAGACCCAAATTGTTATCCCAAAAGACGTCACCATTAAGCAGCAGTTACACCGGTTCAATAGCCCTCACGTTTTCAACTGTTTCTATTTTCAATATTTCCTCCAGAACATCGGGTTCCACCTTTTCATCGGTTTCCACTACCATGTGGGCCAGCTTCCGTTTTTCTTTCCGAAAGACCCGCATAAAAGCGATATTTATATTATGGCCTGCTAAAATGCCACAAACCTGGGAAATTACGCCGGGGATATCCCGATGGGTGGTAATTAACGCCGGCAAATCCCCTTTTAGTTCAATCTCATCATCATTAATGTGGGTAATGACCACATTGCCGCCGCCTACCGAGGCTCCGGTGATACTTAATTTTTCGCCATCAACGGTGGTGATTAGAAACTTTACCGAATTAGGGTGAAAACCCTCACCCAAATTAGTGGGAACCAGTTGAAATATTAATCCCTGTTGTTTGGCAATCTCAAAAGAATCCCTGATTCTGACATCATCGGTTTCAAAACCCAACAGCCCCCCGATTAAAGCCAAGTCTGTACCGTGACCCCGATAAGTTTGGGAAAAAGACCCGTGCAATAGGATTTTCACTTCTTTGGGCAATCCCCCGGCAATTGCTCTGGCCAATCTTCCCAACCTAACCGCCCCCGCGGTATGAGAACTGGAGGGACCCACCATTACAGGCCCTAAAATATCAAAACAGCTGAAATTTCTCAACTTCCTCTCTCCCTTAAATTAGTCAATAGCTATTAAAAAAATTTACTGTATCGCCTATCGGCATTACTTAGCTATACTATATTTACCTCATAACCCTGTTGTTTAAAAATTTCTATTAGCCGGGCAATATGCTCCGAACTTTGCGTTTCCAAAACAACCTCAACCTGAGCTTTGTCAATGGGAATATTGGGATCCAGTCTATCGTGGGTAATAGAAATAACATTGGCTTTATTTTCAGCAATAATGCTCAAAAAGCGCTGCAAATTTCCAGGTTTGTCCAGCATGGCCGTGGCCAGTTTGACGTTGCGGCCCGTTTTAACCAAGCCTTTTTCGATAATCCGGGACATGATGTTAACATCGATATTGCCACCGCTTATTATAACAGCTACTTTTTTGTTTATAACAAGGTTTTTGCGATAGAGCAAAGCGGCTAAAGCAGCAGCGCCGGAACCCTCGGCTACCAATTTAGCCCTTTCTAACAAAAGTAAAATGGTACTGGCAATTTCCTCATCACTGACCGTTACAACATCATCCACATATTCTTGAATTAATTCAAAAGTTAATGTTCCTGGGCATTTTACCGCTATGCCGTCGGCTATGGTCGAAGCAGAGGCAAGAGTACATATTTCTCCTTTCTGCCGGGAGGCAAAAACACAGGCAGCCCCTTCAGCCTCAACACCAATAACCTTTACCTTGGGTTTAACAGATTTTATAGCCACGGCTATGCCGGAAATCAATCCACCGCCTCCAATGGGTACAAAAACAACATCAACATCGGGCAATTCATCCAAAATTTCCAAAGCGATGGTACCTTGCCCGGCAATAACCTCCGGGTCGTCAAAGGCATGGACAAAAGTTGCTCCTGTTTCCTTTTGAAGTTCCAAAGCCTTATTAAAAGCGTCATCATAGACGGCGCCGTGAAGAACCACTTCAGCACCATAACCTCGGGTAGCAATTACCTTAGCTAAAGGTGCGCCTTCGGGCATAACGATAGTTGAAGATATTCCGGCCTTAGTTGCACCAAAGGCCACTCCTTGTGCATGATTGCCGGCGCTGGCGGCAATTACGCCTTTTTTCCGTTCTTCGGGACTTAAAGATGCAATTTTGTTATAAGCGCCTCTGATTTTAAAGGAACCGGTTTTTTGCAAATTTTCCGTTTTCAGATAGACCTCATTTCCTGAAAGCTCGCTGAAAGTAAAAGATAAATCCAATCGGGTTTGATGGATTACATCGGCTAAATTTTCCCTGGCCTGCCAGATATCTTGCAATTTGACCACAAAAAAGCCTCCCATCCAAGTGTTTTTCCTATTAAGTTTTACCCAAAAACTTTTTGATTATGTTTTAAACCTTAAGTCTATTATTTAATATCTTTGTTTTGGACACAATAGAGTTTTATTATAGAGTATAAAGGGGATATCTTATTTGAGAAAAGGCAGAGAAGAAGCATACATGAGGTTTTCTGATTAAATTACGAAAACTGAACCCGGTATTTCCAGGTTCAGTTTTCTGTTTCAAAGGAGAATATTTTAATCCTGTACTATTTTAGTCAAATCAGCAATAGGCTCAACCAGCTTGGTTATTTGCCAGAGAAGGGCCAGTCGGTTATTCTTGACGTTTTCATCATCAACCATAACCATTACACCCTCGAAAAAGGCATTAATCTGTTCCTCTAACCGGGCTACAGTTTCCAAAGCCGCCCGGTAATCATTTCTGCTTATTTCTTCTTTGACCTGTTTTTGAGCTTCTTTTAGCTTCTGGTATAATTCCCTTTCCACAGGTTCTTCTAAAAATTGCTCCTGAATTTCAAATTTAACGGCTTTTTTAGCCAGGTTATTGGCCCGGTTAAAGGCTGTCAAAAGTTTGGTAAAGGTCTCTGTACCTTTAACTTCTTCCAGACCCTTGGCCCTTAACATGGTCTGCAGCAAATTATCATAACCGGCCATAATAATGGCATCTATTACATCATACCTATGACCTTGTTCCGTTAAAATGTTTCTTACCCTTTGTTCAAAGAAATTATAAATGGTTTGAATCAGCTTTTCCCGGTCCAGAGATAATTTGGGGGCATAATTATCCAAGGCCTGACCTATCAAGAAAGTTAAACTTAAATCCAATTGTTTATCCAAAATGATATGGCAAATCCCCAAAGCCTGCCGTCTTAAGGCATAGGGGTCCTGAGAACCGGTGGGTTCAATGCCCACAGCAAAACAGCCGGCAATGGTATCCATTTTATCGGCTATACTTACCAAGGTACCTTCCAAGGTTTCCGGTAAAATATCGCCGGCATGGCGTGGCAGGTAATGCTCAAAAATTGCTTTAGCCACTTTTTCATCTTCACCGGATAACAGGGCATATTTTTCACCCATAATGCCCTGGAGCTCAGGAAACTCATAAACCATATTGGTCACCAGGTCGGCTTTACAGAGGGTGGCCGCCCTTAAAGCTCTTTCCTTCACCGTATTTTCTACACCCAGTTTTTCAGCGAGGATAGTAACTCCTTTTTTAATCCGCTCAACCTTTTCATATATGGTGCCCAAGCTTTCCTGGAAGACAATGGGTTTTAGTTTTTCCACATAACTTTCTAATTTAACCTTCTGGTCTTCATCATAAAAGAATTTGGCATCGGCCAATCTGGCTTCCAGCACCTTTTCATTGCCGGCTTGAACCACTGCCAAATGTTCTTTATTACCATTGCGGACGGTAATAAACCTCGGCAATAACTGTCCCTGGGCATTTAAGACCGGAAAATAACGCTGGTGTTCCTTCATGGGAGTGATAACAACTTCTTTGGGCATTTTTAAATATTTTTCGGCGAAACCACCCATAAGAGCCGTGGGGTATTCAACAAGATAGACAATTTCCTCCAACAGTTCCTGGTCCGGTTCAATCATGCCTTGGACGGAAGCGGCTAATTCATGGATTTCTTTAAGAATCTTTTCCCGCCTTTTTTGGGGGTCAACAATTACATAGTTTTCTTCCATTAAAGGAAAGTACTGTTCCGGGGCATCAATAACTATTTCCTGACTTCCTAAAAAACGATGGCCCCGGGAAACCCGGCCGCTGGATACATCCCCAACGGAAAAATTAATTATCTGTTTATCCAATAAGGCTACCAGCCAGCGAATAGGTCTGGCATATTTTATATCTAAATAGCCCCAGCGCATGGGTTTAGGAAAATTAATACCCAACACCAGTTGGGGCAAGATTTCCTCCAATACCTCCTGTACCGGCCGCCCGGCAATCTTTTTTAAGGCAAAGACATAGGAACCGCCGTTAATTTCTTTCACCGTCAGTTGGTTTACATCTACGCCCTGACCCCGGGCAAATCCCAAGGCGGCTTTGGTGGGATTGCCTTCGGAGTCAAAAGCGGCTTTAGCCGAAGGTCCTTTAACCTCTTCCACCAAATCAGGCTGGACCTCGGGCAAACCTTGGACATAAAGCACCAGACGCCGTGGCGTTCCATAGACGCTCAATTCCTGGTAGTTAAGTCTTGCTTCATTCAGTTTATTCTCCGCCAATTCCTTTAATTGTTCCAAAGCAGGAGGCATAAATTTCGCCGGTATTTCTTCGGTACCGATTTCCAGTAATAAATCGTTCATTTATTTTACCTCCTTTTCGATACTTGCCAAGCCCATGGCTTCCCGCTCTTTTGGATCCTTTATCAAGGGGTAACCCAGGCTTTCCCTTTGTTTTACATACCCTTGGGCACAAAGCCTGGCCATGTTTCTAACCCGGGCGATATAACCGGTCCTTTCGGTGACGCTGATGGCTCCCCGGGCATCCAGAAGGTTAAAAGTATGGGAACACTTAAGGACATAGTCATAAGCCGGTTGGATCCGCCCTTTTTCCAAAACCCGCATTGCTTCCTTTTCATAAGCGTCAAAAAGCATAAAAAGCAGGTCGGTATCGGCAACCTCAAAGTTGTAGTGGGAATATTCAACTTCATTCTGATGATGGACATCACCATAGGTAATGCCATCCACCCATTCGATGTCAAAAACACTGTCTTTTTTCTGAATAAACATGGCCAGCCGTTCAATTCCATAGGTTATTTCGCCGCTGACCGGTTTGCAGTCAATACCTCCGCATTGCTGAAAATAAGTAAATTGGGTTATTTCCATGCCATCCAGCCAAACTTCCCAGCCCAGACCCCAGGCCCCTAAAGTAGGAGATTCCCAGTTATCTTCCACAAACCGGATATCATGCATAAGGGGGGCAATTCCGATGGCTTTAAGGCTTTCCAGGTAAAGTTCCTGAATGTTATCCGGTGAGGGTTTCAAAATCACCTGATATTGATAATAGTGCTGCAGGCGGTTGGGGTTTTCGCCATAACGGCCGTCGGTTGGCCGGCGAGAAGGTTCCACATAAGCTACCTTCCAGGGCTCAGGACCCAAGGCTCTAAGAAAAGTGGCGGGATTCATGGTCCCCGCTCCTTTTTCCATATCATAGGGTTGTTGGATTATACAACCTTGCTCCCCCCAGAATTTATTGAGGGCTAAAATCAATTCTTGGAAATTCATAAAATATCACCTTCCTTACTTTTTTAGTGTGTTAGTGTTTAAGTGTGTAAGTGTTTAAGACAATAGTTGATGCTCTAAGTTTTTCATGACATCGTGTCACCGTGACATTGTGACACCGAAGCTTTGAAAAGAAGATTTAGACTGGCGGAGCGGAAGCTAGCTTCGAAGTTGGCAAAACCTTTAACCTCAATCTCCTTTCCAACTCCTCCAGCATTCCACTTTTCTAACCAAAAAAGTTCTTTTCCCGGAAATTAAAAATCCTCCGCGTCCCAAAGACAGGGACGGGAGGCTTTCCCGCGGTTCCACCCTGATTGACTTAAAGATAACTTTAAGTCCACCTCAAAGTAAAAAGCTCCAGAGCGCCCTTCTCTATTGCCCTTCACCGGACTTCCACCATCTCCGGCTCGCTTGAGAAGCTAACAATAGATACTCCTCTCTGTCATAGCCAGTATTAAATTCCATTTTAATTTAGCAAAAAGAAGTGGTGGTGTCAAGATAAGCAAGGCATAAATTGCCTTGCTTAAACACTTACGCACTTACTCACTTACACACTTAGCCTTATTCTTCCTCACATAATTGTATTTCCTTGGTTTCTACTTCTCCGCCCGGTCTTTCGATTTCCAGGGTGTAATTATTGGCTAAAGCAGCTACCGTTCCCAAAGCGGCAACTAAAGCGAAAGTCGAGCTGACGGCAGCCCCGGCAATTCCTAAAAGTCCAACATTAACAGGAAACTCAAAAACAGTTTTATCTCCTTTTTTAAGTTTAATTTTATTTACATTGCCCTTTTTGATTATCGTTTTTACTTCCGAAAGGATTTTTCTGCCTTTCCTCTGCAAATCTTCGTCCAGGCTGGTCCTTTCTTCCTCGATGAGAATTAAAGCCTGAACAACATCGCCTCCAACTCTATCTAAAGCAATTTTTGCTTCTTTATAGCCTACTCCTGTTCTTTCCCTTAATAAATCTATCTTAGCCAGTTCATCCATTAAAAAACCTCCTTTCAGGAAGATTATTCCCTTGACAAGGAGGAAAAATGCACTTGTTGAGTTGGAAAGTTGGAAAAGTAAGTAAAAACCGACCAAAAATTGCCTGTGAGACGCAAAATGAACTACATTTAACCCATAAGAAGTCACGCCGGCTTCACGCCAGATTATCCAAAAACTCCTTGGATTTCAGCTTTTTACCAAGGCAAAAGGTTATATATAAATCCAGTATTTCATCCAGTTCTCTTTTGGCGTTGGCAGAAATACGCAATCGATTGAGTTTAGTTAACTCCATATTCATTAACTGCTTGAAAATTACGCAGCTTTCCCCGCTGATTTTTATAATACCGGGTCCGGTTTTTTTCGAAAGACAGTGCTGACAGATAACTCCGCCCAACTCCGGAGAAAAAAATTTTTCCGCCAAGCTGCCTTGGCCGCAATCGGTGCAGTCTTCCATCTGCGGTTGATACCCCCCCTGCCGCAGCAGCCGTATTTTCATTGCCGTAACAGCCAGCCAAGGTTCCTCGATGGAGAGTAAATGGAAACCCGAAAGAATTAACCGATACAAATCTATATCTCTTTCCCCTTCCGGGGTTAAACTATCCAACAATTCGGCCAGATAGGCTCCACATCCCATCCTGAAAAGATCCTCCCTGAGGGGAGCAAAAGTATTAATAGGTTCAGCCTGGGTTACAGTTGCCAAATTTTTACCCAAAAAAAGTTCCATATTTGTATGGCTAAAGACCTGGACTCCACCCCGCAGTTTGCTTTTAGGTTTTTTGACTCCTTTTACAATAGCCGATAATTTACCCATTTTTTCGGTAAACAGAACAAGAAGTTGATCGGCTTCACTATAATTATGGGCCCTCAGGACTATAGCACTGGTTTTTAAAGTTTCTCCCACTTTTTCACCTACTCTTCATCAGAAGCGGCTTTCATGGACAATTGTTGCTGTTCCTTTTCCATGATTTCCCGATACGCCAGATAAGCTTCTATTCCCCCTGTTTGTTGAAAATAATTCCAAAAAAAGTCCTTTACCTGCATGGTGACCATCCTTTCTGTTTTGGACTTACTCACGCAGTAGTTAGTTTACCTACAAAAGGGCTAGGTATACTAGCCTTCTTTTTCCACCCACAATTACCTTTACTATAATTATAAATGATTTTTACAAAAATAGTAAACTAACTGGACTGATTTTTTGGGGCTACTACAGTTTTAGTCGCCAGTTTTACATAATATTTTTTTAAATAATTAATACTACTTTTACCAAGACTTTTCCGGTAAGGAGAATAAAATTGAGATTTCTGAAACGGAAAACGAAAAAAAAAGAAGATAATTTTACCAAAACTACACCGGAACAAGACCCTGTTATTGAGGTTTCCCCCAAGGCTGTCCAGCAGTTATATAGGGGTTCCCGGCAACTGTACTCGGAAAATATCGAGGAAAACCTGCAAACGCTGTTTAGAAGATTGCCTGACCCGAACCTCTCTACCGAAGAGTTTATAGTGGGTTCCCGCTCCAAAACCAGGGTTGTTATGGCTTTTTTAAAAGATGTGGCTAACCCCGAGATAGTCAATGAAATAAAAGACCGGATAGGAAAAATTAAAGCTGAAATTATCCCGGATTCCAGTTATATTGAACGAAGTATCCAAGACTCCATATGGAGCCCTTTCCCTCAAGTGGAACTGATAACAAAGGCGGATGTTACCTTAACGGCTTTAAGCCAAGGAAGAGTTGCCCTTTTCGTTGACGGCTGCCCGGAAGTAATCATAGCGCCCGCTACTTTTTTTGATATTTTAGATACTCCCGAGGACGCGTATCGCCGCTGGTTTGTAGCCTCCGGCTTTTTCCGTCTGGTTCGCCTTTTTTGCTTTTTGGTTGCTATTTTATTCCCGGGTTTTTACATTGCGCTAACCTCTTTTAATCCGGAGTTAATTCCTTCCGCACTGGCAATTAACATCGCAGCCGCTAAAGAAGGAACACCTTTTCCAATATACATAGAAACCTTTTTTCTGATGGGAATGGCCGAACTGATTAGAATAATTATGCTGCGGATGCCCAATACCACCGGCCAATCCATTGCCATTTTTGCCGGTGTTACTCTGATTTTAACCGGTTTTTTTTCCAATACTATCAGTGGGCCGGTAATAATAATAGTGGGCATAAGTATTGCCGCTTCTTTTGCCATACCGGGCTTTGATTTGCGTTCGTCCATTCGTATAATCCAGTTTTTCATTATGATTATATCTACTCTCTTTGGCCTTTACGGATTAGCTATCAGTGCTTTTTATATTTTAATTCATCTATCGACCCTAAAGTTTCATCTATCGACCCTAAAGTCTTTCGGAATACCTTATATGACCCCGTTAGGTCCCATGGAAATGAGCGGCTGGGGACATACCATTTTACGGAAATCTTCACCCGACATGCCCCAGGATGAAACCTATAAACCTCAAAAGAAGTAAAATACTCCTATAGATGTGAGAAAATGGCTACACATACGGCCAAAGACCAAATCGATCCCCGGGTTATACCCTTACTGTTCCTGCTCTCCGTTGTGGAATTTAAATGGTTTTTTCTCGCCAGATAATTTCTTTCCGTTGCGGGCCGGGATAGCTGGATTTCCGGATTAATAGGCGGAATTCTGGTTACCCTCGGTACCTATATGCTGCTTCGGTTAGCAAATCGTTTTCCTCAAAAAAATTTCTTTAATTATCTTCCCCAAATTTGGGGTAAACCCCTCTCCATTGTCATCTGTATAG
>JAAXZE010000129.1 GCA_012720075.1 Clostridia bacterium
ATTTATTCATAACTTAATTCATTCAATATTTTGTACTTGTTCCCTGATTTTTTCTATTTCACTTTTCATTTCTACAACCAGTTGAGATATTTCCAAATCATTGGCCTTGGCTCCAATAGTATTTGTTTCCCGGTTAAGCTCTTGGACGAGAAAATCAAGCTTTCTTCCAATACTTTCAGCGGATTCCAGGGAATTTAGAAACTGCTGAAAATGGCTTTTTAAGCGAACCAGTTCTTCTGTGATATTACACTTTTCGGCAAAATAGACGATTTCTTGGTTAAAGCGGGTTTCGTCAAAAGAAGTATCAGTCATTAATTCCTTTAATCTGTTTTGCAGTCTTTCACGGTACTCTTCAACAACAACAGGGCTTCTCCTTTCAATTTTGGCACTTAAATCTTGTAAAAGAATAATTCTTTGGATTAAATCATTCTTTAAACTCTGACCTTCGGCTTCCCGCATTGCCGTCAATTGCTCCAAAGCCTTTATGTGAGCTTTTTCCATCACAACCCAGATATCTTCAAGATCCTCTTCCATTTCTTCAACTTTTATTACATCAGGTAAAGTTGCTAGCTGGTAAATATTAACATTTGGTGAAATTTGGAGAAAATCAGCCAAATCCTTCAAAGAATTATAATAAGCTATGGCATTCTCTTTGTCAACTTTGACCTCTTGTTTTTTTAAGCCTGTTTCTTCAACTTTAATATATATTTCCACACGTCCCCGTTTTATGTATTCTTGAACCAAACGCCTGATTTTATCCTCCAACAGCATATACTGCTTGGGTTGTTTAACAATAACCTCCAAATACCTATGATTTATGGATTTAATCTCTACAGTAAATTTCTTTGCCTCATTTTCTGCTTCGCCCCGACCGTATCCTGTCATACTTCGCATAGTTTTTCCTCCTAAATTTTTATTGTTGCCAATAAAAAGCCTTACATATTATTAATTGGAATAAATAAATAAAAAATGCATCTGTTAAGTATAATTAACAAATTGTTTAAAAAACAACCACAACAAGGATATTTCTCCTTTTTATTGTTTATTCCTGCATTAATAAAAAAACCGCCAGAGGCGATTTTTTAAAACAAATCAATTGTTCCTCGGAAAACCTCTTCTGCCGGTCCGGTCATATAGACATGATTATTTTCTGCCCACTCAATTTCCAATTCTCCACCTAACAATTTTATTGTGGCTTTACGATTGAGGAGATTATTCAAAACACCGGCAACTATTGTGGCGCATGCCCCGGTACCACAAGCCAGGGTAATTCCCGCTCCTCTCTCCCAAACCCGCATAACGGCTTCAGCAGGATTAATAATTTGAACAAATTCTACATTGGTTTTCCGGGGAAAAACCGGATGTTTTTCAAGTAAAGGGCCCCATTTATTAATATCAATTGCCGTTAAATCGGAAACAAATATGACACAATGGGGATTGCCCATACTTACGGCAGTTATTTCAAACTCATTATCCAGTACCTTTAATTTTTCTTTGATGACAGGGCCGGGGGGGCCTTCCATCGGAATTTTGGCCCTATCCAGCTGAGGCTCTCCCATATTGACCCGAACGGAAACAACCTTATTATTATTTAACATGATTTCCGGGATTATAATACCCGCCAGCGTTTCTACTTCCATCCTGGTTTTATTGATAATACCCTTCTCAAAAACATATTTTGCAAAACATCTAATGCCGTTTCCGCACATTTCGGCTTCACTGCCGTCAGAATTAATAATCCTCATTTTTATGTCCGCAATTTCCGACGGTAGTATTATTAACAGCCCATCAGCTCCGATGCCAAAATTGCGGTCACACAATTTGGGAGCTAACTCATAATAATCAACATCTTTTTCATCTTCCAGGGCATTAATGAGGATAAAATCATTACCAAGGCCATGCATTTTTGTGAATTCCATGCTAATCTTCCTTTCGTCATATATTTTGCGACTAAGATTATGCAATAAACCAGCCTGATTAAACTATATTAAGCCCGCAAAGTACGCCGGAACGTCAAGAAGTAATACTTCTTCAAACTACGATAAGTATTCTGCAGTATTGTAATCCCTCCGGAAACGGCGATAATAATCAACCAGTTTGAGATTGTCAAGGGAAAAGTTTTAAAAATGGGTTGGAAGAAAGGCAGGTACAAAACCATAAGGTGCATAATCACCGAACAGCTTACCGCCCCAACCAAATAGGGATTAGAAAACAGTCCTATTTCAAAGATAGAATACCTTTCGGAACGACAGTCAAAAACATGAAACAGTTGGAAGAATACTAATGTTGTAAAGGCCATGGTGCGGGCAATTTCCAAGTTCATATTATTAAGGTAAAAACCTATTATGAACACCAAAAGGGTCCCGACACCAATCAACGTACCTCTAACGGCAATCCGTCTGGCCAAGCCATGGGCAAAAATACTTTCTTTGGGGTGCCGGGGTTTTCTGTACATTATATCGGGTTCCGCTTTATCAACACCCAAAGCCATAGCCGGGAGTCCGTCTGTAACCAGATTAACCCATAAAATTTGGATTGGCAATAGCGGCAACGGCAAACCCATCAGGGAAGCAAAAAACATGGTCAACACTTCACCTATATTACAAGAAAGCAGGTATCTGATAAATTTTCTAATATTGTCATAAATGGCCCTGCCTTCTTCTACTGCCGCAACAATTGTAGCAAAATTATCGTCGCCTAAAATCATCGAAGATGATTCTTTGGTAACATCGGTACCGGTTATTCCCATGGCAATACCAATATCAGCCTCTTTTATAGCCGGAGCATCGTTAACCCCGTCACCGGTCATTGCCACCACGTGACCTTGGGCTTTAAGGGCTTTTACGATTCGCAGTTTATGTTTTGGTGATACCCTTGCATAAACGGTAACATCATTGACTATCCTTTTTAACTCCCGGTCCGACATTTGGTCCAATTGAGCACCTGTTAAAATGATACCATTTTCATCATGAATTTTTAATTCTTTTCCTATGGCTTCAGCCGTTATTTTATGGTCACCGGTGATCATAACGGTTTTTATCCCCGCATTTTTACAAACCTCTACCGCTTTTATAGCTGCAGGGCGGGGAGGATCAATCATTCCGGCCAGCCCAATGAAGATGAGGTCTTTTTCAACTTCCTGTTCTTTTTCCTCATAATCAAAAGCCGCGGGCATTTCTTTATAGGCCAGTCCTAATACTCTCAAAGCCTCTCCGGCCATTAGGTCATTATTCACCAGGATTTTTTGTTTTAATTCCCCAGTAAGAGCTACTGGCTCTCCTTCCCACCAAACATATTTACATTTTTCTAAAATAATATCGGGAGCGCCTTTGGTATAAATTTTTAATTTATCTTGAGCTTTATAAATTACCGTCATCCTTTTGCGGTCCGAATCAAAAGGAATTTCAAAAACCCTTTGCTCTTTCTTTTCAACATTTTCCCGCCAAACACCTGCTTTTGCCGCTAAAACCAGTAAAGCGCCTTCCGTTGGGTCCCCTAATACCTTCCATGGGCCGGTGTTCTTTTTCCTGAACATTCCGGAAATCACCGTTTCGGTTTTTTGAAGTTTGGCATTATTGCAAAGGGCAGCTATTTTAAAAGCCAGATCCAAACCGGTTTTATTTCTATGTAAACGACTTTTTTCTTCCGGAATAATTATTTCACCTTTGGGGTCATACCCTTCGCCGGTAACTTGAATAAACTCATTACTGACAAATAGCTTTCTTACCGTCATTTCATTTTGGGTTAGAGTTCCTGTTTTATCAGAACAAATTACCGTTGCACATCCTAAAGTCTCTACAGCCGGCAATTTTCTTATAATAGCCTTCCTTTTAAGCATCTTTTGGACCCCTACCGCCAAAGCAATGGTCACAATAGCCGGAAGCCCTTCAGGTATGGCAGCAACGGCCAGGCTTACGCCTACCAAAAACATCTGGTAAATTTGCTCGCCCCGCAGTATTCCGGTTGCAACAACAACCATTACAATTAAAAGGCAAAAAGCTACCAGCCATTTTCCCAACTGTTCCAATCTTCTCTGCAAAGGTGTGGGTTCACTAACAACTTTTTGGATTAGCCCGGCAATTAACCCCATTTCAGTATGCATCCCTGTTTCTACAACTACACCCATTCCTTTTCCTCTTGTTACCGTCGTACCCATATAAGCCATATTTCTTCGGTCGCCCAAGCTTGTGTTTACCGGGTACACTTCACCGGCTTTCTTTTTAACAGGAACAGATTCCCCCGTTAAAGAGGACTCCTCAATCTCAAGCTGGACTGTTTCTAACAATCGTAAATCGGCAGGGATAATATCTCCGGTTTCTAATAAAACCAAATCTCCCGGGACCAGTTCCCGGGCCGGTACTTTCATTTCTCTGCTGTTTCTTATTACCTTTGCTTCGGGGGCTATAAGCTTCTTTAACGCCTCCATGGATTTTTCAGCTCGGAATTCCTGCACAAAGCCTAGTATGGCATTCATTATGACTATTGTAATTATTGTAATAGCATCAGCATATTCTCCTAAAAAAGCCGAGATGATCGTTGCTGCCAGAAGTACTATTACCATAAAGTCCTTAAATTGATTAATAAATAGTTTAAAAGGAGATGTCTTTTTTTGTTCCTGAAGCTGATTAAAACCTACCAGTTCCAGCCTCCTTTTAGCTTCTTTGGAGTCCAATCCTTTTTGGGCATTAACCTTTAACTCCTCTAAAACTTCGTTTTCCGAAAGATTATACCAATTACTTTTAACCATTCCTGCATCTTCCCCCACTTTGCAAATACTAAATTAATATTATTCAAGCATCTGACGTTTTATACTTAAGGGTGAAGATTATCGGTCGGATGATACTCTGGGATAATTTATTTGGGCCAGACAATACTTCAGGGGAAATATTTCTGGACAGGCATCTGACCCATTAGATTGACCAATAAGCAATCGTCAGATGCAAAAAAAGACTTATAAGTAAATTGTCTGACCCACTAGATTAACCTGTTAGTACTTGACAGACGCAATAGACTGACCTTATAGGATATGGTATACTTGCAAAATAGGAGGTGAAAAACTTGTCATTAGATGGTATAGCAATCAGAGCCTTAGTAGACGAACTGGAACCCCTATTAATTGGAGGCAGAGTGGATCGAATTCAGCAACCCGATTCCAACTCCATTGTAATAACCATTAGACAACCTGGTAAAAATTACCGGTTATTTCTTACGATAAATCCCCAGAATCCCCGTTTTAATTTAACTGAAAGTTCTAAAGCCAATCCCCAGCAGCCTCCTTTATTTTGCATGGTTTTACGTAAACACCTGGAAGTCACAAAAATCATCGAAATTAAACAACACGGGCTGGAAAGAGTAGTTCACTTTATTTTTGAAGGCTTTGACGAACTGGGTAATAAAGTTAAACGAATCCTTATCGGCGAATTCATGGGTAAACACAGTAATTTAATTTTAATAAAAAATGAAGACCAAAGTATTTTAGACAGTATTAAACGTTTGACTAATAAAATTAATCAATACCGTGAGGTATTGCCGGGAGTTATTTATTCACCCCCTCCCCCTCAAGAAAAATTAGGACTGGAGCAAATCAGTGAAGAAACACTCATCAGTACTTTATTAAATCTCCTCCCGAACAAAAAGTCCATAAAGCTTTACTGCAAATAATTGAAGGTATTGGACCCCAAACGGCTATGGAATTAACGGCAAGAGCCGGAATTGACCCCGATTATCGGCTGGAGTTTATGGGAGAATATGAGTATCAAAATCTCAATCAAAGTCTAATCTGGTTAAAAAACCTGCTTGATACAAAGGAATATCAGCCGACACTGGTTAATGATAATGATGATAACCCCATAGCTTTTGCCCCCTTTTTCCTGCAACAATTTTCCGACTTTAACCAAGCCGCTTTTTCTTCCATGAGTTCATTGGTGGAATTCTTTATAGGCAGGCTCGAAGAGAAAAATATCTTTAAACAAAAAGCCAGTGACCTGGAAAAAATAATTGAAAGGGAATTGGAGCGCTGCCAGCGCAAATTGGCCCTGCAGATGGAAAAAATCGCCGAGGGAAAAGAAGCGGAAAAATACAGATTATGGGGGGAACTAATTATCGCTAATCTTTATCACTTACAGCAGGCTAAAGAAGCCAGAGTAATTAATCTTTATTCGGAAAAACCTGAAGAGATAATAATACCCCTTGATTCCAATTTAACTCCTAATGAAAACGCTCAAAAATACTTTAAGAAATATTCCAAAGCCAAACAAGGCGCCCAAAAAGCGGCAGACCAAAGCAAAGCAACAGTGGAGGAAATTTCCTATCTGGAAAGCATTAAAAACAGCCTGGAAAGAGCGGAAAAAGTCAATGACTTGCAGGAAATAAGACTGGAGTTGGAAGAATCCGGTTATGTTAAAGCCAAAACCATAAAAACTAATAAAACCAATATCCAACCTCAATCCGATCCTCTCACCTTTCAGGTAAAAGAATATAAAATACTGGTTGGCAAGAACAATAAACAAAACGATTATATTACCTTTAAACTGGGAAAAAACGAAGACATGTGGCTCCATGTTAAAGATATTCCCGGCTCCCATGTGATCATAAAAAACCCCGGGAAAAAAGAAATACCCAAATCAATACTGGATGAGGCAGCTAATCTGGCCGCCTACTATAGTAAAGGCAGGTATTCAGCCCTGGTCCCTGTTGACTATACACTGCGAAAAAATGTTAAAAAACCCGGTGGGGCCAAACCGGGCATGGTTATCTATGAAAATCAAAAAACAATCTATATTACTCCTGATGAAGAAAAAGTCCTTCAATTACTGAAAAACCAGTCTTAAAACAGACTGGTTTTTTAGATATATCAACAAAATATACGCATATAAAACACTTACACACTCAGACACTTAAACACTTACTTAATTTCTTTCATCTAAAAAGCCGGCGGCGCTCAATCCGGCAACAGCACCTTCTCCTACTGCTTTGGCCAGCTGGTAAGGAGGGCCCGTACAGTCACCGGCTGCAAACACGCCGGGAATATTGGTGGCCATTTTCCTGTCTACAACAATAGCATTTTGCTTTAGCTCCAAACCTTGCAAAAGTTGAGCCGGGGGTATATTATCCCTGATAATAAACAAACCATCCAGTTCCAGGGTTTCTCCTTCGGTCTCCAAAGCCTGCAATCTTTCTTTTCCCAACAAGGATTTAGGTTTTTCCTTAAGAAGCCTTACTTTTTTATTGATATCGCCTAATCCTTCATATAAAGGAAGGTAAACTATCTGTTCAGCTATGTCTGCCAAATAGTTTACGTCCTCCTCAGCTTCTTTAGTAAAGCCAATTAGCGCCACTTTCTTGCCTCTGTACAAAGGACCGTCACAGGTAGCACAATAACTTACACCTTTTCCTAACAACTCTTCTTCGCCGGGAAGAAATTTGGGGTTCTGCAAACCAACGGCAATGATAATGGCCTTGCAAATAACCATATTGCCTTTAAAAACAACATTAAAGGTATCACCTGACGGAAAGATATTATCTATTTTTTGCTGTTCAACTTTTATTCCCAGCTGTTGAACATGATGGAGATATTTATTACGTAATTCCTCACCTGTTATGTTCCAAAAACCTAGGTAATTATTAATATGGGGGGCTCTATGCAGTTTGGGGCTGCAAAAGTCACCGCCAAAAACCACTGTTTTTTTGTTGCGAATGGTTGTGTTAATTGCAGCTGAAAGACCGGCCGGACCACAGCCAATAACAACAATATCATATTGAGGAAATTCCAAAAAACCATCTCCCATCAATATTTCTTATTCAAACTCCCCTTCTTCATTCAGACTGGCTAATTTAACCCCCTCCATGTCATAAATTATTATCCCCTTTACTTCCGAGGTTAAACCGTCAACTTGCAATTCAATTTTAGAAGTTAGTTTTTTCAAATGATCATCCAAAGGAAAAACCGGACATTTCAAAACGCAGAGATAATTTCTGCACCCTTTTCTGCCAAGTTTATCATAGGCCAAAGTGTAACTGCCATAGGGGCCTTCAGAACTGGAAACAAAAACATGTTCTTTTTCAACATCCAATAAAACATATCGGCCGAAGAATTCTTCTATCATTTCATAAAACTCAGCAATGCTTTTAAAGTCATCAATATAATAGGATAATTGTATTTCCTTGCCGCTTGGCAGATAACAATAGAGCTTTTGAAAAGACTCGATATAGTTTACAACCAAATTGTTTTCGTTTAATACCCTTTGTAAAGAAGAACTGTCCTTGACCTCAAAAATTTGAACATTTTTAACTTTCCAAAACCTCTGTTTGAGAATATATACCTGTCGAGGTGTCAATATTCTTAGAGGCCAGGACCAGGGGCCGTTACCAACAGGTTTGGGCGTCCAATAGTTTAACAGTTCTTCGGAACCATTAATTAATTTTACAATACTGGCCACAGTCCCTTTTTCCAACCACATAGCGGGGTCATAACAACATAAATGATATTCTTCTTTAAGAAAAACTGCGATGTTTTTGAAAGCAACAGTTAAATCTTTCACGGTCTCCTCCTAATTTACCAGACCTTCTCGCCAGGCAAAAGAAGCCAGTTGTACTCTATTCTGCAAGTGAAGTTTTTCCATAATATTATATAAATGATTTTTTACTGTATTTTCGGTAATGGACAATTGAAAAGAAATTTCTTTATTAGTAAAACCTTGGGCAACCAGTGTTAAAACTTCCGCTTCCCGATCAGTCAAATTATATTTTTGGGGATTAATAACTTCCTTTTCTCTTTTAGATATATTAGAAAACTCTTTTAGTATTTTACTGGCCATGGTTTTTGATATAGCCGCTTCTCCTCTTAACAAACCCAGGATTTCCTTTACCATATCATCAGGATCAATGCTCTTTAATAGATATCCCTGGGCTCCGTTTCTAATCGAATTAAATAAATTTTCATCATTATCAGAGATAGTAAGCATAACCACTTTGCATTCCGGCAAAGCCTTTTTAATATATGCTACGGCTTCCACTCCGTTCATTTCCGGCATTTCTACGTCCATGATGACTATGTCGGGTTTTAATTCCTTAGCTTTAACAATTCCTTCTAGTCCGTTGCTGGCTTCACCAACGATTTCCAATTGACCCTGCTCATTTAACAAACTGGCAATTCCTTTACGAAACAAAGCATGATCATCAACTAATAAAACCTTTGCCTTTGACATATATAATTCCTCCTAATTTTTATCCTACCTTAGCATTATTGGAAGATAGGTTGCCCAATGATAGTCTTATTTCTACAATGGTTCCCCGGGGTTGAGCAGGAAGCACTTTTAAATCAGCCCCAATGATTTGGGCCCTTTCCTCCATTATCGATAAGCCGAAATGATTTTTTGAACTCATTGCAAGATTAGGTACGTCAATACCTTTGCCGTTATCGGAAATTTTAATAATTAATTCTTGGTTATTCCGGGATAAAAAAATACTGGCCTTAGTTGCCCTGGCATGTTTACGAATATTACTCAAAGCTTCTTGGACAATTCTAATTAGCTGTACCTTCATTTCAGTAGGCAAAACAAGGGCTTCCTGGCAATTGCAAACAAACTCCGTTTCAATATGATTAACAGACCCAAAGTAATTTAAATATTCTTCAATCCAGACACGAAAACAGCCGGAATTTTCCACAGGCTGCGTCTTAAGGTCAAAAATATTCTGCCGCACTTCATTAACAGCTTCCTGGGTTATTTGGCGCAATTCCGTAATGTCTTTGAGAATGGAATCATTACTCCCTTTTTCTTGAAGTTTCTTTTGAATATTTTGGGCTTTTATATTTAAATACACCAATGCCTGAGCTAATCCGTCATGCATTTCTCTGGCCAGCCTGTATCGTTCTTCTAAGGTAGCATAATTTTGAATAGCCTTTTCAAATTCCTTTTTCTGGGAAATATCCCTTAATACGATTTTAATTTGAGGCTTTTCTTCACCAATAGAGGGAATATAAGAGTAGCTGGCCCCTACTTTTATTTTCCTGCCGTCCTTCCGCAAAATACACATTTCAATATAAGGAAAAGATAACTTCTTTGTTAAACTGGATTGACCCCAACATTCTCGGTGACCGCAGTCAACATTCATGCAATCTTCTGGATCCTGGGAATTCCAGCAAGATTCTTTAGCTTTTAAACAACCAAGCATTTCATTGCAAGTTAATTTTTCAATAACTTCTTTTTTACTCCAACCGGTTAACTTTTCAGCTGCGGGATTAATATCCAATACCCGAAGATTCTCATCTAAAACAACAATTCCGTCGGAAGTATGTTGAAAAATAGTTTTTAAACGTTGCTGCTCCCAAAATAGGGTATTATGAATTCCCTCTATTTTTTTAAATAACCAGGTTGCAAAAAAAGACCCAAAAATACCGGTTAAGATCATTAGAATAAGACTGTTTATATGGGGTTCAAAATACTTATCCAGGAGCTGAAATCTTATAACCTCATAAGCACCTATACCTAAAAACGGAATTACAAAGGTCAAAAATCTAATATTTGCATAATAATTATCCTGATTGTTTTTTTTCATAAGCCAATCGCTCCCTTATAGGTAATAAGTGCTACTAAAACACATAGTTAATTTGTATTATTCTACACAATCTTTTAGAACTCCTACCTTGATATAAAAAA
>JAAXZE010000130.1 GCA_012720075.1 Clostridia bacterium
AAATGGCAGGCGGACCACAAGGGGCGGCAACCAATGCTCTTTACAGTATGTTTTTTGAGGACTTTAAAAAACATATTCCTTATATTGACGGAAATCCCACCAACAGTGACCCTGCAGCGGCCGTTGCCGGTTTAGTGCAAGGAAAATATAACATGGCTCAATCTTTAAGTGATATTGCCGGCGCTGCTTTAATGGGCGAAGGATTTTTTGAAAGCACAGGGAAATTATCAGGCTTTAAAAATCTAGTTACCCTCTGGCCTATGACTACCGTGTTTGTTGTACGGGCAGACTCACCTTATGAGAAATTGGAAGATTTAAAAGGCAAAAGTGTTTCTCCTGGACCCAGAGGTGGATCAAACCACCTGGAATTAATTAGAGTTATCCAAGAGATGGGCATGAAAGAAGAAGACTTTAAAATTCAACCTCTGGGATTTGATGATGCTCAACAGCAATTCCTTGACGGTCACCTAGAAGCTTTGTTATATACCTATACCAATTATCCCAACCCCTCGTTATTAAACGTTTTTGCTACGGAAAACGTAAGGTTTATTCCTTTACCGGAAGATATCAGAGAAAAAATGGCTTCCAAATATATAGGAATAGAAAAAACTGTTTTACCTGAAGGTGTCTATACCTTGAAAGATGGTTCAAAGAATCCCGAAATACCGGGAATAGGCGGTAATGTGCATGTAATTGTCCCCGATAATTTCCCCGAGGATGTTGCGTATGATATGGCTAAGGTTTTATGTGAAAACTTCGAACGCTATAAGCAAAGCATGAATGCTTTGGCATCCATGACTGTAAAAGATTTTGCCAAAGAAGTACCAGGCATTGAGTTTCACCCAGGTGCATTAAAATACTATAAAGAACAAGGTTATATTCAGTAAATAATTAAGTAAATAGTTAAAAACATATGGCTCCACTATCACTGTGGAGCCATTTCTGAAAATCATGAAAAATTTGGGAAGGATGATAATTCTCATGAGTGAAAACGGCCGAAAAGTAGTCTCTATACTTATAACCATTGTTTCACTGATTTTTGTAATATTTCATCTATATACAGGGTATTTTGGAAGTTTGGAAGTAGTAAAGCAAAGAGCTATTCACTTATTGTTCGGTTTAACTTTATTATATTTGATTTCTTTAAAAAATTCTCAAAAAACAGGGGAAAAAATTATTAACCTTGTGGCTCTAATGGGTGTAATTGGAGCCATCGGATATTTTTTTATTCGATTTGAATGGATTGCAGTTCAAAGATTTCCATATGTTACACCTTTGTCTTTACTGGAAAAATGTTTAGGTCTGCTAATGATTTTATTAGTTATTGAAGCGGTACGCAGGAAAGTCGGAAATGTTTTGGTTTATGTTGTATTGTTCTTTTTGAGTTACCCATTTATATGACCCTATTTACCTGGTATTCTTCAAACAAGAGCTATTGCCTGGACTGATATTATTGATTTATTATATATGACTACCGGAGGAATTTTTGGGGTTGCTGTAGGCGTTTCTTCGACCACATTAGCCGTATTTATCATTTTTGGAGCATTTATAGCTTCTACCGGTGCAGGGCATCTGCTTTTTGAGTTATCTGCCGCTGCGGTGGGCAAAAGCAAAGGTGGCCCGGCAAAAATGGCTGTAGTTGGCAGTGCTTTCATGGGAAGTATAAATGGGGCACCTGCCGCCAACGTTGCTACTATAGGGGTTTTGACTATACCCATGATGAAAAAATTAGGCTACAAACCCGAATTTGCCGGCGCAGTAGAAGCCTGTTCTTCCATTGGCGGGCAATTCTTACCACCGGTTATGGGAGCATGTGCCTTTTTAATTGTAGCTTTTACAGGAATTCCTTATGTGCAAATCATGAAATATGCTGTAATTCCTGCTCTTATCTATTTCTTTAGTGTTTATGTCACCGTACACTTAGAAGCGTTGAAGTTAAATCTACAACCTGTGTCAGCGACCAAATCTGTTAAGGAAGTTTTAAAAGAATATGGCCATATGCTAATTCCTATCTTCGTATTGTTTTATATGTTGATGAAAGGTTATTCACCTTCAATGTCAGGTACCCTTTGTACAGTGCTTCTTGTATTAGTTAGTTTCTTGCGAAAAAGTACAAGGCTTACATTCTCTTCTTTGATTAAAACTATTGAAAATGCGGCAACCAGTGCTTTGGTCGTAATTACTTCTTGCGCCGCCGCAGGTATCGTAGTTGGAATTATCGAATATACAGGGCTTGGAGAAAGGCTTGCTACTTCCATTGTATCCATGGGAGGAGATAATCTCCTGCTGGTTCTGTTTCTGGTGATGATAATATCTTTAATCCTGGGTATGGGTATGCCTCCGGTTCCCGCCTATGTATTGCAGGTTGGCTTAACTATCCCGGCTTTAATTGAAATTGGTGTGCCTGTATATATTGCCCACTTATTCGTCTTTTACTTCTGCGGACTTTCTCTGATAACGCCTCCTGTAGCCGTTGCTTCATATGCTGCAGCAGGTATTGCAGAAGGTAATCCCATGTCAACCGGATTCCAAGCGTTTAGAATGGCAATTCCGTCATTTGTTGTCCCCTTTATCTTTGTTTTAGATCCGGCCTTGTTACTGGTAGGATCCCTTCCTAATATTATTTTAGTAACCGTTACTGCTTTAATTTCTGTTTGTGCATTGGCCATAGCTTTGGAAGGATATGTATATACCAACTTAAGTATAGGAGAAAGATTATTGGCTTTAATTGCAGCTATCTTATTAATTTTACCATATGCAAGCACTGCTTTACCCGGACTGGCCATATTGGCTGTTGTAATTTTCATCCAGAGAAATAAAAAGATGAAAGGCAATGCCGCCGTTAGTTCATAAATATTGTTTCAAAATATTTAAATATTTAAGCCTGAGTAAATATATACTTAGGCTTTTCTTATATTGAAAATTTTGCCTAATACCGTTTTATTGCCGGATTATGGAGGGAGGTGTGATTATTAGAAGGAAAAAAGGTATTGCTATAATCGGCAACGGATGTGCCGCTGCCGAGTGTATCAAAAAGCTCCGGGAAAAAGGATATTCGGGAGAAATACATCTTTTTTCCGATAACGATAGACCAATCGCCAATCCAATGCTTACTACTTATTTTGTTTCAGGGAAAATTGACTGGGAAGGACTTTTCCCTTATGGAAAAGGAGATGAGTTTTATCATAATTACCAAGTAATAACCCATTTTGGGTCACCTGTGGTAAATTTAGATGCCCATAACCGAATTATAAAAAATAAAGATGGTTTTGAGTTTTCTTATGATCAATGCTTAATAGCAACCGGTGCATCTCCTTTTTTGCCTTCTATTCCAGGAATTCATTCTAATAAGGTTTTTGTTATAAGGACCGTAGATGATGCCGTCAGACTAAAGAAAGCATTGCAAAACAGGCCTCATAAAGCTCTGGTTGTTGGAGCCTCTATGGCAGGAATAAAAGTAGTAGAGGCTTTTCATATGGTCGGGGTAAAAGTAATTTTAGCTGATTTGGCCGATCATATTTTTCCATTGGCGGCCCACCCCGATTGTGCCCATATTATTGAAAAACGTTTACTGGAAAAGGGTATAGATTTAAAGTTCGGTGCCGCCATTACGGCTATAGAAGAAACATCCGGTGGGTTAAAAGCCTATTTTGCCGGTAATATTGAACCGGTTGAAGCAGATTTATTGGTAATGTGTATTGGTGTAAGGGCTAACACCGGTTTCCTTGAGCGGAAACAGGTGGAGATAAAACAAGGAGTATTGGTGGATCAACAAATGAGAACTAACGTTCCCGGGCTTTTCGCAGCCGGTGATGTTGCCCAAGGGAGGAATCTTCTTAGCAATGAAGGACAAATAATGGGTCTGTGGGCTAACGCCCGTTACCAGGGGAGAACTGCCGGAGCGAATATGGCCGGAGTACCCGAATTTTTCCCAGGCAATATTCCCCATAATATAACCCATTTCTTAGGAATGGATTTCATTGGTATTGGTGATGTTAAACAATTTACCAGGATGGAAAAAAAATATGATGGCAAAAGGTTTATTCAATTATTCTGGCAAGGGGACATACTTACCGGGGCAAACTTTCTGGATGATTATCAATCCTCAGGTATCATTAAAAATCAAATTTTAAAAAATTTACAGGTATCTTACAAAACTTCTCAGAGTTCTCTTCCTTTTATTCAAAACCTGTTAATTAGAAATATTTTTGAGGAGGTGGAAAAGTGTGAAAGGGCTTAGTAAAATACCCGGTCCTGAAAACGGTATCCAAATAAAAAAATCCATATGTGCTATATGCGATCCTGCCACCCAATGCGGATTAGATCTTTATATTAAAGATGGAAAAATTATTAAGGTTGAGGGAAGTGATGAGCATCCTTATAGTGTAGGCACTCTGTGTGCCAAGGGGGCTGCCACCCGTCAATATGTATATAATGAAGAGCGATTAAAGACTCCTTTGAAAAGATTGGGGCCCAGAGGTTCCGGAAAGTTTGAAGAAATTACCTGGGATGAGGCCATGGACATTATTTCTGAGAAATTTAATGCAATAAAAGCTGAATTTGGTCCTGAGGCTGTAGCTTTTTACGCCGGCTATTCCAAGTGGTTTCGGCCATATTTGAAACGGTTGGCCCATTCCTTCGGCTCACCCAACTATTTGACCGAATCCAGCACTTGTGCTCGGGCCATGGAAATGGCTCAGAAACTGGTCTTTGGTAGTCCTGGGGTGCCGGATACTAAAAATACCAATTGTCTATTAGTGTGGAGTGCCAATCCCTTCTATACCAATCCCGGAAATGCCCGGGCAATTTTAAAAGGTAAAGAGCGGGGAATGAAATTAATTGTCGTTGACCCCAGAAAGACTCCTACTACGGCCCTGGCTGATATTCACCTTCAGTTAAGACCGGGAACCGATGGAGCATTAGCCCTGGCCATGGCTCACGTTATTATCAGGGAAAAGCTTTATGATGAAGATTTTGTAGCTAATTATACCTATGGTTTTGATGAATATAAAGCCTATGTGGAAACCTTTAGTCCGGAAAAGGGAGAAGAATTAACAGGTGTCCCTGCAGATAAGATAATTGCGGCGGCTAGAATGTATGCCGGAGTTAAGCCCGCAGCTATCATGCCCAGTGCATCTCCCGTTGTTCATCATACCAATGGCGTTCAAAATTATCGGGCGGTATTTTCCCTGATTGGTCTAACGGGCAATTATGATGTGCGCGGGGGAAATTTTGTAAACCCTCCTAGCTTTATTAAGCAACCGGGATTGTTCAGGTCCAGGGATCATGACTTTGCTCAGGTCAAGCCTTGGGAAGATATGGCTCCAAGAGTAGGGGCCGACAAATTCCCTGTATGGGTTGAGATAATTGATGAAGAGGCTCAGGCTATGGAACTGCCTTTTCAAATAAGGTCCCGAAAACCCTACCCCATTAAGGCACTGATTGGTTTTGGGCTTAATTACCGGATGTGGCCGGATTCTGACAGCTTTTTGGAAAGTTTACAGGAGTTAGATTTCTTTGTTAATGTGGATATCTTTATGACCGATAGCTGCAAATATGCTGATATTGTACTGCCGGCTTGTACTTCGGTGGAGCGAAGTGAATTGCGTTGCTGGGGAATGGGTTATGTGATTTTAACTACTCCCGCCATTGAACCCCTTTATCAATCCCGGTCCGATACGGATATTATCTATCAATTAGCTGTTAAACTGGGACTGGATGATCCATTATTTAAAGCCGGTTATGAAGCCAGTATTGATTGGATTCTTAAACCAAGCGGCTTAACGGTTTCCGAACTGAAAAAACATCCCGGAGGAATGTTTGTCCCAAATCCACTTCAAATACCAGAAAAAAAATACATGAAGGATGGTTTTAAAACACCTTCGGGAAAACTGGAGTTTAAATCCAAGGTCTTAGAAAAATATGAGGGAAGAGCAGGGTTTGAGGCTTTGCCGGTTTACAGACCGCCAAAATACAGTAAGGAAGCAACGCCGGAAGTAGCCCGGGAATATCCTTTTATTCTTAATACAGGGTCAAGATTGCCAATGTTTGTCCATAGCCGGACTTTTCGGCTTCCCTGGACGAAAAGCCTGAGGCCTGATCATCCGGCAGCCGATATTAATCCCCAGGATGCCAAAAGACTAGGTATAAACCAAAAGGATTATATTCGTATCGCCACCCCCAAAGGCGCTATTATTGTTAAAGCAAATCTGACCAAGATGGTGCAGCCTGGTGTTGTGCATATGTATCATGCCTATCCGTCAGCCGATGTTAATTTACTCTTTGAAGGTGATTACCTGGACCCCCTTTCCGGCTTTCCGGGGTTTAAGTCTGCCCTTTGTAAAATAGAAAAGGTGGAGAAAGGGGGAGAGTAGCATTGAAAAAGGCAATTATTTTGGATTATAGTCGTTGTTCCGGTTGTGGTGCCTGTGTGGTAGCTTGTATGGACCAAAATGATATTGAGGTCGAAAAGGGCGAGCCGGCTTTCCGCAGGGTTTATCGGATAGAAGAAGGACTTTATCCTCAGGAAAGTATTCAGCATCTTTCCGTAGCCTGTATGCATTGTGAAGACAGTCCATGTATTATGGGATGTCCAACCGGGGCAATCTTTAGGCATGAGGTTACAAAAGCGGTAATTGTTAATGAAAATCTGTGTATTGGCTGTCACAGTTGTGCTTTGGCCTGTCCCTTTGGTATACCCCGTTATAATATGGAAGAAAAAATGCAAAAGTGTAATTTTTGCTTTGAGAGGGTAGCTGCCGGCTTAAAACCGGCCTGCGTTAAAGTTTGTCCGGTAGGTGCGTTAAAGTTTGAGCCCATTAATAAATTAATGGAAAATAAAGAATTAAGCTTTGTTATTAATATTGTCAGTACCTCAGGTAAAGGAAATAAATGATTTCATATTCTAATAATTATTGCTGGTAAGGGAAGAATAAAGAAAAAGTAAAAAATTCTTAAAGCAGGGTTACTGATGGGAAAACAAAAGAACTTAATTAGCAAGCTTTTGGCTTTCTACAGGTTGGAAGAGTTTCAAGTAGCCTATTATCAGGCCCAATTGTCCTCATCTGAGGGGGAATATTTCCGGAGGGCCTTTAGCCGGATGGTTGACATTGAAAACAGTCATGCCCAATACTTTTCCCGGAAGCTTAACCAGATGGGGATCCCTACACCCAAAATAACAGGCTCCTTATTTACCTTAGCGGGCAGTATCCTTGGCGAATCAGTGGAATTAACCGGTTCTCTGAATGCCTGTAAGTTAGGCGTTGCCCTGGAGAAACACGCTTTAAAAGAATACAGAAAGTTTATAATCGAGGCTGTTGATTACCCGGAACTATATAATACTCTCTGGCAGTTTTACCTCGATGAAGAATTTCATACCCTCTGGATGGAAGATTATCTGCAAAAAACCAATAAAAAATAATAACGGCAGGGATAGTCCCTGTCGTTTTTATATTAACTAAAAAGAAATATTGCCGAAAATGTTCA
>JAAXZE010000131.1 GCA_012720075.1 Clostridia bacterium
TAAAGATCTCAATAAGCATATAGTTAGGATTTTGTGTCTTAATAAAAAATGGAAGGTTGTTATTGTCGGTGCCGGTAATTTGGGAGCCGCTTTGACTCAGTATAAGGGATTTAGGGAAAGAGGTTTTGAAGTTATCGGTGTTTTTGATAATGATTTAAATAAAGTAGGTTTTACTATAAACGGGATACCCATTAATCCTATTAATAAATTAAAAGATATAGTAAGGGCGGAAAAAGTTGAGATAGGTATAATAGCCGTTCCGGCAGAATTTGCTCAGGATGTGGCTGACAGTATGGTAGAAAGCGGCATTAAAGCTATACTAAACTTTGCTCCTGTGGTGCTTTCCGTACCGGTAGAAGTAGAATTGCGCAATGTTGACCTGGCCGTAAATCTGGAGATACTGACCTTTAATATGCAATTTCATCACGATATTTAATAAACCAGCAGAGGCTGGTTTTTTTGTGGGTTTCCGAGAGTGGATTACTGGCAACTTTAAAAAAGTTAGTGTATAATTGCTATATATTTCATAACATTATTTTCAATAAACTTTGACATATAAAAGTTAATTAAAATGGAGAGGAAATAGACAATGAAATTAAAGACTGTACAAAAGCTTTTAGAGGCTAAGGTTTTAACCGAATCCCTTTCATGGGAAGATATCGATGTCATGACTGCCTGTGGAGCCGATTTAATGAGTGACGTATTAGCTTTTGCCAGAGAAAAAAATCTGCTGCTGACGGGCTTGATTTATCCACAGGTATTAAGGACTTCGGAAGTTTTAGACATCAAAGCCATTGTTTTTGTACGAGGAAAAATCCCTCCTAAGGAAGTTATTGCCCTTGCTATAGAGCAAAAAATGCCCCTTTTAGCCACCAAGCTTTCTATGTTTGAAGCCTGTGGACGTCTATATAAAGAAGGTTTAGGACAGCGAGAGGCGAATACTGATGCTGAATAATAATCCACAATCCAAACTGCGCATTGAAGATATGATGACTACCGGCGTTATAACAGTTTTGCCCCATATGACCATGCGGCAAGCCAAGGAAACAATGCGCTTAAAAAACATTTCCGGTATGCCTGTAATTGACCATGCTAACAGATTGATAGGTATTGTTACTGTTGCCGATGTTATCCAGGCTTTGGACGAGCAAAAGCTGGATCTACCCATAAAGGAGAGAATGACCACCAGAGTTCATAGTATTAAACCCTATGAATCTGTAAACAAAGCCCTGGCAATATTTAGACAGCACGGTTACGGACGCTTGCCTGTTGTCGATGATCAAAACAGGGTTGTGGGCATAATTACTACCAATGATATTGTAAAAAGGCTGGCAAAATATTTGCGTTTGGATGAAATAGAAGAAATAACCGATTTTCCCAATAAAACAGTTCAAAATCATACCCTGAGCTTTAATATTAAAGGCGGTGACTTCGACCGAGCGGGTTTAGCAGCCAGCACTATCAAAAAGAAACTGGCCGAATTGGGGATTAGTCATGATATTATTCGCAGGGCAGCCATAGCTATCTACGAGGCCGAGATGAATATTGTTATTCATGCCTTTGAAGGTCAAATATGGGCCCATATCTCCAAAGATAAATTGCAAATTACCGTTAGTGATACAGGGCCAGGTATAGAAGATATTGAGCAGGCTATGCAAGTAGGCTTTTCTACTGCAACGGACCAAATCAGGGAATTAGGTTTTGGAGCCGGCATGGGTCTTCCTAATATTAAAAATTCCAGTGATAAGTTTACTATTACCTCTACTCCGGGAAAAGGAACGGAACTGGATATCCAGATTTTTTTAAATTAACACCAAAGTGTGTTAATAAATGAAATTTTTGAAAGGATGATAAATTATGATGCTGGCGGAAATTGTTAACAAACTTGATTTGAATGTATTGGCAGGGGAAAACCTGGAGAATAAATGTGTACGGGGAGTTTATATTTGCGATTTGTTAAGTAACGTTATGGCCCATGGCCAGGCTGATAATCTTTGGATTACCATCCAGACCCATCAAAATGTATTAGCTGTTGCTACATTGTTGAATTTTTCCGCTATACTTCTTCCGGAGGGGCTTAAGCCGGAACAGAGTGTTTTGGACAAAGCCTGCAAAGAGAAAATTGTTATTTTACAATCCCCTCAGAGTGCCTTTGAGTTAGCCGGAAAGCTTTATGAGATGGGTCTAAGGGGTAATTGAAATGAATTTAATCGGTATGGATCTCCATATCCACTCTGCCTTATCACCTTGTGCCAGTTTGGAAATGACGCCCCCGGAGGTTTTCAAAAGGGCCCGGGAAGTAGGCCTTCAGGCTTTGGTAATAGCTGACCATAACAGCGCTGAAAATCAAAAGGCTTTTATAGAATGTGCCAAGGAGATGAATTTCTTATATCTGCCCGGAATGGAAGTTCAGTCAAAGGAAGACGTTCATATTCTTTGCATTTTTAACACCTTGGAACAAGTTCTTTCGTTGCAGGAATTGGTTTATAGTCAGCTGCCGGAACTTGAGAATAACAAAGAATTATTTGGCCAGCAGGCAATAGTTGATAGCAGAGGGGAAATAATAGGAGAACTGGAACGGATGCTTTTAACTGCTACTAATATTTCCGTTGATGATATCGTTGGAGCCGTTAAACAATTGGGAGGTTTAGCGTTGCCGGCCCATATTGACAGGCCTTCTTTTAGCCTATGGTTCCATTTAGGATTTATTCCTGAGTATCTGGGCTTTATTGGGGTGGAAATGAGCCCCCGTCTTCCCCGCAACCAAGAGCAGATGAGATTTATCAAAGAACACAACTTGGGTATAGTAGTATCTTCCGATGCCCATTGGCTAAATCAGCTCCTGGGTCCTCAAACCTGGGCTTGTGTTGAGGATTTTACCGTGGAAGAATTATCCTTGGCCATTCAAGGGAAAGAGGGAAGGTATTTGAAGTATGGAAAGGGGCTTGTAGAAGAAACTTAAACCTACAAATGATACCGGTAGAACTGAAGGGGGAAGAGCATGAAGGAGCTTTCCTTGCATATTCTGGATATTGTTCAGAATTCTCTGGCAGCAAAAGCCGATAGAGTTGAAATAGTAATAAACGAAGACCGAATAGGCGACCTTTTGGAAATACGGGTAAAGGATAACGGAAAGGGTATGACCGAAGAAGAACTTGCCAAAGTTGTGGACCCTTTTTATACCACCCGTTCTACTCGAAAGGTAGGCTTGGGCATACCCTTGTTTAAGGCTAATGCCGAAGCCTGCAACGGTCGTTTTTTTATTAAATCTGAAATAGGCAAAGGGACTGAAGTTTATGCTTCTTTCCAACACAGCCATATCGATCGGGTTCCATTAGGGGATATAATAGGCACCGTTATTTCGATAATTGCTGTAAATCCCCAGCTTCGGTTAATCCTGGATTATCAACTGGACGGACATAAAATTATCTTTGATACCGAACAGATTAAAGAGGTTTTGGAGGATGTTCCCATTAATAATCCTTTGGTTTTGGATTGGGTGAAGAAGTTTTTGACGGAAAACTTTCCTAATCCTAACAGTTAAAATTTACAAAAATCTTCTTCCTTGTGCATGGCTGCCCTAGATGGTAAACTTAATTATGCGGCTTTTAAGGGAGGATTTAATATGAGAGGCGGTTTTAAAAGCCCATGGATTTTGGTTATATTATTAATAATCGGCGGATTAATGGGTAGCCTTTTAGGACAAACCATGGGGCAATATTTGCCTATATTGCAAACCGGTTTCCAACCGCTGGGGCTGGAACCAACAACAATAAATTTGGCGGTTATTACCCTTACTTTTGGGTTAATAATAAAGATTAACGTTGCAAGCATAATCGGCTTTTTGCTTGCACTCTTTATTTATTTTCGGCTGTAGTGGTCAAGCCAATACTGCCCGGTTAACCTCTAAATGAATGGGGGTAAACAAAAGTGGATATTGTTTTGGCTTCAGGTTCACCCCGTCGAGCCGAGCTTCTTCGGCAAATCAACCTTCCTTTTTCAATCATGGTCAGTGATATAGATGAAAATAATGTAGAAATGGTTGAACCGAAGGAATGGGTCCAACTTTTGGCATCGGCTAAAGCCAGGGATATAGCGGCCAGGCTGGGAAAAGGTCTGGTAATCGGTGCTGATACTGTTGTTGTTTTGGACAATAAAGTACTGGGGAAGCCCCGTGACACTAAGGAAGCAATAGAAATGCTTGAGTTTCTTTCCGGCAGAACACATCAGGTAATGACCGGGATTGCCTTAGTTGATGCAGAAAAGGGTAAAAAATTGACTGATGTGGAAATAACCCAGGTCAAATTCAGAGAACTGTCAAAAAAAGAAATAGAAGCATATGTAGCCAGCGGAGAACCTATGGATAAAGCCGGTGCTTATGGTATCCAGGGTTTGGGAGCGGTTTTGGTAGAAGGTATTTCCGGTTGCTATTTTAATGTTGTAGGATTGCCGTTAAACAGGCTGGTTCAGTGTTTAAAAAATTTTGGGGTGGAGATATTTTAGGAACACAACTGTTGTAATTTAAGTTTCTTTAATTTTTATTAAAATGGTTTTAGCTTTTGTGAAGAAAAATGGCATAATATAAGTAATAGTATTAATTGAGATTTGAGAATAAAAAATTGAGAATTGATTAAAATTCGCCACAGACTATCTGGACGTTAACTAAAATTTCAACTAGCTTACGGGAAGGGGTTTAGCAAGATGTTATTCGCGAAGGATATTGGCATTGATTTAGGAACTGCCAACAGTATGGTTTATTTAAGAGGAAAGGGTATTGTCTTAAGTGAGCCTTCGGTGGTAGCTATCCAAAGGGACAATGGCAGCGTTTTGGCCGTTGGAGAGGAAGCAAAAAAAATGATTGGGAGAACTCCCGGCAATATTATTGCAATTCGGCCGTTAAAAGATGGTGTTATTGCTGACTTCGAGGTAACTCAGACCATGTTGAAGTATTTTATAAATAAGGCTTTAAACGGCAAAACATTTTTGGTAAAACCTCGGGTCGTAGTTTGTGTTCCCGCAGGGGTAACCTCTGTAGAAGAGAGAGCTGTTAAAGAAGCGGCTCTCCAAGCCGGAGCCAAAGAAGCCCATTTGGTAGAGGAACCCATGGCTGCCGCTATTGGAGCGGGATTACCGGTTCATGAGCCTACCGGCAATATGATTGTTGATATAGGCGGTGGTACTACCGATGTGGCTATTATTTCTTTAGGAGGCATAGTAACCAGCCGCTCTATTAGAGTTGGCGGCGATGAGATGGACGAGGCCATTATCCATTATATTAAACGGACTTATAATCTAATGATAGGAGACCGTACCGCTGAAGAAATAAAAATTCAAATCGGTTCCGCATATTTGGAAGCTGAAAACGAGACATATCAGGTGAGAGGCCGGGATCTGGTTACCGGTCTTCCGAAAAATATCACTATTACCAACAAGGAAATCCAGGAGGCCCTTAAAGAGCCGGTCAACAGCATTATTGAAGCTATTAAAGTCTGTCTTGAAAAAACCCCTCCCGAATTAGCCGCAGATATCATGGACAGAGGTATTGTCATGGCCGGCGGAGGAGCCTTATTAAGAGGTTTTGATAAACTAGTGGCTATTGAGACCGGAATGCCGGTTCATGTTGCCGAAGACCCGTTATCCTGTGTCGCTGTCGGTACAGGAAAGGTCTTAGAGAATATCGAAATATTAAAAAAGGTAGCCCTCGGTAACAAAAGAATTGGATAGGAATGGGTGGTCTAAGTGACCAGATATAAATTTTTCGGTAATTTGGTTTTGATAGTGATTGTTCTCATTCTTTTGCTTACAGGAGCCAGATTTACCGGAATGGAAAGAGACAGTTTTACCATCCTGGAAACAGGAATTCAAGCCGTCAAAGCCCCGCTGGCCAGCGGGGCTACCGGTGTTATTCAGAAGGTTAAAGATTTTTTTGGCATGTTAAAGGAAATTGATGATTTAAGGGAAGAAAACGCACTTTTAAAGAAAAGGATTGGAGAACTAACTCAAGAGATTGACTTATTACGGGATTATGGTTTAGAAAACATTCGTTTAAGAGAATTATTGGATTTTAAAGAAGCCCATATTAATGATTTCGAGCTCTTAACGGCCAAGGTAATCGGGCGAGACCCCAGTAACTGGTACAGTACCATCATACTTAATAAAGGCACTAATGACGGAGTACAAAAGGATATGACCGTTATAACCCATCAGGGTTTGGTCGGCAGGGTTATTAATACTTCGCCCCGGGCCAGTGAAGTTTTGTTAATCATTGACCAGGAAGGCGCCGTCGGAGCCAGGGTATGGGAAACCAGGGAAACGCTGGGGGTTGTAGAGGGAAGGGGTCAGGACAATAATCTGTTAACCATGATTCATATGGCCCATGATGCTGAAATAGCCGTTGGCCAGACTATAGTTACCTCCGGGTTGGCGGGAATATTTCCCCCGGGAATTAAAATAGGTGAGGTAGTAGCCGTTAAAGATGAGACTTCAGGTTTGATGAAACAAGCGGAGATTAAAACCTTTGTAGACTTTAACCGTTTGGAAGAAGTATTCATTATTCTGGAAGTCAGTGACCTTTACCAAATTCAACAAGAACTGGAAAACCAAAAGGAGGGCCTTGAACAATGAGATATGTAGTTCTGGCCTTTCTGGGTTTAATTGGCTTGGTGCTGGAAACAACACTTTTTAATGAACTGATAGTGGCTGGGGTAAAACCTGATTTAATACTGATTATAGTAATTTTATATGCCCTTTTTAACGGCCCCCGTCAAGGGGCTTTTGTGGGTTTGACTCTGGGCTTTTTGGAAGACCTTTTTCAGGCCAAATATTTCGGCCTAAACGCGGCAACCAAATTTATCACAGGTCTTTTAGCGGGTTTTTTGGAAAAACGGATGTATAAAGATAATTTTTTTGTTCCTGTCTTGGTTTTATTTACAGGTTCGCTGGTCCATACCTTGCTTTATTTTCTGTTTTCCAATTTGGTTGGCTATCAAATTGAAACAGAAAAGCTTTGGCGGGTTATTTTGCCCTTTGCGGTTTATAATACCTGTTTTTGCCCTTTCATTTATAGTTCTTTTTATAAATCCAGCACTAAAGGAATTTTAAAACGCAATACCAGTGTTTAAGCGGGTCAAGGAGGATAGCGAATGGACGACAAGAGAAGGAAAATATTAGAAAAAGATTTGAAAATTTATAAGTCTATTATTATCGCTATTTTCCTGGTACTTGTTGCTAGACTCGCCTGGCTGCAATTGGTAGAAACCGATATTTATAGAACTAAAGCCGAAAGCAACAGGATGCGCTTAGTCCCCATTCCCGCCACCCGCGGAAATATTAGTACCTCAGACGGTATTACCATTGCTACTGATCACCCTTCCTTCCGGGTCACCATTACCTATCTGGGTCTGGAAAACCAAGATCAGGTGGTTCAAAAACTGGCGGAAATTTTAAATGACCCCGAGATAACACCCGAGTACATTAACGAACTTATCAAAGCTAATTCCTCCAGGCTTTACGAGCCTATTGTCGTCAAGCGCAATATATCCATTGAGACAGTGACCGCCATTGAATCCAGAAGAAATGAATTACCGGGAGTAAACATCGAATCCGCGCCTGAAAGAGAATATCCTTATGGTAATTTGGCAGCCCATTTACTGGGTTATTTAAGTGAGGTAAACGAAGAATTAGGCAAGGAAGGATATGAGGAATACAAGCTGGGCGATTTAATAGGGAAAATCGGCGTGGAAAAACAATATGATAAATATTTGCGAGGGAAAGACGGTTTCCGGCAAGTGGAGGTCAATGTAAAAAACAGGCCAATCCGGGAAGTTACCACCGTTCCTCCTGAGCCCGGCAATAATTTGGTATTAACCATAGATTTTGATTTACAAAAAGTCATGGATGAAGCTTTTGATAGTGTTTTAGCCGAGCTGCAAAAAAACCCCAGGTCTGACAAAGCCAATGGCGGCGCTGCCGTTCTCTTGGATGTTAAGACCGGCAAAGTACTGGCCATGACCACCAGGCCTGATAATAAAATTACCGTGCAAAATAAAGCTATTCAAGGCCGGTATATACCCGGTTCTACTTTTAAAATGGTTACCGGAATTGCCGCCCTGGAAGAGGGCAAGATAACTCCTAATGAAATTATTTATAATCCCGGCAGGTACTGGTATCCACCTTATATAAAAAGTGTCGCCCCCGTAGGACCCATGAATTTGTATTCAGCAATTTCCAAGTCTGATAATGTTTATTTCCAGGAACTAGGGCGGCGGGTCGGTGTTGATGCCATTGCCAGAGTGGGAAAGGATTTGGGGCTGGACGGTCCTACCGGTATTGATTTGCCTTATGAAAGCACAGGAAGTTCAGCTTTGCAAGGGCTTCCTACGCCGGAAAAACGGAAGCAGTATTTTGACTGGGCAGCTGATCAAGTTAACAAACGTTATGAAGATAGAATTAAGGCTAAAGAGGAAGAATTTGCCCAATTGCTGGCTCAGGCCGTTGATGAAGCTGAAAAGCAAAAACTGGAGCGGCAAAAGGCAAATGCCATAAAACAAATCGAAGCCCAATGGAAGATTGATTTAAACTGGAATACCACCTGGCATGATGTAGATACTTTTAATATCGCTATCGGGCAAGGACGTCAGAATTACACGCCTCTGCAGCTGGCCACTTATGTGGCGACAATTGCCAATAACGGTGTCAGATATAAGCCTTATGTGGTTGAGAAGATTATCAGCCCTTACGGAGAAGTCATTGAAGAATTTAAGCCCCAGATTGTTAGTAAATCCACCATCTCGCAGAAAACCTTTGACGAAATTAAAAAAGCCATGTCCTTTACCACTCAGCCCGGTGGGACAGCCTATTCTTTATTTAAGCATTTTCCCAAGGAAATAAAGGTCGGGGCTAAAACAGGAACGGCCCAACCTGGTCAAGCCGGTTATCGGGTAGGCGATAAGCAATATTATGACGGTATTTTTGTTGCCTTTGCTCCTCTGGATGATCCCCAGATTGCCTTTGCCGGAGTAATTGAATATGGTTATAGCGGCAGCGGTTCTATCGGTAAAGTGGCTCAAGCGGTTTTCGAGGAGTATTTTGGCCTGAAAAAGGAAGCCAATGAGAACATTGGTGTCGAATCCTTCGGTCTCGATTGAAGTAATTTGAGTAAAAAAACGAGAGGTGTCTACAAATGCCTAAAAAACGGGGAAAAAAACCCCCGTTTTTTCTTGGAATAAAGCAGGGATAATAACTTTATTTGTAGAAATTAACAGGTGAATTTTGCTTAAAACATGTAAGGGAGTAAAGACAAATGGAGCCAGTGACATTAAAAGGTAATAGGGAAGGGGTTGTTGTTCAACTTAATTGCAACCTTGAGTTTGAAGAGTTGTGCAAAAAAATTGAAGCCAAGCTCACGGAAGCCAATTCTTTTTTAGGAAACAAAACCGAGGTAATCATTAATTCCGGTTTGGTAGAATTGGATGCCGGACAAGCCCAACGTTTGAAAGAGCTTTTTACCTCCCGGGGGTTGGGAATTAAAAAAATCGTTTCCCAACTGGAAAAACAAGATAATGGCCTCGCAGAAAAAATAATTTCTAAAGCAGCGGAGGACGAAACCCAGTTATTATCCCAAGGTCCTACTTTGATTGTACGGAAAAGTCTCCGTTCCGGCCAAAGAATTTTCCATGAAGGTACGGTCATTGTATTGGGTGATGTAAATCCGGGAGCGGAAGTCATTGCCTCCGGCCATATTTTTGTCATCGGCAACTTACGGGGTATTGCCCATGCCGGTGCCCAAGGTGATACCAATGCTATTGTGTTTGCTTCAAGGCTACAGCCCACTCAATTGAGGATAGCTAATTTCATTACCCGGGCTCCTGATGAAGAAGTATTGGTGCCTTCTGAACCGGAAATAGCCAGGATAAAAAATAATATGGTTGTAATAGAAAAATATTTGCAAAAATAAGGAGGATAGTTTATGGGAGAGGTTATTGTAATTACATCGGGAAAAGGCGGGGTCGGCAAGACCACAACCACTGCAAATATAGGTACAGGCTTAGCGGCTTTGGGATATAAGGTTGTACTTATCGATACTGATATTGGTTTAAGAAATTTGGATGTAGTAATGGGGTTGGAAAACAGGATAGTTTACGATCTGGTTGATGTTACTCAGGGACACTGCCGTCTTAAACAAGCTCTGATCAAAGATAAACGATTTGACGGTTTATTCCTGCTTCCGGCCGCTCAGACCAAGGATAAAACGGCAGTGAATGCAGAAGACATGAAAAAACTTTGCAGTGAGCTTGAGAAGGAATTTGATTATATACTTATAGATTGTCCTGCAGGTATTGAGCAAGGTTTTAAAAATGCCATCGCCGGAGCCCAAAAGGCTATTATTGTAACAACCCCTGAGGTATCAGCCGTCAGAGACGCCGACCGAATTATAGGATTGTTAGAAGCAAATAACCTAAAATCACCACGACTGATAATTAACCGGATTCGTCCCGATATGGTCAAACGGGGCGATATGATGAACATAGACGATATGCTGGATATTTTAGCCATTGACTTAATGGGTGTTGTTCCTGACGACGAATACATAGTTGTATCTACCAATAAAGGCGAACCTGCAGTGTTGGATATGAATTCCAGAGCCGGACAGGCTTATCGGAACATAGCCAGAAGGATTACCGGGGAGGAAGTACCATTAATTAATCTGGAATATGAAGACGGTTTGCTCAATAAACTAAAACGCCTTTTAGGCTTAAAGGGGTAAGGGGGATTAAAAATGATCGATTTCCTAAAAAGTATATTAGGACGAGAGCCGGCAGGTTCAAAAAATCTGGCCAAGGAACGTTTGCGTTTAGTATTGGTCCATGATCGGGCTACTGTATCTCCCCATTTGCTGGAAAGCTTAAAAGAAGATTTGATTAAGGTAATTTCGAATTATATGGAAATCGACCGAGAAGCTTTGGATGTTCAGCTCAACAGGGATGATGATTCGGTAGCATTGGTTGCTAATATTCCTGTTTTGAAGATGAAGCGTACCTACCAGGACGCACAAGTCTAAAGTATTAATGGAGAATTGAGAGTTGAGAATGGAGAATTGTTTTTTAATGGAAAATTGAGAATGGAGAGTTGAGAATAATCTTAATCTAGCAAGCGAAGCGGAAGCTAGCCAGCGAAGTTGGCGTAATCTTAACCTTTTGTCGCCTTTGTAGAACTGTAGATCGGAAAACTGTAGCAACGGAAAGTTTCTAAACAAAAGAATACTTCTTTTGGAACTTTTCCTTAATAAAGTGCCATAATTTATGTAGTGACTACATAATCTTGCCAAGATATAATAGTTTTCAGGGCTTTTTCACTATCCGGTCTAAACACTTAAACACTTAAACACTTACACACTAACACATTAAATTAGAGTGGTGCATCTTTATGGATTATTATAAAAAAATCTTCAATAAACTTGATTTTATACTGATTGGTGCTGTTATGCTCATCCTGGTGATGAGCCTGTTTATTTTAAACAGCGCTACGGCTCACCTTTCCTCATCCAATCTAATCAAACAGATAATGTGGATTTGTTTCAGCATAGTAGTGGTTTTGATTATTTTGCGTTTTGACTATACTATGTTCACAAAATATTCCAAATATCTATATGTGCTTAATATTCTTCTTTTATGTTCAGTTTTTATTTTCGGCAGTGAAATTAAAGGCGCTCAATCCTGGATAAAAACGCCCGTGGGCAGTATTCAGCCTTCGGAGTTTTCCAAGATATTGCTGATTCTGAGCTTTGCTCACTATTTAGTCTTAAAACAAGGCCAGTTAAAAACCTTTCTGGATCTCCTTCCTTCTTTTATCTTTGTGGGCATACCTTTGCTTTTAATTCTTAAACAACCGGATTTAGGCACTGCCCTGGTAGTAATTGCCATAATGGTAGGCATGCTCTTCGTTGCCGGTGCCAATCGGAAGCTCCTTATTGGCATTTTTGGGGGAGGATCCTTGGCTGCTGTCGGTTATGTGCTGGGTCACTGGAAGTTTGGATGGTGGATACCTTTAAAAACTTACCAGTTAAACCGAATTTTGGTGGTGTTTGACCCCAATATTGATCCTAAAGGTGCGGGATGGAATGTTTGGCAGTCAAAAATTGCCATTGGCAGTGGAGGCCTTTTGGGAAAGGGATTAGGAGGAGGCACTCAGAGTATGGGGCAATTTTTGCCGGAGCAATGGACCGACTTTATTTTTGCCGTTTTGGCGGAAGAACTCGGTTTTATAGGAGCTGGCCTGCTTTTATTGGCATTCTTCGTTCTCCTTAACCGGGGATTACGGATAGCTGCTTTGTCCAAGGATTTATACGGCAGTTTGGTGGCTACCGGAATAATTTCCATGTATTTATTTCATGTTCTGGAGAACATAGGCATGGCTTTAGGAATAATGCCGGTAACGGGAATTCCTTTGCCTTTTGTCAGTTATGGAGGCAGTTCCATGCTGACCAATATGATTGGTTTGGGGTTATTGTTAAATATCTATGTTCGGCGACAAAAAATTATTTTTTAATGTGTTGTTTTAGACACTGTGATTTAATCCAAGATAGTTTAGGGGCTGGTTAAGATACCAGCCCCTTTGTTTTTAGCGTTAATGATGCTAATTAGCTTTATTACCGGTGTTCATTTGGGCAAAGTATTGTTTTGTTTCCGCTACAATTACACCACTTAAGCCAATGAGGGCTATAAGGTTAGGTATAGCCATCAATCCATTGACAATATCGGCTAGAATCCAGATTAGTTCTAATTTTAAGAAAGCTCCCGCAGCTACCAAAAAAATGAATATATACCTATAGGGTTTAATGCCTTTTACTCCAAATAAATATTCGGTACATCTTTCGCCGTAATAATTCCATCCTAGTATGGTAGTAAAAGCAAAGAAAATAAGCCCTATGGTTACAATATACTTCCCTATTCCCGGTAATCCCGCATCGAATGCGGCATTGGTCATTTCAGCCCCCGCTAAGTTTCCTTTCCAGGTATCTGTTAAAATTAAAATCAAACCGGTCATAGTGCATACTATGATGGTATCAAAAAATGTACCGGTCATTGAGATTAGACCTTGCTTTACGCAAGAATTGGTTTTAGCTGCAGCAGTGGCGATAGGTGCGCTGCCCAAACCGGATTCGTTGGAAAATACACCCCTGGCTACACCACTTCTGATGGCTAGCATGACGCTTGCTCCCAGAAAACCCCCTGTTGCCGCTGTAGGGGTGAAGGCACTTTTAATAACCAAAGCAATTGTTTCGGGTAAGAATTGGATATTGCAAAAAATAATTATTAAGGAACCTAATACATAGACGATTACCATAAAAGGCACTATTATTTCTGCCGTTTTGGCAATACTTTTTATTCCGCCTAAAGTGACAAGGGCAACAAGGATGGTTATTGCCAGAGCAGTTACAATAGTGGGAATGTTAAAAGTGGCTTTTACGGAATCGGTTATGGCATTTACCTGAGGAAAGGTACCAATACCAAAAAAGGCTACGCCGATACCAAAAATGGAAAACATCTTGGCCAACCATTTTTTCCCCAAGCCTCTTTCTATGTAGTACATGGGCCCACCTGACATTTGGCCGTTTTCGTCTGTAACCCTGTATTTTACGGACAAAAGGCATTCGCCATATTTTGTGGCCATTCCGAAAAATGCAGCCATCCACATCCAAAATAAAGCACCAGGACCGCCTGCTTTAATTGCCGTTGCTACTCCGACAATATTTCCGGTTCCAATGGTAGCGGCCAATGCGGTGCATAATGCGGCAAAACTAGATACATCGCCGGTTGCTTCTTTTTCTTTATCCTTACTGAATACATATTTTAGGGCCAAAGGCAGTTTGAAAACCTGAAGGATACCTAGGCGAACGGTTAAAAAAATACCTGTGCCAACCAATAAAATTAGTAGAGGGGGTCCCCAGACCCAGGAATCAATTGTTTCTAGAAGTTGAGTAATGTTCTGCATTTTTTTCCTCCTTAATTATTTTTGTTGAAAGATACTAAGGAGGCCTCCGTAATAAACAAAAGGCCAAATATAAATTTGGCCTTTGAATCGCAGGAAAACAAAGTTACTGTTTGACTCTGTCCTTTTACCTGAGAGTTTGACCGATTAGTTTTACTCGGCTTGCTCCTTCGGTGCTCAATTGAGGCTCTCCAGAGGCTCGTCCAATAATGGTCCTTTTGCCTGAAAGAGTTACATCTTCGGCGGATCAATCGATCTCTCTCCCACTATCTTCATCCGAATCTTTCAATATTGAATTTTAAAAACAATTATAAATTTTACCATTGATTTAAAAAAATCAAGAGCAAAAATTATTAAAAGTTCCGGGGTAATGGTTAAGAAACGAAGAAAATATTACTTGGATTTAACGGCACCCCAAACACGGTTCCTATTAAGGCTTGTTTCTTAACTAAATTTTTATTGGATTTGTGTTCTAAATCAATTCTCTCTTTCGTAGTGGTAAATGAAGGAGGGGATTTTTTTGAAAAAGCTTGTCATTTTACTTGGACCAATCTTAGGATTGGTTTTAACAGTATTACTGTTTATAAATTTAAGAAATTATCCTGTTACTGCTCAAATCATTTCAGTTAAATACCCTGCCCAAATTCAATTAACGAAAAATGACGGGGCTAGTTTGATGAAGTTCTTAAAAAATGCTGATGATGGTGAATTGCTACCTGCCCCCAATGACCCCTGGTTTTTATTGAAGATAACCGACCGTAAAAGGGTGAGGCATTTTTTCTTTACCGAACCCCATTGCTTGTTTGATATTGAGAATAATAGCAGTATTAATTTGCCGCCGCAATTAGCCTCAGTTTTGGAAAAATATTTAATGAGAATAGCAAAGGGAAGTCCTTTCGGAGAATTAATACCTTGGAATGAAGCTGACAAGATTTTTCCCAGAATGGCCAAAGGCCGAATCAGAGACTTGGAAACGGGACTGGCCTTTAATATCCAGCGGAGGGGCGGAAGTTTGCACGCCGATGTGCAGCCACTGACAGCCCAGGATACCAAGATTTTTAAAGAAATTTACCAAGGCAGATGGAGCTGGAAAAGGAGGTCAGTAATATTAGAAACAGGGGAAAGGGCCATTGCGGCGTCCATGAATGGCATGCCCCATGGTCAAGGAGCCATTTACGGAAATAATTTTCCCGGGCATTTTTGTTTGCATTTTTTTCAATCCCAGACCCATTCTAGAAACCTTGATACCGCCCACCAGTTAATGGTGTTAAAGGCTGCCGGGAAATTGGAAAGTTATCTGGATAACAAAACTGCTAGGGAAATAGTGGAGATAGCCTTAATTGCCTTACGGGAAAATGATCCCCAACTGGTAATCTTAACTTATAAAATCGACCCGGAGTTGACTGATATTCTGGAATACATGAAAAATATTGCGGGTTTGAAAATTTATTCAATAGAGGAGTTGGAGGCTGATAGAAAGTATTTAGTCGATTTTGAATGGTATGAAATAGACAGCGGCAATAATTTTCGTCAAAAAACAGAGGTAATTATGGAGAATGGGCAAGGAGGTTTTCTGGTTAAGCCTAAGGAAATAAGCAATGTTTTTAAAATGAGTTAAAACATGGAAAAACAATCCTTTTAAAATGGAGAAAAATAGAGTATAATAGATGTATAACCTGCAATACGCAAATATTGCTAGAAATTCAGCCCAAATGAGATTAAATCAAGAAATTTATTTAAAAAAGGAGGGTTGCTATGCCAAAAAGAATTCTGTTTCTTTATAACCAGGTAACGGAAGCTGAAAGGTATGGACCTTTCGGTGATTGTGCCTTAGCCAAGGATGTAGACAGTATCCGGGAAGCTTTACAGGAAAGCAACAATGATGTTATTTCATTGGACCTCTTTTCTCCTGCCCAGCTAGAAGATTTCATTCTGAAAAACCAGCCTATTGATTTAGCCTTTGTTATTGCCGAAGGATTTAAATCCCATCCCCAAACCCTTTATAATGGCCACGGAGCTGCACTGGTACGCAAAGTTTTGTCCAAATACAATATCCCGTACACCCATTCGAACATTGAAGGCATGGAAAACTGCCGCAACAAAGATATTACTTATGCCAGACTTTTGGAGCGAGGCATTTCCGTTCCCCGGTACCTGACCTTTGAAACTCATTTTTATAGGAATATAGCTTCATTGGAAGAAAAGGTGCAGGAAATAGGTTATCCGGTAATCATCAAACCTGCCGGAGGAGGAAACAGTATCGGAATTTCCCAAAAATCCGTTATCCATGATTTTTCACACTTAAAGGAACGGGTTAATGAGCTTATCCAAGAATTAGGCCATGCTACCCTCGTTATTGAAAAGTATCTAACCGGTCCTGAGTATACGCTGGGTATAATAGGGAATACGGTAAAATATATCTTACCTGCCATTGCTTTTCCAAAAGGTTGGGGGGTAAGGGATGCCTCCCGAAAAAAAATGGAGCATAAACTAAGAGAAAAGTTGGAGATAATAACAGAGAGCCATCCCCGTTTTAATGATTTAGTAGAAATAGGCGTAGAAACTTTTGATGCAGTTCTGGCTAATGATGTTCTGAGAATTGACCTCAAAGAGGATGAGGAAGGCAATATCTTTGTCATTGATGTAAACGGTACTCCTTCTTTAAGCAGCACCAGTTCCTTAAGTTTTATGGCTTCAATGATTGGTGTGGAGCACAAACAGTTGGTGCAAATGATCCTTTATGAAAGCATGATTAAATATGGGCTTTCGCCAAATTGTTTCTTTGAAGAGTTTATTAAAGGCTTGAAAGTAAAATTTGTAAAATATGAATCCAGCGAGGTTGCCTAAAAGCTATTAAACCGGCCTGGGGAAGACACTGAAAAGTAAAACTGTGATAAACTTAAGTTTGTTGTAGTTTGAAAGGAAAAGTGCTTCCACCTGGCCGGTTTTATTTTTGATCCATTAAACAAAAAATCTTATAAAGTATCAAATAACTTTTTTATTTAAACTAAAATAATTTGTGTTAATTTGTGAAAACTTATATGATATTATTAGATTCGTATGGCGATTTTTCGTCAAAAAAAATTAATATGGAGGGCACTCGATGGCTGTTTCGGAGATATTGTTCATGTTTTTTGGGGGCCTGGGTCTGTTCCTTTTCGGGATTAAGTCCATGTCTGAAGGACTGCAGGCCGTTGCAGGGGACAGGCTACGAATAATATTGGAAAAAGGAACAAAAACACCGGTCCGGGGAGTATTAACGGGCGCTATAGTAACCGCTCTAATTCAAAGCAGTAGCGGAACTACCGTTTTGACCGTCGGTCTGGTAAATGCCGGTCTTTTACCGTTGAAACAGGCTATAGGTGTAATTTATGGGGCCAATATCGGTACCACACTAACGGCTTACTTGATTGGCTTTGATTTAGGAGCTTATTCATTGCCCATTTTAGCTTTTGGTGTATTTTTGCTGTTTTTCTTTAAAAATAAGAAGCTTAATTATTTAGGACAGGTGTTATTTGGTTTTGGTTTATTATTTTATGGGATGGATGTCATGGGTGAAGGTGTGAAACCCTTGAGAAACGCCCCTGTCTTTTTAAATTTAATGCAAAATGTTGACAATAATTCGCTATTGGGTGTTCTTATTGGTTTTGTATTTACCGGAATAGTTCAAAGCAGCACGGCAACTATTGGTGTATTGCAAGAGTTGGCCTATCAAGGTGCAGTTACATATAAACAGGCTGTGCCCATTCTTTTCGGTGATAATATAGGAACAACGGTTACCGCATTATTGGCGTGCATTGGAGCTACTGTTGCCGCAAAAAGGGCAGCTTTGACTCACTTTTTATTTAATTTGACGGGTACGGTAATTTTTCTGCCATTATTTATGCTGGGTGTCTTTCCGTTAATAGTAATGGGCTTTACTGATTTGATATATTTTATAATGCCCGGCTTTGAAGGGTCCTGGGAAACCCTAAATGTTAAGATGCAAATTGCTCAGACCCATGGTGTATTTAACGTTTCTAACACCTTAATACATCTGCCTTTTGTCTCTTTGGTGGCGGCTTTAGTAAGCAGAATTATCCCCGGTGAAGAACCGGAGGTTGACAGGAAACCTCAGTACCTGGAACTTCGTTTATTAACCAACACTCCTGTCGCTTTGGCTAACGCTTCCAGGGAATTATTGAGAATGGGCAGGATAGCCAGTGAATCCTTTGAACACGCCACTCGATTTTTCATTAATAGACAAGCTGAGGATAAAAGGCTTGCTAACCAACTTGAAGAAATAGTCGACCAGCTGGAACAGGATATTACATCTTATGTAATTAAGGCAACCAGTGGAAAGAAACTTACCGCTGATCTTAACCGGCGCAGCTATATTATCTTACAAGCAGTCGGCGACATAGAAAGGGTTGGGGACCATGCCGATAATTTAGTTGAATTAGCCGAATATGCCGAGGAAAATAATGTCCGGTTTTCGGAAACGGCTATAAAGGACTTGGAACAAATGATCCAGCAAGTGAGAAATATTCTTGCCATGTCTTTGGAGGCGCTAAAGAAAGATGACCGGGAATTGGCTATTAAGGTTGTTGATAGTGATGATATTATTGATAAAATGGAATTAGAATTGCGAAAAGGTCATATCCAGAGATTAAACGAAGGAAAATGCACCGGTAGTGCTGGAGCGGTATATTTGGATGTTTTGAGCAATTTAGAGAGAATCGGCGATCATGCGGTAAACATTGCCGGATATGTTTTGGGTGAAAGATAAAATAAAGCCGTGTTCTTTTTGGAACACGGCAGCTTATTGACAAACCATATTTATTATCAACGAAAAGCCAGCTCAAACAATTATA
>JAAXZE010000132.1 GCA_012720075.1 Clostridia bacterium
GGTTTTGCAAGGAGGAAACAGAATTATCCTTCGCCAATCGTTCTATAAGAATAGATTAGCACTGGGATATCTCAATTAAAATAAAAAGTATGTTTGAACCACTTAAAAAGTGGATCTAAACATACTATACGAGGAGGAAGAAGAATGAAAACTGCAAGAAAAATACTTATCGGTCTTATCGCTTTATTAATGGTATTCACTTTTGCCGGTTGCGGTAATAATTCCGACCAAGGGGCAAATGAAAAGGCTCCGGCGGAAGAAACCCAAACTACTAAAGGCATTGCCAAAGAAAACATTAAAGTCGGCGTAATCCATATCGGTGACCCTGCAGACGGTTTCGGGTACACTTATGCCCATGATCAAGGTATTATCGGCATGCAGAAAAATATTGGTCTCTCCGATAACCAGATTGTCCGCAAGCTGAATGTTCCCGATAATGATACCGCCGCTATCAAAGAAGCCATTGAAGACTGCATTGCCCAAGGCTGCAACATTATCTTCGGTACCAGCTACGGTTATATGGATACCATGGCCGAACTGGCTGCCGAATACCCCGAAGTATACTTCTCCCATGGCACCGGATATAAATCCAACGATACCAACTTTAACAACTACTTTGGCCGTATTTATCAAGCCCGTTATCTCTCCGGAATTGCTGCCGGTTTAAAAACTGAAACCAACAAAATCGGTTATGTTGCCGCTTACGGAACCGAGCTGGCTGAAACCTGTTCCGGTATCAACGCTTTTGCATTAGGCGTTCAAGCCGTTAATCCTGATGCCGTGGTTTATGTAAAAACTTTGAACAGCTGGCTGGACCCTGTAAACGAAACAGCTTACGCCGAGGCTTTAATCGCTATGGGCTGTGACGTAATTGCCCAACATTGTGATACCGCTAACCCCCAGATTGCTGCTGAAAATGCCGGTGTATTTGGCTGCGGATATAACTCCGATATGACTGCCGCCGCTCCCAAAGCTCACCTTACAGCAACTATCTGGCATTGGGACGTATATTATACAGCCGCTGTTGAAGCCGTTATCAACGGAACCTGGAAAGAACTCGGCAACTATTACGGCAGTATCGCCGACGGTATGGTAGGATTATCACCTCTTTCCGCTAACTGTGTAGAGGGGACCCAAGAAAAGATTGACGCCGTTACCGCTCTCATGAAAGAAGGTTCCTGGGATGTATTCAGCGGTGTGAAATTAAGCTTTGATGAAAACAACCAGGTAATTAAAACCGATGCAGCCCTTGTGACCAATGACGGCACCGAAATCGTTCCTGCCGGCGGTCCATCGGTTGATGACAGCGTAATTACCGGAACAATGAATTATTTTGTAGCCGGTGTAGAATTGAAATAATCAGCGGTCTGATTATATCTTCAGTATGGTTTTTGACATAATAACCGAGGGGTGTCGGAAACGGCACTCCTTAATTTGATTACGAGGTGAAATCAGTGGCCGAAGATTCCATTGCGATTTCTTTAAGCGGAATTACAAAGAGTTTTGGTACCGTTCTGGCCAACGACCATATCGACTTAACCCTGAAAAAAGGCGAGATACTGGCTTTACTGGGAGAAAACGGTTCGGGAAAAACGACCCTTATGAACATGTTGGCGGGTATCTATAAACCTGATGCAGGTGAGATACGGGTCAACGGGGAACTGGTAACCATTAATTCTCCCGAGGATTCCAAGAAACTGGGCATTGGTATGGTTCATCAGCATTTTAAACTGGTGGAGAAGTTTACCGCCGCCGATAACCTTTTATTGGGTTTGGAAGACGGCGATGACTTTTTTCTCAGGAAAAGCCGCTATGAAAAAATAAAAAAGCTGAGCAGTGATTTTGGTTTTGATATAGACCCGGAAAAGAAAGTATGCGATATGTCCGTTTCTGAAAAACAGACCATTGAAATCCTCAAAGCGCTGTTTTTCGGGGCCGATATTTTAATCCTGGATGAACCTACCGCCGTCCTTACCCTGCAGGAAACCCGAAAACTCTTTTCCATTCTGCGCAAAATGAGTGCAGCAGGCTGCTCTATTATCATTATTACTCATAAACTCAATGAAGTCTTTGAAATCAGCGACCGCGTCACCATTCTTCGTAAAGGCCGAACCGTCGGTACCGTTGTAACCAAAGAAACCACTGCCCAGGAATTAACCAACCTGATGGTAGGTCATGCTGTCGAATTATCCATTGACCGCCCTGAGTTTGACTTCAATGAAGTCCTTCTGGAAGTGAAAAATTTAACCGTCCTCAATGAGGAAGGGGCCAAAGTAATTGATAATGTTTCTTTTGAAGTCAGGAGCGGGGAAATTCTGGGGGTTGCCGGTGTTGCCGGATGCGGCCAGAAGGAATTGTGTGAAGCCATTGCCGGGCTTGTGCCCATTGCGGGGGGGTCCATCCTCTTTAAAGGGGAACCCATCCAAAACAAAACACCCCGGGAAATCATTCAACACGGCATCAGCATGAGCTTTATTCCGGAAGACCGGCTGGGGATGGGCTTGGCGGCTTCCTTAAGCATTACCGATAATATGCTGCTTAAGAGTTATGATTCTTCCAAAGGTCTTTTTGTCGACCGGAAAACAGCCCGCAAAACCGCCGAGAAAATTATCAGGGAGTTTCAAATTGTCACTCCGGGAACGGAAACCCCTGTCCGGCGCCTGTCCGGCGGTAACGTGCAAAAGGTTCTTTTGGGCAGAGAAATTGATTACGACCCCACCGTTGTTATCACCGCTTATCCGGTGCGGGGGCTGGATATAAACTCTTCCTATACCATATACGACATTCTTAATAAGCAAAAGGAAAAGGGTGTAGGGATTTTATACGTCGGAGAAGACCTGGATGTAATGCTGGAACTTTGTGATAAAATCCTGGTCCTTTGCCATGGCAAGGTTACAGGTCTTGTCGACGCCAAAAAGGCCGACAAGGAATACCTGGGGCTATTAATGACCGATGCTTTATCGGAAACGGCCGCCGTTTCCGATCATGCCTCCATAATGGATACCATTGATGTTAAAATTGATTTTAATAAAAGGCGGGAAAACGCCCAAACTGTTAAAACCTCCGGAAATAATTACCGCCGTTCTCCCATTCACATCTCCGCCCGGGATGACTTGTCCACCGGACAAAGCGTGTTGTTTTATGTAGCAGCCATTTTCTTTGCCCTTGTCATGGGTGGAATGCTGGTGGGGGCCATGGGGGTAAATCCTTTCTCTTATTATAAAACCATGGTCTTTGGCTGTTTTGAAAACAAAATCTATTTGCGGGGCTTTATCCGCATTATCATACCACTGGTCATAACATCTTTGGGTATTTCTTATGCCTTTAAAATGAAGTTCTGGAACATCGGGGCCAACGGCCAGTTTCTAATGGGGGCCGTGGGTGCCGCCACCGTAGCTTTGCTGTTAGGAGATTCGTTGCCCAAAGCCGTTACCCTTGTCTTGGTATTTTTGGGCGGAGCTTTGGCCGGCGGGCTTTTCGGCCTAATACCGGCCTGTTTGAAAGTACGCTTTGGAACCAATGAAACTTTGCTGACCTTAATGCTTAACTATATCGCCTTTTATTTTGTGTGCTATTTAAAGAATACTATGTTTTTCCGGAAAGTATCGGCCACCGGAGCCGTGCTGAGGCCGGATTTTAAAGCCCTGCCCGAAACTTCCTGGCTCCCGCAGATTAATTTGCTGGGTGTTCAGGTGGACTGTTCCCTTATTGTCGCCCTTTTACTGGTTGCTTTTACCTATATATATTTCAAATACAGCAAGCAGGGCTATGAAGTTACCGTTGTTGGGGACAGCAAAAATACCGCCCGTTACGCAGGGATGAATGTCAACAAAATAATTCTAAGGACAATGTTCATCAGTTCCGTCATTATCGGAATAGCCGGGATGCTGCAAGTCACCGGCTCGGCAACGGGCCATACTTTAAGTGAAGGCATAACCAGCGGTGTAGGCTGGACCGGCATTATTGTGGCCTGGCTGTCCAAACTCAACCCAATCGGCATTCTGATCACTTCCGGTTTACTGGCTGTTTTACAGAAGGGAGCGGCCGTTGCTGAAAGTATTTACAATATTTCTTCAGCTACCTCTTCCATACTGGAGGGAGTAATATTGTTTACCATTCTTGCCGCCGATTTCTTTATTCGCTTTAAAGTTAGATTGGCTTTCGGAAAACCGGATAATGGGGAGGTAAGCAAATGACCATTATCAGCTTTCTCTATTATGCTATTCGCATGGGTACACCTCTTCTGTTTGCCACTACCGGGGAAATAATTACCGAACGGTCAGGCAGCCTAAACCTTGGGGTGGAAGGCATGATGGCTTTCGGCGCTATCGTCGGCTATATTTTTGCCTGCTATACCAATAGCCTGCTGGTGGGATTAATAATGTCCTTTATTGCGGCAGCTTTTCTGGCGTTGATTTATGCTTTTCTTACCGTTACCCTGCAGGCAAACCAGACGGTAACAGGCTTGGCTCTTACCATCTTTGGCAACGGCGTCTATCTTTTTATCGGCCGTTCTTTGACGGCCGCCAACGCCTTTCCTTCCATGAACGAACTGACCCATTTAAAGTATATGGTTGCCGATAACGGCATCCCCGTTTTGCGGAATATTCCCTACTTGGGCAAGCTTTTGTTTTCCTATAATATTTTTGTCTATATGGCCGTTATTGTAGCCCTTTTAAGCTGGGTATACCTATCGAAAACCAAAATAGGTCTTAAGGTCCGGGCCACCGGTGAAAACCCCGGCGCCGCTGATGCCTGCGGAGTTAACGTTACCAGAACCAAATACTTAAACATCATTGTAGGAGGCGGGATCTGCGGTTGGGGCGGTCTCTACCTGGCCATGGTGACTAACGGCGGAACCTGGAACGAATCCTGGATAAACGGCATGGGCTGGATTGCGGTAGCCCTGGTTATCTTTGCCAACTGGAGCCCCCTTAAGGCTATTTTTGGTTCCTATTTCTTCGGCATGTTCAACATTCTTCTGGCCTGGAAGGGTAATTTAAGCGCCGAGTTTCCCACCCTATTGGGCTGGTTGGGTTTAATCCCCAATGAGTTTTATCAGTTGTTGCCCTTTTTGATCACTGCCGTGGTACTGGTCTTAGCTTCCGCCAATAAGCGGACCAATAACGCTGAACCGGCGTCCCTTTCGGTAAACTATTACCGGGAAGAACGATAACAATCCAAAACATCAAAATAGGACATACCTTTATCTGGAATGTCCTATTTAATCTTTCTTTATCGCTGTCCGGAATTTTACGAATATTTAGGACCTAAATTTATAAAATGTTCGTTTTTTATTGACATTTTGCTTCTTTAATGCTATTATTTAGATGTAAATGGCGAAAAAACATATTTTCCGTATAATTGGTGAGGATATGGCTCACAAGTTTCTACCGGTTGACCGTAAATCATCCGGCTACGGGAGAAAGCATACCTAGGGCTAAGAGTTGGAATGTTGAAGCTTTAGGTCCGAGTGGTATGGATACCTTTTTATGGTATTACACCGAAGGGATAAAAGCCCAGGCGGGTAGGTTTCCTCGTTTTAACAGGATGCCTATTCTCCTGGGCTTTTTTTCTATAATATTTATTTTGTTTATCCCGTTATTTTTTCGAAAGGAGGCAAAATACTTAGATACAAAAGTTTACTAAAATTATCCAAAAAGAGGAAACATATATTTAGCGGTTATATTATTTATTTTGGAGGTAGCAAATGTTAGAAAATATTTTTAAATTAAAAGCAAACAAAACAACGGTCCGCACTGAAGTAATGGCCGGAATTACCACTTTTATGACCATGGCTTATATCATTATTGTAAATCCTTCAATTTTAAGCGAAGCCGGAATGCCCCACGGGGCCGTTATGGTGGCAACCTGTCTGGCTGCAGCTTTGGGAACGTTTATAATGGGCTTTTTGGCTAACTATCCTTTTGCTTTGGCGCCAGGTATGGGTTTAAACGCTTTCTTTACTTATACCGTTGTTTTAACCATGGGACTTTCCTGGCAGGCTGCTTTAGCTGCTGTATTCATTTCCGGTATTATCTTTTTATTATTAACTTTGACCAAAGCCCGGGAAGCTATTGTTAATTCCATTCCCATAAGCCTAAAATATGCCGTGAGCGTTGGGATTGGCTTGTTTATTGCTTTAATTGGTTTAAAAAATGCAGGAATAATTGTTCATAACCCGGGAACAGGTTCCTTGGGCTTAATTAATGCTCAGTACTTTACCGATGAGAATTTAAAGGCATTACTGCCCTATGGCGTTAGCTTAAAAAGTATATTGCTGACTGTTTTCGGTCTGATAATCACCGGCGTTTTAGTAGTAAAGAATGTAAAAGGCTCTTTGCTGTGGGGTATTTTTGCCACTACCTTGGTTGGAATTCCCTTGGGAGTAGTCGAAATTGGCGCTGGATTTTCTCCGGTAAGCATGCCGCCAAGTATCCGTGAAACCTTTTTAGCCATGGATTTTGGTGAAGTATTCAGTTATGGAATAATACCCATCATCTTTGCTTTTACCTTTGTAGATTTGTTTGACACTATCGGAACTTTAGTAGGTGTGTCCAGTAAAGCGGGCATGCTAGATGAAAATGGGAACCTGCCCAGAGCCAATAAGGCTTTGCTGGCCGATTCCATTGCTACTATTGCCGGGGCTGCTTTGGGGACAAGTACTACCACTACTTACGTTGAAAGCGCTTCCGGTGTCGCGGAAGGCGGTCGGACCGGTCTGACGGCAATAACAACGGGAATTCTGTTCTTGTTGGCTTTGTTCTTCTCTCCATTGGTAGGAATTATTCCTTCAGCGGCTACTGCTCCTGTATTGATTATTGTTGGTATTTTTATGATGGAGCCTGTAACCAAAATTAATTTCAGTGATTATTTAGAAGCAATTCCGGCTTTCTTTGCCATTTTTATGATGCCTCTGGCTTATAGTATTGCGGAAGGCATTGTCTTTGGCGTACTGGCTTATGTAGCGCTAAGAGCTTTGACCGGAAGGTTTAAGGATATCAGTATCACCATGTGGATTTTGACGGTGCTTTTTGTTTTAAGATTTTTTATTTAATGGAAAAACATTGCTAAAGGTTTAAGTGTTACTTCATCTCAACCTTAACCTTAGCCTTATCCTCAACCTTAACCTCAACCTTTAGCCTTGGGAATTGAGAAAATTAGGGGAGGTATAAAAAGTGTCTCAACCTTTAGTTGGTATTGTTATGGGCAGTGATTCCGATTTGCCTATCATGCAGGAAGCGGCCAAAATATTGAAGTCCTTTAACGTCGGGTTTGAAATTGTCGTTGCTTCGGCCCACAGGACTCCGTACAAGGCCTTAAGCTATGCGGAAAAAGCGGAAGAAAGAGGGCTGGAAGTATTGATTGCCGGTGCCGGTGCCGCCGCTCACCTGCCGGGGGTTTTGGCTGCAGTGACACCGCTGCCCGTGATAGGAGTGCCCATTAATGCCACTCCTTTACAAGGTTTGGATTCCCTTTATGCTATTGTGCAAATGCCGTCCGGCATCCCCGTGGCAACCGTTGCCGTTAACGGAGCCAAAAATGCCGGCCTTTTAGCCGTGCAAATTTTAGCGGTGAAGTACCCCAATCTGCGGGAGCGGTTTAAGGAATATAAAAAACAACTGGCAAGAGAAGTAGAAGAAAAGGCGGAAAAAGTAAAAAGAATAGTTATTGAATGACGGTGCGCCCAGGGTGGAGTGTGTAAAAATGCTCTTTTCTGGGCTTTTGTTTAAGGAGTTTGGCTCCATGGCTGCGGTTCTACAGGAAAAAGGTTATGGTTGAGGTTCCGCTTCGTTCCGACGCCACGACGTCACGGTGATACGATGACACGAAATCCTGGGCACCAGCTAAACTCAAACACTCACACACTAACACTTAAAATGCCAATAAAGCGGAGGTAATTTTTATGATTGAAAGATATACTTTGCCTGAGATGAAAAAAATTTGGTCGGTGGAAAACCGTTTCCGGGTCATGCTGGAAGTGGAAATTTTGGCCTGTGAAGGTATGGCTGAGATCGGGCTGATTCCTAAAGAAGCGGCCCAAAAAATCAGGGAAAAGGCTGATTTTAATGTGGAACGGATCAACCAAATAGAAGCCGTTACCCGCCATGATGTAATAGCCTTCTTAACCAATGTAGCCGAATATGTGGGGGAAGAGGCCAAGTATATTCATATGGGTATGACTTCCTCCGACGTTTTGGATACAGCTCTCTCGGTGCAGATGAAAGAAGCGGGAGAAGTAATATTGGCCAAACTTCACAAATTGGCGGAGGTTATAAAAGAAAAGGCTCAAGAACATAAATACACTTTAATGATGGGCAGGACCCATGGTGTTCATGCCGAACCCATCACCTTCGGATTAAAAATGGCCATGTGGTATACCGAGACGTTAAGGAACATCAAGAGAATGGAAAAGGCCATTGAAACTATTAGTGTCGGCCAGATTTCCGGCGCAGTAGGCACCTTTGCCAACATTGATCCTCGCGTTGAAGAATATGTCTGCGAAAAATTGGGCTTAAAACCGGCCGAAGTCTCAACGCAAATCATCCAGCGGGATCGTCATGCCGAGTACTTGACTACTTTAGCGGTCATCGCCAGCTCCCTGGATAAGTTCGCCACCGAAATTCGCAATCTGCAGCGGACAGAGATTTTTGAGGTAATGGAGGAGTTTGCCGCAGGGCAAAAAGGTTCCTCGGCTATGCCCCATAAACGAAACCCTATGACCAGCGAAAGGGTAGCCGGTTTAGCCAGGGTAATCCGGGGCAATGTAATCCCTGCCTTGGAAAATGTGGCCCTTTGGCATGAAAGGGATTTGACCCAGTCTTCCGTGGAAAGGATTATTATTCCCGACAGCACAACATTATTGGACTATATTTTAAATCTTTTCATTAAAGTGGTCGCAAATCTTCAAGTGAATAAAGAAAACATGCAGGCTAATGTTGAAAAAACTTTAGGTCTGATTTTTTCCCAGCGGGTTATGCTGGCCATTGTCAATAAAGGGGTAGCCCGGGATACCGTCTATCAATGGGTGCAGAAAAATGCTTTAAAAGCCTGGGATGAAAAAATTGAGTTTAAAGAACTGGTAAAAGGTGATCCCAATATCAGTAAATACTTAAGCCCCGAAGAAATAGACAAGCTGTTTGATTATTCTTATCACACCAAGCATGTTGATTATATTTTTGCCAGAGCGGGAATCTAGTTTGCTTTGGGGTAAAGATTGCGGGTCAGACATACTTTCTTGTTTAGCTTGTGCGTCTGATTTACTCTAGGGCAAAGATTTCGGGTCAGACATAGCCGGAGGTTATAATATTGGGTCAGAAATACTCTTTTGTTTAGCTTGTGCGTCTGACTAACTTAGGGTAAAGCTTATGGGTTAGATATACTTTCTTGTCTAGCTTCAGCGTCTGATTTGCTCAAAGGTGAAGTTTATGGGCCAGACGTTCTTAGAGGGTAAGTATTTTGCGTCTGACAGAAATTTTTGCCTGAATGTGATTGTCAGACGGAAAAATAAATAGGTGAGATATTGTCGAACCCAAAATGTAATTTAATAGCTAGCTTCTGACGGAATAAATAAACCAAATAAGTAATAGTCAGACCATAAATTTTAACTTAATAGCTATTGTCTGACGGAAAAATATAACCGAAGAGAATTGTCAGGCGGGATAATTTAACCTTTAAGCTATTTTCAGGCCCAGGATATTAACCAGTAAGCCATAGTCTGACGGAAAAGCTAAACCAAATAAGAGATTGTCAGACGGGATAAATTAACTCTTAAGCAGTTGTCAGACGCAAGATATTAACCGGTAAGCCGGTGGTCTGACGGAAAAATATAACCGGAAAGTTATTGTCAGACGGGAAAAATTGACTAAAAAAGGAGAGAAATCGATATGGAGAAACTTGCCATGCTTTATGAGGGCAAAGCCAAAAAGATTTATAAGACCGCAGATGAAAATGTTTTTATCGTGGAATATAAAGACGATGCTACTGCTTTTAACGGTCTTAAAAAAGGCACCATTGAGTCCAAGGGTATTATGAATAACAAAATTGCCGCCATCTTTTTTGAAGTTCTGGAAAAGAGAGGCATCAAAACCCATTTTTTAAAAAGGATAGATGACCGCTGTATGCTGGTTAAAGCCGTAAAAATCGTACCTGTTGAAGTTGTGGTGAGAAATATTGCCGCCGGAAGCATGGCCAAACGACTGGGCCTTGTGGAAGGCACTCTGTTAAAGCATGCCGTTTTGGAATATTGTTTGAAAAGTGATGAACTAGGCGACCCTATGATTAATGATTACCATATTCTTGCCTTGGAATTGGCTACTCGGGAAGAATTGCAACATATCGCAGGAACATCTTTAAAAATCAACGACATTTTAAAAGAACATCTGGACAAGTGCGGCATAGAGTTAGTTGATTTCAAGCTGGAATTCGGCCGTACCGCTGACGGGGAAATAATTTTAGCTGATGAAATATCTCCTGATACTTGCCGTTTCTGGGACAAGAAAACAGGGGAAAAAATGGACAAAGACCGGTTCCGGCGGGATTTGGGCAAGGTTGAGGACGCTTATCAAGAGGTATTAAGAAGGTTAGAGGAGGTAGGTTCCGGTGTATAAAGCCAAGGTTTTTGTTACCTTAAAACCCAGCATATTGGACCCCCAGGGCAACGCTGTAAAAAAAGGGCTGCTTTCTTTAGGATTTAACAATGTGGAAGATGTAAGAGTGGGCAAATATTTGGAGGTCACCCTTGAGGCTGCCGACAAAGAACAAGCCTTTAAAGATATTGATGAAATGTGTAAAAAATTGTTGGCTAATCCCGTTATTGAAGATTATAGTTTTGAACTGGAGTAATTGAATAATTGAGAGTTGAGAGTGGAGAATGGAGAGTTGAATATTTAATTGAGAGTTGAGAGTGGAGAATGGAGAGTGGAGAATTTGTTTGTTATGCAATAAGGGGAAAGGAATGATTGAGTGATGAGATTCGCCGTTATCGTTTTTCCCGGGTCTAACTGTGATGCCGATTGTTATCATGTAGTCAAAGAAGTCATTGGTCAGGAAGTTGATTATGTCTGGCACCGGGAACAGAAATTTTCCCAAAAATATGATTGTGTTATTCTTCCCGGAGGTTTTTCCTATGGCGACTACCTTAGGACAGGGGCTATTGCCCGGTTTTCCCCCATCATGGAGGAGGTAATCAACTATGCTCACCAAGGGGGATTGGTTTTAGGTATTTGCAATGGTTTTCAAATATTGACCGAAGCCGGTCTCCTGCCGGGCAGTCTGGTCCGCAACAAGGAATTAAAATTTGTTTGCAAGGATGTTTATTTAAAAGTTGAAAATAACCGGACACCTTTTACTATAGATTACGCCCCCGGCCAGGTAATCAAAGTGCCTGTGGCCCACGGGGAAGGGGCTTATGTTTGCGACCCCGATACTTTAGAGAGGTTAAAAGAAAACAACCAAATTGTTTTCCGGTATTCCACCGCCGGCGGGGAAGCAAGTCCCGAATGCAATTTTAACGGTTCAGTTGACAACATTGCCGGGATTATTAATGAAAAAGGAAATGTGCTGGGCATGATGCCCCACCCTGAGCGGTGTGCCGAAGCCGTTTTAGGAAATGACCAGGGTAAATATGTTTTTACCTCAATTGTAAAATGGTTGAAAGGGGGCCAAGTCCGTGGAAAATAACCGTACTGAAAAGCCCTGGATTGAATTGGGGCTTACCGATAGTGAATATGAACGAATAAAGGAGATCTTGGGCAGGGAGCCTAATCAGGTTGAGTTAGGGATGTTTTCGGTAATGTGGTCAGAACATTGCAGCTATAAAAACTCCCGTCCCGTTTTAAAAACTTTTCCCACCGAAGGTCCTCAAGTCCTGCAAGGACCCGGTGAAAATGCCGGGGTGGTAGATATTGGCGATGGATTAGCCATTGCTTTTAAAGTGGAAAGCCATAACCATCCGTCGGCTATTGAGCCTTATCAGGGGGCTGCCACCGGTGTAGGGGGAATAGTCAGAGATGTGTTTACCATGGGAGCCAGGCCTATTGCTCTTTTGAATTCCTTAAGATTCGGTTCTCTCTCCAGTCCCCGTTCCCGCTATCTTTTTAGCGGTGTTGTTTCGGGCATTGCCGGTTACGGCAATTGTATCGGAATTCCCACGGTGGGCGGAGAAGTTTACTTCCACCCCTCTTATGAAGGCAATCCTATAGTTAACGCTATGTGTGTAGGTCTTTTGGAGCATAAAGATTTAGCCAAAGGTGTTGCTTCCGGGGTAGGCAATCCGGTGATGGTGGTCGGCGCCAAAACCGGCCGTGACGGCATTTGCGGAGCTTCTTTTGCTTCCGAAGAGCTTAACGATGCTTCTGAGGAAAAGCGTCCCGCCGTTCAGGTAGGGGACCCCTTTATGGAGAAACTCCTTATGGAGGCCTGCCTGGAACTAATCAAGACCGGCTATGTGGTTGGCATGCAGGACATGGGTGCCGCCGGGATAACCAGTTCTTCCTGTGAGATGGCCACCAAAGGCAATACAGGTATCGAGATAGATGTAGCCTTAGTTCCCCGAAGGGAGGAAGGTATGACCCCATATGAAATAATGCTTTCCGAATCCCAGGAGCGGATGCTGGTGGTTCCTGTCAAAGGAAAAGAAGCGGAAGTGGAAAGGATCTTTAGCAAATGGGGTCTCGATGCCGTTGTAGTGGGTCATGTTACCGCTGACGGAATGTTAAGGGTAAAAGAAGGAGATAAGGTGGTCGCCGAGGTTCCGGCCAAAGCCCTGACCGAAATGTGTCCTGTTTATCACCGGGAAGCCAAAATGCCGGAAAAATTGCCGGAAATACAAAATTGTGACCTCAAGAGTTTGTCGGAACCGTCTAATTATCAAAAGGTGTTTTTGGATTTGCTCTCCAGGCCAAATATAGCCAGCAAAGAATGGGTTTATGAGCAGTATGACCATATGGTGGGCGTAAATACCGTGGTGCGGCCCGGAGCCGATGCGGCGGTTTTAAGGATCAAGGGTACCAATAAAGGTATAGCTTTAACCATCGACTGCAATTCCCGGTATGTTTACCTGGACCCTTATACCGGCGGAAAGGTTGCCGTCAGCGAGGCCGCTCGCAATTTGGTTTGCACCGGTGCCAAGCCTTTGGGCCTTACTAACTGTATAAATTTCGGAAACCCGGAAAAACCGGAAATATTCTGGCAGTTTAAGGAGGCTGTCCGGGGCATGAGTGATGCCTGCCGGGCATTGAATACTCCGGTAACGGGCGGAAACGTCAGCTTTTACAATGAAACCAAAGGCGAAGCCGTTTTCCCCACTCCTACCGTTGGGATGGTAGGTTTGATAGAGGATTTATCCAAGGTTTGCACTTTAGGCTTTAAAAATCAAGATGACTATATTTTATTGCTTGGTGAAAACAGCGATGAACTGGGAGGCAGCGAGTTTTTAGCCATGTATCACGGTCTGGAAGCCGGTATGCCGCCCAAACTGGATTTGGAAAAAGAAAAGGCTTTGCAGAATTGTACTTTAGAGTTAATTGGCAGGGGCTTAATTAATTCGGCCCATGATATAAGCGAGGGAGGTTTAAGTGTGGCTCTGGCCGAATGCTGCCTGGCCGGAAGGCTGGGGGCTCAGATCAAGCTGGAAAGTCCAATAAGGCCCAGCGCATTATTATTCGGTGAAACCCAGTCCCGGATTATTATCAGTATTTCTCGGGAAATGTTGGAGCAGGTCAGAGAAGTAGCTCAAAAATATGGTGTGCCCATATCCAAATTAGGTGTGGTTCAAGGCAAATCTTTAGTCATAAACGGAAATGATTTTACCATCAACTTAAGCCTAAGTGAAATTGAGGCCAGATATAAGGGGGCAATACCATGTTTGATGAAAGGGTAGATAAGCTCTCGGAGGAATGTGGCGTATTTGGTATTTATGCTCCTGGTATGGATGTGGCCCGGCTGACCTATTTCGGATTATTTGCCCTTCAGCACCGGGGACAGGAAAGTGCCGGTATCGCCGTAACCAATGTTTGCGGCATCCAGGTTCATAAGGATATGGGTTTGGTGACCGAAGTATTTCATGAAGAAAATCTCGATAAGCTCAAAGGTTTTATGGCCATTGGCCATGTCCGTTATTCTACCACAGGGGCAAGCCTGGCTTTGAACGCCCAGCCCCTGGTCTGCCGCTACCTGCAGGGCAGTGTTGCTTTAGCCCATAACGGCAATTTAACCAATGCCAACGAATTAAGGGATAAATTAGCCAATAGCGGTTCCGTCTTTCAGTCAACCATTGATACCGAGTTAATTATCAACTTAATTGCCCGCTATGGACAAAATCCCATTGAAGAAGCCTTGTTAAAATGCATGATTGATATCAAGGGTTCATATTCCTTGGTGGTAATGACCGAAGAGAAACTAATCGGTGTCCGGGATCCTTTCGGAAATCGGCCTTTGTGCATTGGGCAGCTGGAAGAAGGGGCTTTTGTCCTGGCCTCGGAATCCTGTGCTTTGGATACAATAGGCGCCAAACTTATCCGGGATGTTGAACCCGGTGAAATTGTGGTTATTGATGAAAAGGGCATAAATTCCCGGCGAATTTTCCCCATAGACAGAAGCGCCCTTTGTATTTTTGAATACATCTATTTTGCCCGGCCTGACAGCGTTATTGACGGGATTAGCGTTAACCATGCCCGAAGATGTATGGGCAGTCAGCTGGCCAAAGAAGCGCCTTTGGATGTGGATGTAGTAATCCCTGTTCCTGATTCCGGTACGGCAGCGGCTATCGGTTATGCCGAAACGGCAGGAATTCGTTTTTCTCAAGGATTATTAAAAAACCGTTATGCCGGCCGCACTTTTATCCAGCCGGAGCAAAAAGTGCGGGAAATCGGCGTTCGTTTAAAACTCAGTCCAATCCGGCAGGAAATCGACGGCAAAAAAGTGGCGGTAATTGATGATTCCATTGTGCGCGGCACAACCAGTAAAAAGCTGGTGGAAATGCTAAGGAAAAACGGGGCGAAAGAAGTCCACTTTTTAGTAAGTTCTCCTCCGGTCATGTATCCCTGTTATTATGGGATAGATACATCGGAACGGGACCAATTGATAGCGGCCCAAATGAGTCCGGAGGAAATCCGGAAATTCATTGATGCCGACAGCCTACATTATTTAAGCCTCAAAGGCTTATTTAAGGCTATGGGCAAAACCAAAGGCTTTTGTTCGGCATGTTTAGACGGTGATTACCCCATTGTCATCCCTCCGCCGGAGGAATTGGGTAAACATATTTTAGAAACGGGAAAGGGGGAAAAATTATGTGCCCGGATCAAGGATTAACCTACAGCCAGGCGGGAGTAAATATTGACAAAGGCAATCAGGCCGTTGAGCTTATTAAACCCATAGTGAAAAGCACCTTTCGGCCTGAAGTGATGACCGAGCTGGGAGGCTTTGGAGGGCTGTTCGCTTTAGATCCAAGAAAATATCAGGAGCCGGTCCTGGTTTCCGGCACCGATGGAGTAGGCACTAAACTGAAAATAGCCTTTCAGATGAACAAGCATGATACCATCGGTATTGACGCCGTAGCCATGTGTGTTAATGATATTTTGGTTTCCGGCGCTGAACCCCTTTTCTTTCTGGATTACCTGGCAGTAGGCCGGTTAGAGCCCTCGCAAGTCAAGGAAATCGTTGCAGGCATTGCCGAAGGCTGCCGCCAGGCCGGTTGTGCCTTAATCGGCGGTGAAACGGCGGAAATGCCGGGCTTTTACCCCGCCGGTGAATACGATGTAGCGGGCTTTGCCGTAGGCGTGGTGGAAAGAAGCAAAATCATTGACGGGAGTAAAATCAAACCCGGTGATATTATCTTAGGGCTTCCCTCCAGCGGTTTGCACAGTAACGGTTTTTCTTTAGCCCGCAAGGTTTTTCAGGAAAAGGCCGGTTTGTATTTAGGAGAAAACATTGAGGAGCTGGACGGGAAACTGGGTAATGTGCTTTTGGAGCCGACCCGTATCTATGTGAAAATTATCCAAAAAATTTTAAGTGCTTGTGAAGTAAAAGGAATGGCTCACATTACCGGTGGAGGTTTAACGGAAAACATACCCCGGGTTTTGCCCGATACCTGTCAAGCGGTTATTTTTAAGGACTCTTGGCCGGTATTGCCGGTATTTAAACTTTTGGAAAGATTAGGCCGGATTGCCCCCGAAGAGATGTACCGGACCTTTAATATGGGGATAGGAATGGTTTTAATATTGGATCGGGAAGAAGCCGAAAAGGCAAAAGAATGTTGCAAAAAGCTTCAGGAAAAAGTTTACGAAATCGGTTATATTGGCCCCGGAGAAAAAGCTGTTAGCTATAAAGAGGGTAAAGGCTTATGAAATATCGATTGGCTGTGTTGGCTTCAGGAAGGGGCTCTAACCTGCAGGCATTGATAAATGCTATAAAGGAAAGAAAACTGGAGGCGGAAATCGCCGTTGTTATCAGCGATAATCCTTGTGCCCAAGCCCTTAGCCGGGCAAAAGAGCACGGGATACCGGCTTTTACGGCGGAGAGAAAGGATTTTCAAACCCGGGAGCTTTTTGAACAGTTTATTTTGGACAAGGTTAGGGAATATAAATGTGATTTGGTCTGCCTGGCAGGGTTTATGAGGATTTTAAGCCCTTATTTTATCAATAATTCCCCGGTGAAAATAATAAATATTCATCCCTCCCTTTTACCGGCCTTTCCCGGCTTGCATGCCCAGAAGCAGGCCTTGGACTACGGAGTTAAATATTCGGGCTGTACCGTTCATTTCGTTGATGAAGGAACGGACAGCGGCCCCATTATATTACAGGCCGTGGTGCCTGTATATGATGCTGATACCGAGGAAACTTTGGCAGAGCGGATTTTAAATGAAGAACATCGGATTTATCCCGAAGCGGTCAAGCTGGTTTTGGAAGGAAAAGTGGAAGTTCGAGGGAGAAGGGTGGTTAGGCTTGAGGGTTAATTTCTTTGGTCAAGCGTGACGGCTTTTATGTGAATAATCTGGGTCAGCATGACGGCTAACGGGACAAATGTTAGGGTCCGCATGACGTCTCCTTTGCAATTTTTTTGGTCGGCTTTATTATTAATTAGGTTAAACTAGGATAATTGAAAAAGATGTTTTTAATATTTTGAAAAATAATGCTGACGTGCATATTAACCCTTAAGACGTCATGCCGACATTTCAGGATGGCGTGTTAGCCGTCACGCAGACGTGCAGTCCTGACCCAGTAGACGTCATGCCGTCCTGCATTTTACCCATGAGCCGTCATGCGGACATGCAGTATATCCCATAAGCCATAAATAAAGAAGGTGGTGTAATAATGAAAAGAGCCATTATCAGTGTTTCCGATAAAACCGGTGTAATTGAATTGGCTCAGGAATTGGTAAACTTAGGCTGGGAAATAGTTTCGACAGGGGGAACGGCCAAGGTATTAAAAGAAGCAGGAATAAAAGTAACGGGTATTTCCCAGGTGACCGGTTTCCCGGAAATATTGGAAGGACGGGTAAAGACCTTGCATCCAAATGTCCATGGGGGTATTCTGGCCAAAGATACCCCGGAACATATGAACGTCTTAAAAGAACAGGGTATAACTCCTATTGATTTGGTTGTGGTAAACCTTTATCCCTTTGAAGCCACTATTAACAAAGATGAGGTCACCTTAGAAGATGCAGTGGAAAATATCGATATCGGCGGACCTACTATGGTCCGGGCAGCGGCAAAAAACTTCCAAAGGGTTGCCATTGTGGTAAACCCCGCCAGGTATCAGGAGGTTTTAAAAGAGCTTAAGGAAAAAGGCGAGATAGCCCTAAAAACCCGGATGGAACTGGCTTTAGAGGCTTTTCAGCATACCGCTTATTATGATTCGGTCATCAGCGGTTATTTGGCGGGTTTATTGGGCAAAGAAGGTTTTCCGCAGAGTTTTGTTCTTAGTGGCAAAAAGATTCAGGAACTCCGTTATGGGGAAAACCCTCACCAAAAAGCGGCTTTTTACGCTTTACCCGGCAAAACCAGGGGAACCGTTGCCGGCGCCCGGAAGCTACAGGGCAAAGAACTTTCCTATAATAATATAGTCGATATAGAAGCTGCCTGGGCCGTAGTCCGGGAGTTCAAAAACAGCCCGGCCGCCTGTATCATTAAGCATACCAACCCCTGCGGCACCGCTTTGGGCAATACATTAGCCGAAGCCTACCAAAGGGCATTGGAAGCCGATCCCGTTTCCGCCTTTGGCGGGATTATCGGCCTTAATCAGGGAGTAGATTCCAAAACGGCGGAAAAAATAGTTGAAACCTTTATGGAAGCCGTTGTAGCCCCTGAATTCTCCAATAAAGCTCTGGAAATTTTAAGTGCCAAGAAAAACCTGCGTTTAATTGAGATAGGCTACAGTAAACCGCCTAAAGATTATTGGGTGGAAAAGGTCGGCGGAGGCTTTTTGGTTCAAGAACGGGACCAAGTGCAAATAACTGAAGGAGACCTCCGGGTTGTCACGGAAAAGAAACCCGCGGCCGAAGAAATGGTCCAACTGTTATTTGCCTGGAAAGTTGTAAAGCATGTTAAATCCAATGCCATTGTAGTAAGCAAAAACAATCAAACCTTAGGTGTAGGCGCAGGGCAGATGAACCGGGTAGGGGCCGCTGAAATCGCCTTAAAACAGGCCGGTGAAAAAGCCAGGGGTGCGGTTTTGGCCTCCGATGCCTTCTTCCCCTTTAGGGATACCATTGATGCTGCGGCCAAAGCGGGAATTACCGCCATTATCCAACCCGGCGGGTCCATAAGGGATGAAGAAAGCATCCAGGCTTGCAATGAACATGGAATTGCCATGGTCTTTACCGGCATTAGACATTTTAAGCATTAATGCTTAGGTTTGAGTTTAAGGTTTCCCTTCGCTAGGTTAAGGTAAACATCGGAAACCCATTTTAGATGAATTTTTACTGCCTGCAATAGATCATCGACAATCATTTGGCGAACAGAGTGAATCTTTAATCTCTAATCTTTAACCTCAACCTTAACCTTAACCTGTCCCGTAGGGACAAAATATTGGAGGTGAAGGAAATTGCGCATTCTGGTTGTAGGGGGAGGGGGCAGGGAGCACGCCTTGGTTTGGAAAATCGGGCAGAGCCCCAAAGTGGAAAAAATTTATTGCGCTCCCGGCAATGCCGGCATAGGTCAAATTGCTGAGTGCATTGATATCTCCGCTGAAGATATAAATGGTTTATTGGATTTTGCCCTTCAAAATAATATCGACTTGACTGTTGTCGGTCCCGAGGTGCCTTTAACTTTAGGTATTGTCGATATATTCAGAGAAAAAGGTTTGAAAGTTTTCGGCCCCACACAGAAAGCGGCGGAAATAGAAGGCAGCAAAGCCTTCAGCAAAGGATTGATGTCCAAATACAACATTCCTACTGCCCGGTACGGGGTTTTTGCCGATTATAAAGAAGCTCAAGGGTTTATTAGGGAAATAGGTGTACCTTGTGTGGTAAAGGCCGACGGTTTGGCGGCCGGTAAAGGTGTCCTGATTTGTTTGACCAAAGAAGAAGCGGAAGCTGCCCTTGAAGATATTTTGGTGGGTAATAAGTTTGGGGCTGCCGGTAGAAAGGTAATAATCGAAGAATATTTGACCGGCCAGGAAGTAAGCATGCTGGCCTTTACCGACGGTAAATGTGTAAGACCTATGGTTTCCGCTCAGGACCACAAACGGATCTATGATAATGACCAGGGACCTAATACCGGAGGAATGGGAGCGTATTCCCCGGCACCTGTTTATACCCCGGAAATCCATGAAATAGTTCTCAAAGACGTTCTCGAAGCTACCGTCCAAGCTATGGCACAAGAAGGACGACCTTTTCAAGGAGTCTTGTATGCCGGTTTGATGTTGACGGAAAAGGGACCAAAGGTCTTGGAATTTAACGCCCGTTTTGGGGACCCGGAAACCCAGGTGGTATTACCCCGTTTAAAAACCGATTTGGTTGAGATAATGGAAGCTGTTATTGCCGGTAATTTGGATAATATTAATATTGAATGGCTTCCTGAAGCGGCCCTTTGTGTAGTAATGGCTGCAGGGGGTTATCCTGAAAAATATGAAAAAGGAAAGGTCATTAAAGGTTTAGATGAGGTTCCGGAAGGAATTCTGGTCTTTCATGCCGGAACCAAGTCAGCTAATGGAAGTATAGTAACCAACGGCGGCAGAGTTTTGGGAATAACGGCTTTAGGTAAAGATATTACGGAAGCCATTGAAAAAGCATACCAGGGGATAAAACATATCCAATTTGAGGGAGCCCATTATCGCCGGGATATTGGCGCTAAGGCTTTATCTTGAGAAACCTGCATTTGCAGGTTTCTTTTTTGGTCTGCGGCGAACCGGGCAAAAAGAAAACCTCCTGTGTTCCAGGAGGTTTTATAAAATAAATAAAATAAAAAAGGGGAAGAAAGAGAAAAAGATTGAGTTTTGTTTGGGATACTTATAATATAGCAAAGAAAAAAATATTTGTAAATATATAATATTGTAATATTCCATAAAAAGTTGTTTTTGTTTTCATTTGTTGCAATGTGGAAAACAATATAGTAGAATTAATATTAAATTATAAACATAATAATATTACAATATTAACTATTTCTGATGTCCTGACAATGGTCAAAAAATCATTATAAACCCCCTATAATTTATATATTTTTTTGTGCAAGCCGTAAGGCTTGTTTTTTTACAATTTTTATTTTTAAATATTGATAGACTGTAACATTTATTGTTGGACTAAGGTGAAATTATGCCCGTTTTTACTAATTTTGATTTGACCATAAACAAGGAAAAGGTTCTTAAAATTATGGGTTGCTCGCCGGAGAGCGGCATTTACCAGAAAACTGCCCAACTATATGATTGTTTATTGGAAAGCATAAAGGATGATCTCAATCCTACCGGTGTTTACAAGTTTATTGATATACCACCGACTTTAAAGTTTCAGGAAATTGCCAATTGCAGCCAAATTGTATTATGCTTTTTGACCCTGGGCGAAAAAATCAGTCTAAAGATAAATGAATATTTTGCTGAAAACCGGCTATGGGAAGCCATGTTATTGGAAGTAATGGCTGACCAAATTCTTTTTAAAATCAGTGACCGGTTATTTTGTCAAGTGCTGTCGGAAGCCCGAAAAAAGGGGTGGAATCTAACTGAAAAACTGGAACCGGGTACAGGAACTATTCCTTTAGATATTCAAAAAGAAATATTTGATAACTTAAACTTAATGGAAATAAACGTTTCTTTAAATTCAGCCTTTGTTTTCAGCCCGTTAAAATCATTGGCTTTCTTCTGCGGAGCAGGCAAAGATGTTTCCCCTAATGCTAAGGGACATGATTGTGCCAAATGTGGGATGAAAAATTGTTTGTTTAATATGTAAAGGGGCATTGCAAAATATGCGCCCTTTTATAATTTATTGGCTAAATTTGTTGTATAATGTAGGGAGTACCGGAAGAGAAACGAGGTGCGGCAATGATGAAAATTATTGACCTTAAGCACAGGGCTGTTTCTATACCTGTGGAGTATCCGGTGGTTTCTTGTGTCAGACATTCGGAAAAAGTGGTTTTTGTACTGCTGGATGTTGTAACCGACGCTGGAATTACCGGCATTTCTTATGCCCAAGCTTTTCATAAATATGGTGCCAATGCTGTCCGGGCTTGTCTGGATTTTTTTAAAACGGTGGTTGTTAACGAGGACCCCCGTTCCATTGAAAAAATCTGGCGAAAAATGTGGGAGAGCGCCAAGCTTCTTGGACAGGGAATTACTACCTTTGCCCTGTCTATGATAGACATGGCATTATGGGATATTCTGGCTAAAAGTATGAATCAACCTTTATACCGCCTGTTAGGAGGTCAGCGGACGTCCTTAGATGTTTATGCCAGCCAAGGATTATGGTTGGTCTCCCCTGAAGTGGCGGTACAACAGGCGGAAAGTTTTGCTGCCCAAGGCTTTAAAGCAATGAAAATGCGACTGGGGAGAGAGAATTCCCAAAAAGATCTTAAAGTTTTGGCTGCCATAAGAAAAGCCGTGGGAGAAGAAATAGAGATTTTAGGTGATGTCAATCAGGGATGGTCGGTAAAGCAGACTTTAGAGATGGCTCCGAAACTTTTTGATTTGGGGCTGTACTGGCTGGAGGAACCCATAGAAGCCAATAATTTGGAAGGCTATATGGTTTTAATGGAAAAATTATCCGTTCCTATTGCTGCCGGTGAAAATTTATATGGAGTGGGTTCCTTCCATAACTTCCTCCAAGCCGGAGGATCCCGCGTTTATACTCCTGATTTGCAGAGGATCGGAGGTATTTCCGGTTGGAAAAGGATTATTTCTTTATTGGAAAATTACAATGTCAGTGTCTCCGTTCATTTGTTTCCGGAATTGGCCGTCCATTTGCTGGCCGGATTAAATAATTCAGAAAAAATGGAATGGATGACTTGGGCCGGGCCCCTGTTTAGAGAACCTTTGGAATGCAAGGCGGGTAAAGTAGAAGTTCCCGCCAGACCCGGTTTTGGGATGGAATGGGATGAAGAAAGGATAAAAGAGTACCAAATTTAGCCCTTCAGTAATTTAATATTTTTTTCAGAAATGTTTTAGGAGATGGCGCGATGAAGCTTTTGTGGGAAATATTTATTACCTTTTTTAAAATAGGAGCTTTTACCTTCGGTGGCGGATATGCCATGATACCATTAATGCAGCATGAGGTATGCACTTTAAAAAAATGGGTAAGGGAAGAAGATATGGTGGATGTTTTAGTTGTAGCCCAGTCAACACCGGGGGCTATTGCCATAAATTCATCCACCTTTATTGGTTATAAAATTGCCGGGATAAAGGGAGCATTTGCTGCCACTTTAGGTGTGATACTGCCTGCATTCCTGATTATTTTAAGCCTGGCCGGTTTATTAATGAAGTACGGTGACAGTGCGATAATGCTCAAGGTTTTCTATGGCATCAGAGCGGTAGTGGTGGCTTTAATTGTTGCCGCGGTTTTTAAAATGTTTAAGTCATGCATTACCGATTACGGTACCCTTTTAATAGCCGTAATATCTTTTTTCCTGTTATTTTATTTCCGTCTTACTCCTGTTGTTGCTATTATAATCGGAGGCATAGCGGGCTTAATTATTTATAAAGTGTTTCTTTTTAGTCAGGATACTAAAGGAGATAATTAATCATGGTCTATTTACAGCTGTTTTTTTCTTTTTTTAAGATAGGTTTATTTAGTTTCGGCGGGGGATACGCCATGATTCCCCTGGTGCAGAAAGAGATAGAAGCTCATAATTGGCTAACCGCCCAGGAGTTTGTTGATATTATTGCTGTCGCTGAAGCCACCCCCGGACCTATAGCGGTCAATACGGCCACTTTTGTTGGGTTTAAAACGGCAGGTTTAATGGGGGGCGCAGTAAGTACAATCAGTGTAGCTTTACCCAGTTTTATTATTGTGCTGTTTATAGCCAAGGCCGTTAAAAAATTTAGTGAGCACCCGGTTATGAAAGGTTTGCTGTATGGAATCCGTCCTGTGGTAATTAGCCTTATTCTATTGGCTGCCGTTTTTGTTGCGAAAACAGTTCTTTTTGCCCAAAACGGTTTTCTGGGACTGGACTGGATTAGTATTTCTATAGCTGTTTTTGCTTTGGTGGGAATAATTAAATTTAAAATGCACCCTATTCTTTTAATAATCCTGGCAGCATTGGCAGGAGGAATTCTATACTAATAAAAATCAGACAAAAACTTGGAAAATATAACAAATTTTTATACATCTATCTTTTTGAAAAATTGAATATCAAAGAAACTAAAAGCTATAATTAAAGAGGATAATTTTTAATTGTCGAGAATAATATTATTCAGATATATCCCAGAGAGGCGGAAAGGAAGATGTATAATAGCAAATTAAAAGATCCTTTTATCGATAAGTTGTTCGAAGCTATCTTGTTATTAGAAAATGAAGAAGAATGTTACCGTTTTTTTGAGGATATTTGTACGGTAAGTGAGCTAAAATCTATTGCCCAACGGCTGGAAGTAGCAAAAATGTTGGCGGAAGACAGGACTTATACCGATATTGCCAATGAAACCGGGGCAAGTACCGCCACCATCAGCAGGGTGAAAAGGTGCCTGAATTATGGGGCCGATGGGTATAAACTTATCCTGGAAAGACTTAAAGAACGGAATAACGAATAAGGGAGATGTTGTGTAATGGTAGTCATACCGGCCATGGATATACGGTGTGGCAAATTTGTCCATGTATTATCTTTACCGGCGTGGGAAGAATTGATTGGAAATGATGACCCTGTTGATGTGGCCAATTGGTGGAAAAAACAGGGGGCAGAAATGCTGCACATTACCGATTTGGACGGGTCCTTTAGAGGTCGGCCGGAAAATCTGGATGTTATTAAGGAAATAATAAATGAGGTTAATTTGCCTTTACAGGTTGTCGGCGGAATTCGTAATTTAAAAAATATTGAGGATGTTTTGAATATAGGTGTGGCCCGAGTGGTTTTAGGAACAATTGCAACCCGGGAACCCAAGCTGGTAGAACAAGCCTGCAGGGAATTCGGTGACCGTGTGGCTGTGGGTATCGAAGGCAGAAATGACATGGTGGCTGTGGAAGGATGGATTCAGCCCACCGACTGGTCAATTATGCAAATCGGCCAATATCTTAAAGAACTGGGTGTAAAGCGAGTGGTCTTTAATGATACCCGCCGGGACGGTTCTTTAAAAGGCCCTAATCTTGAAGTGGCCAAAAAATTGGCTCAAGAAATAGGACTGAAAGTGGTTATTTCCGGCGGAGTATCTTCGCTGGAGGATTTGAGACAAATAGCTGCGTTAAATGATATAGGCATTGAAGGGGCAATAGTGGGAAAAGCATTCTATAAAGGTGCAATTAATTTTAAAGACACCTTAACGTTATAATTTGGATAAAAAAATTTAAGGATTGTTATTGGTTATAAAAGATTTAATTTGTTCATTATAAAAAGAATAGCTAGAAAAAGGGGTTGATGAGCTAAATATATAAATAAGGAATGTCTTCCCAATATAATAATAGGGTTTTTATATGAGAGGGAGAATTTGAATATACTTCTTTTTTGCGGATAGAAAATATTCTTAAGAGCCATGCCGAGGAGAAATACTCCAAAATACGGAAACAGTGGATAGTAATCCAAGGATTTATAATTGGGACCGGTTAAACCAAAGGGTGTTAATAAATTGGTGTTTACGGTAAAGCTGTCAAAATAATGGCCGGTGATAATTATTAATACCCCTAATAGAATTAGGACAGGTGAACTAAATTTATTGAAAAAATGATATAAGAGGATACTGAAACCGATTAAATGGAGAATCCCGAAATTAATATATGTACTGGAATCGTAAACATAGGTGATGCCGGTAATGCAGTAAGCGAAAAACAAAATTTTAACAGCCCTTTTAAAGTTATTCCTGCTGAAAGATGAACTTATAGCTGTAAGGGTGATAAACATTAGCGCTGAGCTAAAGCCCATTATATCCACAATCCCGGAATTGTAATCTATATCATAGTCATAAAACTCGCTTAAATCATATAGAAGATGAAAAATACTCATTAAAATAATGGCGATTCCCCGCAAAAAATCTATTTCCCAGATCCGTACTTTTTTTCCTTCCATAATTTGCTCCTTTTAAGAAAATCCAATTTTATTATAACCTTAAATAACATAAGTTGGGAAGTCGACCTAAAAGACAACCTTCGAAATATTGTGTCAAGTTTATGCAGGCCATAAATTTTCCTGAATTTCAGGATTAACGGAAAATAACTTCAAAAATCTTTAATAAATGATATTTTTCTGAAAATTAGAAAATATCGTGGGATTATTCACAAAGTCGGGACAAAAATGTATAATGTCTTTAGAATTGTAGTACTTTTATGTAGTACGAAAAGTTTTAAACAAATCTATACAATAAAAAGGAGTGAGAGGTATGAAAAAGGTTATGAAAACCATGGACGGCAACACCGCTGCTGCTTATGTGTCCTATGCTTTTACCGATGTTGCTGCCATATTCCCCATAACCCCTTCATCTACAATGGCTGAACTGGTAGATGAATGGAGTGCTAACGGGAAGAAGAACATTTTTGGTCAGGAAGTAACTGTCATTGAGATGCAATCCGAAGCCGGTGCCGCTGGTGCTGTACACGGGTCCTTGGCAGCTGGGGCCTTGACAACTACTTATACTGCCTCCCAAGGGTTATTATTAATGATACCCAATATGTATAAAATTTCCGGCGAATTATTACCAGGTGTATTCCATGTATCTGCTCGGGCTGTCGCCGGACATGCATTATCCATTTTCGGTGACCATCAAGACGTTATGGCTTGCCGTCAAACCGGTTTTGCCATGCTGGCTTCCGGTAGTGTGCAAGAAGTTATGGATTTAGGCGGTATTGCCCATTTGGCCGCCATTAAATCCCGGGTGCCTTTCCTGCACTTCTTTGATGGTTTTAGAACTTCTCATGAAGTTCAAAAGATCGAAGTAATTGACTATGAAGTTTTCAATAACTTAGTTGACCATGATGCTATTAAAGCTTTCAGAGACAGAGCTTTGAATCCTGAACACCCTGTATTAAGAGGTACTGCTCAAAACCCGGATATTTTCTTCCAAGCTAAGGAAGCTGCAAATACATACTATGAAAGAGTACCTGATGTCGTAGCCGAATACATGAATGAAATCAGCAAAATAACAGGAAGAGTTTATTTGCCGTTCAATTATTATGGTGCTGAAGATGCTGAACGTGTTGTTGTTGCAATGGGTTCGGTTTGTGAAGCATTGGAAGAAACCGTTGATTACCTGAATGCCCAAGGTGAAAAAGTCGGGGTAATCAAAGTACACTTATACCGTCCTTTCTCTGAAAAATACTTCTTTAATGTATTGCCCAAAACAGTTAAGAAAATTGCTGTTTTAGACAGAACCAAAGAACCCGGCGCCATTGGCGAACCCTTATACTTAGATGTGCGTTCCTTATTCTATGGCAAAGAAGATGCTCCTGTAATTGTAGGCGGCCGTTACGGTTTAGGTTCCAAAGACGTAACTCCCACACAACTTAAAGCTGTGTTTGACAATCTGAAGTTAGACAATCCCAAAGACAGATTTACTATTGGTATTGTTGATGACGTAACATTTACCAACCTTCCTCTCGGAGAAAAAATCAATACTGCACCCAAAGGAACAACCACCTGCAAATTCTGGGGCTTTGGTTCCGATGGTACCGTTGGTGCCAACAAAGACGCCATTAAAATTATCGGTGACAATACAGACCTATATGCCCAAGGTTATTTTGCTTATGACTCCAAGAAGTCCGGCGGTGTCACTATTTCTCACCTCCGTTTCGGTGAAAAACCCATAAAGTCCACTTATTTGATTGACACTGCTGACTTTATAGCTTGTCATAAACCTTCTTATGTTTATCAATACGATATTCTGGAAGGTTTGAGACCCGGCGGAACCTTTGTCTTAAACTGCACCTGGAAACCTGAAGAGTTGGACGAAAAACTGCCGGCTAAAATGAAGAAATATATTGCCGAAAATAATATTAACTTCTATATCATTAACGCTGTAGAAATTGCCCAGGAAATAGGCTTGGGCGGCCGCATCAATATGGTAATGCAATCGGCCTTCTTTAAATTAGCCAATGTAATACCTTATGACGATGCAGTGAAATATATTAAAGATGCCATTAAGAAAACCTACGGCAGGAAAGGCGAAAAGATTGTAAATATGAACTATGCTGCTGTTGACAGAGCCGCTGAAGCCTTGATCAAAGTTGATGTTCCTGCATCTTGGGCTCAAGCTGAAGCTTTGGAAGAAGTTGCTGCTACCAAAGATGTTCCTGACTTCATTAAGAATGTAGTTGAACCAATGAATGCTCAACAAGGCGATAAGCTGCCGGTCAGCACCTTTGTGGGCAGAGAAGACGGAACATTCCCCCAAGGAACTGCTGCTTATGAAAAACGGATGATTGCCATTAATGTTCCCGAATGGATTCCGGAAAACTGTATCCAATGTAACCAATGTTCCTATGTTTGTCCTCATGCAGCTATCAGACCGTTCTTGCTCAATGACGAAGAAGTTAAGAATGCTCCTCAAGGTTTTGTCGTCAAGAAAGCTATCGGTAAACAATTGGAAGGCTTACAATTCAGAGTTCAAGTAAGCCCGCTGGATTGCACAGGCTGCGGCAGTTGTGCCAACGTTTGTCCTTCCAAGGAAAAAGCCTTAGTAATGAAGCCGGTAGAAGAGCAAGTTGAAAAAGAAGCTGCTAACTGGGAGTATGCTGCTGATAAGATAACAATTAAAGATAATCTCTGGAATATTGAAACTGTTAAAGGCAGTCAGTTTGCCCAACCACTCCTTGAGTTCTCGGGCGCATGTGCCGGTTGCGGTGAAACACCTTATGCCAAACTGATCACCCAGTTATTCGGCGACAGAATGTTGATTGCCAATGCTACCGGATGTTCTTCCATCTGGGGTGGTTCGGCACCCAGCACTCCATACTGCACCAACAAAGAAGGCAAAGGTCCGGCTTGGGCTAACTCCTTGTTTGAAGATAACGCTGAATTTGGCTTGGGTATGGTTCTGGCTACCAAGAAGATCAGAGAAAAAATTGCTATGTTAATGGAAGAAGCATTAACTCTGGATATTTCCGCTGAATTAAAAGAAGCTTTCCAAGCCTGGTTGGCCGGTAAAGATGATGCCAAGGCTTCTAAAGAAGCTGCCCAAAAGATCTTGCCTTTGCTTGACAAAGAAAATAATCCGGTTGTAAAAGAAATTGCTGATCGGAAAGACTTCTTAGTGAAGAGATCTCAATGGATCTTAGGCGGCGACGGCTGGGCTTATGACATCGGTTATGGCGGTTTAGACCATGTCTTAGCTTCCGGTGAAGATGTAAACGTTTTGGTATTTGATACCGAAGTTTATTCCAATACCGGCGGTCAGTCTTCCAAATCTACTCCGGTTGCTGCAGTTGCTAAATTTGCTGCATCCGGTAAGAAGATTAAGAAGAAAGATCTGGGTCTGATTGCTACTTCTTACGGTTATGTTTATGTAGCTCAGATTGCCATTGGCGCCAACATGAACCAAGCTCTGAAGGCTATTGCCGAAGCTGAAGCATATCCTGGTCCGTCCCTAATCATTGCTTATGCTCCATGTATTAACCTTGGTATCAAAGCCGGCATGGGCAGCGCTATGGACGAAATGAAACGGGCTGTTGAATGCGGTTACTGGCATTTATGGAGATACAATCCGCTTCTTAAAGAAGAAGGCAAGAATCCGTTCATCCTGGATTCCAAAGAGCCTACCGGTAACTTCAGAGAATTCTTAATGGGCGAAGTACGTTATGCTTCCTTAGTACAATCCTTCCCCGAAGTTGCCGAAGAACTGTTCAAACAAGCTGAAAAAGCTGCTAAGGAAAGATACGAAATCTATAAGAGAATGGCCGAAGGATGCTAATTCATCCAAAGGGTGTGAACAAAAGTTCACACCCTTTTTGATTCCAGATAAAGCTATATTAATAAATGCTAGCAAAAAATTATAAGACTTATTATCATAAGAAAAGGGTTAGCGAGATTTTATAAAAAGAACGCAGGTGGCTGAGGAAAAGAATTATCAACTGTTTGACCCGGCACTTAATTGAAACTATCAATTTTTTATCTTTTAAAAAATAATGAATAAAAATAAAAGAATAATTAATAAACGTAACTAAATTTTCAATTAAGTGCCGGGGAGTTTTGATAATTCCCGAAGCCACCGAGTTCATTCCTTAAAATTGTTTGAGCCGGCTTTTTGTTGATGATAAATATGGTTTTTCAACAATCTGACCTAGTTTTTCCAAAAGCTAGGATTTTTTGCCCATTTTGATAAATAAAAAATGGAACAAAGTGGAATATTAGTAAAAAACTTTAGAGAATGGATGTGGGTTATGAATATTCCTGTTTTTAAAAGACTGCCGAAACATATAGGCTTTATACCTGATGGCAACAGAAGGTGGGCCCAAAGCAGAGGTTTGCCTAAACAAGCCGGGTATCAATTTGGCATAGAGCCTGGTTTTGAGCTATATGAAATATGTTTGGAATTAGGCATAGAGGAAATAACTTTTTATGGCTTTACCCAGGATAATACAAAACGCCCGGCAGAACAAACAAAAGCCTTTCAAAAAGCCTGTGTTGATGCGGTAATGAAACTGGCCCAACGGGATGCCCAATTGCTGGTGGTAGGAAATACCGAATCGCCCATGTTTCCTAAAGAACTTTTGCCTTTTACCAGGAGGGTTAAGTTTGGCCGGGGCTTGATAAAAGTCAACTTTCTTGTTAACTATGGCTGGAATTGGGATTTAAATTATACTTTAAGGAAAAAGTCTTTTCAAGGTGATTGGAGTTATGACAGTCTCATAAAAAGCATTGCTTCATCTGACATTTCCCGTATTGACTTGATTGTCCGCTGGGGAGGCCGGAGGAGATTAAGCGGTTTTTTACCGGTACAATCCATCTATGCCGATTTTTATGTAATAGATGAGCTATGGCCTGATTTTAAGCCTGAGCAGTTTTACCGGGCATTGGAATGGTATCAGGAGCAGGATGTGCCACTGGGAGGGTGATATTAATGGAGAATGGAGAATTGAGAATGGAGAATGGAGAATTGGGAATGGAGAATTGAGAATGGAGGGTGGAGTTTTCTTATTATAATAGTGTCTGGACGAAATATGGCAAATTCGGGTAATATGAAGTAGAGCAGGTTAAGGTTTCGCTTCGCTGGATAGAGGTTAATATTAACGTGACATCGTGTCACCGTGACATTGTGACATACTAACGTACTAACACACTGGCACACTATCACACATCACCAGTCACTAGTAACTAGTAGCTAGTAACTAATACAGGAGTTGTTAATATTGCTGAGATTATCGGGAATAAAAATTGCCGTGACCAAAAATCAAAAGGATGCTTTGGAAAAAGAAATCCTCAGGCATCTACACATATCACCCAAGGATTTGTTGGATTACAAGATTTTTAAGCAATCGGTGGATGCCCGAAAAGCTGAGATGGTTTACTTTGTTTATACCGTTGATGTGAAAGTAAAAGATGAAAATAAAATCATCCAGAAAAATAAAAATAAGGTTATTTTAACCCCTGATTTATCTTATAAATATGTTGAGCCGGGCACCAATCCTTTAAATAATCGGCCGATTATCGTCGGAACCGGGCCGGCCGGGTTGTTCTGCGGTTTAATTTTGTCTCAGATGGGCTACCGGCATGTTTTACTGGAACGGGGCCAAGATGTGGAAGCCCGTTCAAAAGCTGTGGAAGAATTTTGGACTAAAGGAATCCTTAATAAAAATTCCAATGTGCAGTTTGGGGAGGGGGGAGCCGGCACTTTTTCCGACGGCAAGCTTACCACACTAATCAAAAACCCCAGGTGCCGCAAAGTCCTTGAAGAATTGGTCAATCACGGAGCCCCGGAAGAAATCCTTTACTCCTATAAGCCCCATATAGGAACCGACATTTTAAAAGAAGTGGTAAAAAATATTCGCCGTAAGATTATCAGTTTGGGCGGAGAAATACGATTTAATTCTCAGGTGACAGATATAATTATTAAGGAACAGAGGGTTCAAGGTGTAATGATAAATGACCGGGAAGTTTTAGAGGGAGAAGTGGTAATTTTGGCCATTGGTCACAGTGCCCGGGATACCTTTCAGATGCTTTATGAAAAAGGTGTCAAGTTAAGCCCCAAGGCTTTTGCTGTCGGAGTACGGATTGAGCACCCTCAAAGCATGATTGACAGCGCCCAGTACGGGAAGTTTGCCGCCCATGAAAATCTGGGCGCCGCCGATTATAAGCTGGTGTAC